>JAIFKQ010000017.1 GCA_020049515.1 Paludibacter sp. | reverse complement strand
CTAGCGGATCAATATTTTTCGACGACATCAATATAAATGATTACAACAAAGCATTATTTCAGCAGCAGATAGGATTTGTGTTTCAAGACAGCGTGATGTTTAACATGAGTTTGCGCGAAAATATAGCTTTCAATGAAAAGGTAACGGACGAATTGCTCGAAAAAGCCATCGCCACAGCCGAACTAAGCGAAAGCGAACGGGGCACAAGTCTTTCCGGTGGTCAGAAACAACGCATTATGTTGGCAAGAGCATTGGCATTGAACCCAAAAATACTGTTGCTCGATGATTTTACAGCACGGGTTGATAACCAAACAGAACAGAAAATACTGGAAAATGTGGAACGAAATTATCCAGGAATTACGTTGCTATCGGTGACTCAAAAAATTGAACCCGTGATGCATTACGGCCAAATAATTTTGCTAGAAGAGGGTGAAATATTTGCCAGAGGTACCCACGACGAAATGATGAAAAGCAGCCCAGAATATGTGCAGATTTTTAACTCTCAACGCAGTACCAATCATTTTGAAGAATAAAGTTTAACCTGCTAAATTTAAAAAGCTTTACAGGCTCAGAAACCTTAAAATATCTACATTTAACACCATGCATTACCGTCAAAAACATAGTTCTCAGTTTCAATTCATTGCTACAGTTTTTATCTCAATAATTCTTTTTTCGTGCAAAACCGAGCCTGCCGAAGAACCCACAGATGACTCGGCCTATATTTCGGAAGTATTTGAGTATGTTTTTGCACCAAGTCAATATGCCACAAAAGCATTTGCAACTGATATAAAAAACGTGATAGGAAAACCATCAAGCGAAAAATCGTGGTTATATTTGGGCGGATTTGGGGGTTATGTGATAGCAGGTTTCAATCATGATGTAATGAATGACGAAGGTGCAGATTTTGAAGTATTTGCATTGCCAGGCGTATCACCCGAACCAGCCATAGTGTATGTAATGCGAGACGATAATGCTGACGGAAAACCCAACGAAACTTGGTATGAGCTCAAAGGAAATCAATTTGAAAATAGCCAACGAAATTACTGGGTTCGCTACTATAAAGCCTCATCCGACAGCACAAACATAACTTGGAAGGACAGCAAAAATGCCGTGGGCGAAGTTATTTGTGGCTACGGGGCTAATAATTCCGCAAAATGGTGGTGGCCAGCAACAACTGCCGATAGCATTACCTTTGCTGGCACGCGTTTGCCAGATGCTTACGATGATAATTCGAGTGAGGGCGTCACATTATGGGCAGTACCTCGTGGCAGATTTACAGAAGGATATGCCGAAAATATACACGGAATAGATTACAGCAAAACTTCTGGAGGCAACAAACTTGACATTTCAAATGCCGTGGACAGTGCTGGAAATACCGTAAAACTATCAAGCATCCGTTTTATAAAAGTGCAAACAGCTGTTTTTCAGCAAGCGGGATGGACAAATGAAGTATCGGCTGAAATTACGGGAGCTATGGATTTAGGGGAGTAATGGGAGCGTTTTGGGTGTTAATTAAATAAGCCCAAAAACGATTTCAATTCAGACAATATCGGAGCATCCAAATCAAATATACTTTCCCCTCTTGCAACATTATCTTTGGATGAATTACCAAGCATTATGCCTTTCCAATTAGTATTTTTATAATCTCTGTCAGACTTTTTGAGTGTGTCAAATCTTTTATAAAAATCGACCCAAAGTTTTAGAATTTCTTTTTCAGTTATATCACCTTGTTTATTTGGACCAACAATATTTTTTCCTTTTTGAGTGATACAATTTCTCCAACCGTGCTCTAGGCAATCTGCAAAAATTGATTCCTGTGTCGATATTTCTTTCAAAATTGTTTCTAGCTCACCTTGTCCATCAACATTTGTAAAATAACAAGCCATTTTAATGTTCAATTCAGAATCGATAGGTATTGAAATAAATGTATTGACATCTACCAACAAAACATCGGGAACAGCGTAATTCAAATCAATTAATGCTTGAGTAATACTACTGTTTATCAAGCTGATTCTATCCATTTGATTTGAATTATCTAGATCCAGAATTATCCCAATCTTCGAAACTCCAGCTCCCCTATTTATATCTCTTAATGCACTAGCAATCTGAATTTGTAACTTCTCCTTACTTAAGCTACTATGTTTAAATTCATCTATGCAGCAAACTTTATTATCAATAGAAAACTTATTTACAAGGGCTTGAATGAAAAACTCATCAGTTTCACTTTCAACAATTAGAATATTCATAGTGCTACGCTTTTCTTTTATTCGAGTCTTCTCCTCTAATTGGTTCTTGCTTCTCAATTCTATCTTGTAACAAATAAATTGGCATCTTCTCTATCAGAATTTCATTCGATATTCTATGACGAAGCATCTCAAAATAGCTCCCACTATCTTGGTAATTATTTTTAATAATTATATTTTTAAATGCTTCAATCATTTCCTTGCTGTGGGTAGTAGCAAAAATTTGAACATTGTTCATTTCAGCCAATTCAAAAAGAATTTCCCAAATTTCTTCCTGATTCTCATAATGAATACCATTTTCAATTTCATCTAATAAAAGAATACAATTTTTATTGTTCACTATTTGAAGAATATAATCGGTTATTTTATTCATTGCATCCCCAAAAAGCGATAACTGCAATGGTTTTTCACCTTTTCTTGTAACATACAAATTAGCTTCATCTGTTTTTAAAGTCTCTATGCTTTCTATATCTTTATCAATTATCCTAAATGCTTTCAGCAAAAGTGGGTAATTACCACTGAGTTTAGCTTTCGCAAAGTCAGTGGTTAAGAGCCTCACAGAGCGTTTTGCGTTTGCTGGTATAAAGTTAATATTGATATTGCCGTTAGAATTATTTGTCCCTTTAATTCCATTCGTATTGCTTACATAAACATTAGACTGAACTTTGTTGTTAAAATTTGAATTTATGTGTAATGACGATTTGATTTTTTCAGTATCAGAAAGAGTTTTTACAAAATCTAATATCTCTTTGCCTTGCGTATCTTTTTCATTTTCAACATAATCAACGTAATCATCTATGATTTCATCACAAGTTATCAAAACAGTTCCTTTCTTTTTATCCAAAATGAAATCTATGGTTATTTCAATACTGTTATCTTGTTGATAAAAGAAATTATTCCAAGCCGTTTCTGGAAATTCTTTCATTTTATCAGGATTTATATTTCTTAATCTAAGTATATTGTTGATTGTCAGGTTTGAAGGATTACCCATTAAATATAGAGCTTCTAACAATGCAGTTTTTCCAGCATTATTTTTGCCTCCCAATAAGTTTATTCTAGTAAAACCTGTTGCTTTTGTAGAATGGAAGCAACGGAAGTTATTTATTTCAAATGATTGAATCATAAAATGTTATATTTGGTTACAAATGTACTGAATTTTGACATAATCTACAAACTCAATATTCTGCTAAAAGCTCAGTACTTAATTGCGAGCTTTTTATTCTATCACAATCCCATATTTATCCAACAATCCGACCACTCCCATGCTCGAAAATCGGGCTTTTTTAATTCTATTTTGTTCGGGGTCGATGGAATAATTGAATGCTGTTCTGAAATCCACTTTCTCTAATATTGTTTTGTGAAAAATAGCCCGTTCCATATCGCAATTATCAAAGGATGAGCCACTGAGGTCGGCTTCTGAAAAATCGGTTTCTTGCAAATTACAATTTTTAAAAATCGTTTTCTTCAATTTTAATTTGCTAAAAACAGCCAATTTTAACAGACTATTTTCAAACTGGAATGAAAGCAAAAACGAGTTGCAGCCTTCAAACTGAACACCTAGCAATTTACAACCAATAAATTTGACATCGTTTAATGCCGTATTTTTAAGGTTTGCTAAACTGAAATCGCACCCATCAAACTCACATTCTCTGAACGTAATATTTGATACATCGGCAGTATAAAAATTGCAGTTCAAAAATTTACAACACTCATATTCACCTTTTGGAATTTTATTCGTAGTGTAATCTATACGTTCAAAAATCTGATTTTCAATCATTCATCTTAAGTTTATTTCTTACCAAAGTGTATTTCAGCACATTATTTCAGCCACTTTTCCAGCCACTTCCAAACCTGCATTTCGGCCAATATCTTTCAACAAAACAAGTTTCTTCTTTTTGTCGAACAATAAAACTTCGATACTAGAGGTCATACTTTCCTCAATTCTACCATCCATAAAACCTGAAATAGGAGACGCCAATTCAGTTACTTTTTCGCGATGAGCTAAAATTTCGAGGCGATAATTGGCATTTTCAATAACCAATTCCAGTTTTTCTTTGTCCACATACGATTTCCGCAGCTTGGACCCATTGTAGGTTGTAAATTGTATCAATCTATCATGTAGCCAAACTCCCGCAATGCATCCCACAAACGAACTGCCGAGCCACGGAATTTTGGCTACAGACGCTTTTAAGGAAATGCCGGGCGTGCTAAAATGATTGGTCTGCATCCAAAAATAGGCACTTGGAAACGAGTGTCCCCAGTCTTTTTCCATATAACCACGTCCGTTGCTAAAATCAATTGTTTCGCCCAGTATCGTAAGCTGTCCTTTAATAACGTGATCCATGCTCAAAATGCCATGATAACACTCCATGAAAGGCACAAATGAAAACGGACCCATAATTCCAGGAGAGTACCAACTGTTGGGCCATGGAGTTGGATTTTCGAAAGTCAATTCACCATTTACAGTTGGCAAATGGAGCTGCATTTTATGATTAGAAAAGAAGTTTTGAACAACTTGAATTTCAAAAGCTCCCGATTTTGCTTTAAATGCTGTAATGTCAAATTTATGATAGTCTGCCGTTCCTTTATTTCCGTCAAGCACTTGTATAAACGCTTGATGCAAACCATTTTCATCCATAGCTACGCCAGGAATAAAAGCAAATGCTCTGGTCTCATCAGCATTTACAACCTTGAAATACCAACCCTCAAAATATCTTTTTGTTTTTCCCCAGCCCTGAAATTCGTCGGGATGAAAAAGTGACCGAATGTTTTTAACCATATTGAACTAGTGCTGTGTTAATTTGAAAAAAATAGAAAATTTTCAACCCGATAGCTATCGGGTTGAAAATAAGGTGAAGCAGCAACTTAATCATAAAAATACCTAAGTCGCAAATTGCCTAACATTAAATAAGCATTAAGCTCTACTAATTCCTTAAAGACTTCTTCTGTTGGGATTACTGTATTGATTATAAGCTAATTATGTAAGAGTTGACTGCTGCTATGCAAATTTGGAATGTGCGAATAAGTTAAATTATTTCTCGCCCAAATGGTGTCAACGCCAGTCCAGCCAGTTTAAAATGTTGCATAGCAAATGGTAGTCCGATGATGGTTATGGCAAACAAAACGCCGAAAAGGAGATGCGTCAAAGCAATCCAAATGCCACCTACGAAAAACCAAATAACATTCATAATTGTGGACAAACATCCCATATTATGTTGTGATTCACGAATTTCGCTACCAAATGGCCATAAAGCCAAAACAGCCAGTTTTAATGTTTGTATGCCAAAAGGAATTCCGATAATGGTTAGCATCATTAAAATGCTGGATATGAGGTATTCGGCAGAAATGATTATGCCACCAAAAACCAACCAAATTATATTTCCAAGAAATTTCATAAATAAATGTGTTTTAATTATTAATTGTCTGTTGTGTTCCAAATTTGAAATTCGGTTTTAAAAAATATAAGCGAAAAAAGTATGGTAACATGGTTTCACTTTTACCTAGAATTTTTCATACTAAAAAATACTCAAAATCCCTGTAAATCAAGTTTATCGCTATCAATCATGGTTACCCATTTGCCCATTTTTTTCTGAATAATCCTAAAATGATGTTGTTCTTCGAGCGAGATGAGCGATATGGCCTCTCCAGGCGATTCTGCGCGCCCTGTTCGGCCAATTCGGTGAATATAATCTTTGGGGGAACGAGGCAACTCGTAGTTAATAACGTAGGGAAGAAACTGAATATCAATACCGCGCGAAATTAAATCGGTAGCCACCAGCACGTTAACTTCGCCAGATTTGAACTTTTTTAATGCTTCGGTTCTAGCTCCCTGACTTTTTTTGCTGTGAATGGCGGCTGCTTTGATCCCATTTTTGCGCAGTTTATCGGAGATATTATCTACTTTGTAAACCGAATCGGCAAATACCAACACTTGTTGCATGTTGTTGGTTTTAATCAGATAGCGTAGGAGCGGGCCTTTTTTCTCTTCACACACAAAATAGCCCAGTTGAGAAATCAAATCAAAAGTATCTTCTTCTTGTTCAATTTTAATAACGATTGGGTTTTGGAGCAAAATCTGATTTATCCGCGTTACATCATCATTTAAAGTAGCTGAAAACAAGAGGTTTTGCCTTTTTTTTGGCAATAGTTTAAAAATAAGACTCATTTCTTCTCTAAAGCCAAGATTGAGCATTTTGTCCGCTTCGTCGAGCACCAATGTTTCTATTTCGGATAAGTGAACAGCCTTTGATTCAACCAATTCCAACAAGCGGCCGGGAGTTGCCACCAATATATTTACGCCCTGCAAAGCCATCATTTGGGGATTTATGGAAACACCACCAAATACGGCCATTGTTTTAACTCTGTCGGGCAGTCCAGCACTAAAAGTAATGAAAACTTCGCTCACTTGCATGGCCAATTCGCGCGTTGGCACCAAAACCAACACGTTGACATGGCGATTTTTGGTAACTGTTTTCCCTTGCAAATTCATTAGAATGGGTAACACATAACCGGCCGTTTTTCCAGAACCAGTTTTGGCAATTCCGAGCACATCCCGTTTTTTTAAAATTGCAGGAATTACCTCATTTTGAATAGGATAAGGTTCAGAATAATTTTGATTGACCAATGCTTTTAACAAAGAGGGAGACAATCCAAGAGCGGAAAATGACATATAGTTTTAGATTTATTGATGGACATAATTTTCATTTAGCAAAGGTAATTGAAAATGTCGAATAAAACTGATATATCATAGATTCCGCAACTTGTTCTGTTTTAAATTCAACAATAAATAAAATGTTGCATTATATAAATTTATAATTGAAATTTATTGAACAATTAATTTTTGAGAATATATGCCGTTTTTAGTCGTTAATCTCATAAAATACACTCCATTAGAAAAACTCGATATATCAATTGTTTTTCTAATAATACCTTTTTCCGTAAAATAAAAATTACCCTGCTTTATTATTTCTCCATGTAAGTTGCTAAAAATGAGTGTGGCATCCATGTTTCCAGAAGAATTTATATCTACAAAAACATACTGGCTGGCTGGATTCGGAATAACTTCTAAATGGTAAAGTTCCTTTGTACTATTACTTTGAATTTTGCTTGCACCCGAGTTGAAATTTGGCGATGCTACAGTGTAGATTCCAGCATTAAAACGGTTTTTGGCAGGAATAGTTCCTTGATTTAGTTCGTTTGGAATTCCGATACTTGGCCATCTGTCAGGAATATCCCAATAGGATGGTGTTGTTTTGTAATAATAAGATGTGTCAGTTAAATTGCTTGATGTAGAGGGGCTTATAACGCCATTACGATTGTTTGAAAAAATAAAATTTCCACTTCCCCTAATTGCATAAAATCCATAAGGAAAACTACCGAGAGTTTCATTTCCTACAAAATTGGTATTATTGGTGGATGAAGTGCTCATATAGAACCCGTATTTTTCCATTCTATTTCTAAAAAAAGTATTGTAAGGACCTGAAGAACCCCAGTACTCATCTATTAGTATGGTTTGTACTATATTACCTTCAAATAGATTGGCAAAAGAGTAATGTCCGTGTAATGAAATATCACCGCCAAAATCGGATGGAAATTCGTTTTTTCCATTTCTAAAAACCTCTGTAGAGTAGTTGTATGCCAACACATTACCATTAGCACCATCTTTAGTCATCATGGCATGTCTGAGATGCCTAAAAATATTATTGGTAATTAAACATAGATTGCTATGTGAATCTAATACAACACCATAGCCCTTTGTTCCCACACCATCGTACATAAATGAGTGATGAAAATACGACCCAGTAATTTCAATGTGGGAGCTTAGACTTATTTTGGCATGACTTCCCTCACTTTTAATGCTTTCTACTCCCGAAATTAAGCAGTTTGCAGCATAAGTGAATTGAAAAATATTGGATGTGGATGCTATAGAATTATTAATTCTTTCTATGCTCAAGTTTTCAACCCGAACATGTTCTCTAGGAGTTATTTTCTGAATTTCTGGATTTAATGAGGCGTTAAAACTAATTCTTAATTTATCTTCAAGAGTAAGTATATTGCCTTCAATTTCAATCACTTTCGAAATCTGACCAACCACTTTATTGGCCCAAGAAACTTGTTTTGTATCCCAGTCACTATTAGTTTGACGAATCTCGACATAACTATCCACTGAAAAGAGTGATGGATTCTTAACTACTATTGATTTTGAATTCATCTCAAAACCAGCTATTACGGGTGTAAATTTACTTGATGATGAGCCACTTATAGTAAAGCAATCGTCGAGGCTATTTATTTTTATATGTGTTAGTTCTGAGCCGTCTCCACGCAAAATTACTGAATCGGGCAGCGTAAATCCAGACAGAATCAAATAATTACCCGCAGGTAAATATACTACACCATAGCGCCCATTTAATGAAGTAATTGCATTTTCGATTGCTGATTTGTCATCCGAAAATCCATTGGCTTGAGCCCCAAAATCCATTACATTCACAACCATTTGTGGGTCTGATACGAGCTTTTGATTACCAGCCTTATCCCATTCTACTCGGTTATTCATCGGAATTGTCTGAGCGCTAACTAATACTGAAATAAAGAGAACGAAAGTGAAAAAAAGTGTTTTCATAACTGCCGTTTTTTATTGTTAATACTTATGCATGTCTAGCTTGGTGCTGAAATCAAACCCTTAGTCTAAATTTCCCAAATCCCTAAAAATAATTAGAGTTCTTGAACTTTTTAGTTTTTTTTATAGGGTGGTAGATACAGTAAATTGTCCAATTTCATTACGAGTTTCATAACGTCAAAATTAGAGCAAATAGTAGTAAATTTGATAGGGTAATTGCTGAATATCAGTGTATTATGATAGGTGAAAACCATAGTTCAACTAAGGAATTGAACTAGGTAATGTTACTTTAGTAGGGAAGGTAAACCCTTAATGCTGGGTAATGGAAATTGATAATTTCTAGGCCAACTAATTGACAAGTTGGAAGTTGATAGCTGTTAATTTTAGTATTGTGGTGAGTGTATGCTAAGTTAATTTCAATGTTTATTAAACTGCGATTTGGGTATAAAGACGTTTTAGAATTTATTGGAGTTTGATGAAGAATTTGATGCTAGTGCTGTGGTAATTTGAAGTTCCGATAGTTATCGAGGATGAAGATTTGAAGATTTGAAGACCCGATAGCTATCGGGTTGAAGATTTTGTGCAGCAACAACTTAATAATTATTCAATACGTCACAAATTACCTAGCATTACACTAGTTTTTGTTTGAGACAAATTTCAGAGAATAATGTTATAAAATAAAAAGTCGATAATCTTAATTTGAATCAACAAACCAGATGAAAAAAGCCCTTTATGAATAAATCACAAAGGGCTTTTTTTTAGCCAATGCCTAACATAATCGAGCGGATAATAATATATCATTCGTGGTCCCGAAAATCGCATAACTTGCCTAATTCGTTCTCGCATAGTAGCTTTGTAGCAATGCGTTTTACATACTTTGCATGCAGGTTTCTGCTCGCCATAGCTACATGTTCCCAATCGTTGTAGAGCATAAGCTTTCAGTTCTTCACACTTCAAACACAAGCTGTTTTGTTTATGTTTTTTTCGGCAATAAAGACCAATCATGTAAGTTACAGTACTTTTCTCGGACTCTATTTTTCCCATAATCTAAATAATATACAATTCTTACTCGGTTAAAACTGATTTTAATGGTGAGATCCTTTAACGTTTCTGAGTTGTGTTCAAAGCCATTTTAGCCACTATTAGCCGGGTAGTTAATTTTTAAGTTTGAGCAGTTTTTCAATTTTTGCTTTAAAACAGGTATTTTCCATAAATCCAGAGAAATTTTCAGCACCAGGCCCATAAGCAAATATTGGTACTGGAATTCCTGAATGATCTTTGGAAGAAAAAGCAGCTTTCATTTCGTCCGTCCCAAAAGTTCCATTCAAAATGGTCATTCCCCCAGTTTCATGATCGGCAGTAATAATGACCAACGTATTTCCGTCTTTTTGAGCGAAATTGAGAGCCACTTCAATGGTTTTGTCAAAGTCGAGCATTTCTTTTATCACTTGCTTTGCATTGTTGTCGTGCGCAGCCCAATCAATTTGCGACCCTTCTACCATCAGAAAAAAGCCTTTTTTATTATTGTCCAAAATGTCTAGGGCTGCCATTGTACTTTCGGGTAGCATATTACCTCTTTCGGGCATGGCAGGATTATGATCTTCGTAAAGTAAGCCCGCTAGTTTTCCATTTCTAATTGTTTTTAAATCGGCTAAATTATAAGCAATCTGATAATTTTTGACCTTTAATTCATTAGTTAAATTTCGGTCATCGGCTCTATTTTCAAAATATTTACGTCCTCCGCCAATAAATACATCTATGTCTGTTTTAAGATAATCTGCTGCAATTTCATCATACATATTTCGGTTAATTTGGTGTGCTATATATGCCGCAGGAGTAGCATGTGTAACTCCACAAGCCACTACAATGCCTGTAGCTAATTCGTTTTTTTTGGCTAATGTCAAAATAGATTCTACCGCCACAGAATCAGCACTCATGCCAATCATGCCGTTTTTTGTTTTTACGCCACAGGCCAAAGCAGTACCTCCAGCACCAGAATCGGTAGTGAAATTATTGGCAGAATAGGTTTTAGAAAATCCAGCATAAGTACAGCGTTCCAATGCAAGTTTATTTCCATTGGCTACCATGGCCGAGTATATTTGTGAAATTCCCATCCCATCGCCAATTAAGAATATCACATTTTTAGGTTTTTTCTGAGCCGAAGCACTCAGAAATGATAAAATGAAAAGGGAAATTATCAGATAGAGAATAGATTGAGTTTTCATTATTATTGACAGCTGTTTTAAATGAAAAATTGATGCGTAAAAGTAATTTAGGATTGTTGCCAGAAAGTTAAACGTTTAATTCATTGGATATTCCCAGCAATTCGCTTCTAATTAATTTCAGTCGCTCCACCACTTCTTGTTGTTTTACCACTGTGTCTTTTCGTTGCGACATTTTACGTTTGGCACCGTCTAGGGTTAGTTTTTGCTCAGTTACAAGAAAAATAATTTGCTTGATGATTTGAATGTCACTGGCAGAATAAAATCTTGTGGCTTTATCGTTTCGTTTGGGTTTCAGCTGTTTAAACTCTTTTTCCCAAAAACGTAAGTTTGATTGATTTACACCAAACATTTCGGCCACTTCAGATATTGAATAGAAGAGTTTTTCCATGTTACTTAATAAAAAATAAAGAAATTGGATGACAGCCTGTTTTTGGTAATTTGAAATTGTTGTTAATAGAATTGTTATTTCAATATTTTCAATCTTTGGCCAACAGTTACTTTTGAACCTTTAATGTGGTTCCATTTTTTTAATTTGGCCACCGATACACCATGTTTAGCAGCAATGTATCCCAAATTCTGTCCCCGCTTCACTTTATGATAAGTAACTCTTTCGGAGCCACTTGAAGCTAAAGGAGTGGCTACTTGTAAAATGTTAATCTCACTCCTACGGGTGTTAACTAACTCATCAGCTTTGTATGCAATCACTTCTTGTTGTTTGTCAATAAAAGTATTGGCAAAATTTAACGGCAAGCACAAAGGATAAGGTTTTATATTTCCAGGTATAATATCTTTTCGATATTGTGGATTTAGCAACCGTATCTCCTCTATTGGAAGATTTAAAACAGATGCAATTTGCTCTAAATGAATCCGTTCGTGCACCATAACTGTATCTACAATAACAGGCATATTTACAATGGCTGGACACAAATTATGTTGTGGAGCATAATGGATAGTATAATTGGCAGCAATAAAAATAGGAACGTAGCCCCTTGTTTCTTTTGGAAGGTAAGGATAAATAGCCCAATAATCGCGTTTGCCACCAGCACGGCGTATGGCTTTATTCACATTTCCTGGACCACAATTGTAGGCTGCTATTACCAAATGCCAATCGCCGTAAATGGAATATAAATCTTTCAAAAAGTGAGCAGCTGCATAGGTCGCCTTTACTGGAGACAATCGTTCGTCAACTAAGCTGCTAATTTCCAAGCCATACATTCTGCCTGTAGCAATCATAAATTGCCATAATCCTGCCGCACCTGCCCTCGATACTGCAGTGGCGTTAAGTGCCGATTCAATAATAGGTAAATACTTTAGTTCAAGTGGTAAATTATTTGCTCCCAACACCTGCTCAAAAATTGGAAAATAATAGGTGCTCATTCCCATCATTAGCTCCACCTGATGTCTTTTTCTTACAGTGTACATATCTATAAATGAACGAACTGTAGCATTGTAGGGCATTTCCATCAAACATGGCATTTTGGATAACCGAAGTTTTATTACAGAGTCGGAAGCCAAAGGTGGAACTTCTTTGGATTGACAATTGGAAGTATCGGCTCGCAAAACCACCCATGAGTGGAGCATATAATCGAGCGTATAATCAAATTCTAAAGGAACTGAAACAGTACTGTCATTTTTTTGAAGCCCATTTTCTGTGTTTTTGTTTTCCAGTCTTTGAGAATAAAGAGATGAAAAACTCAACATGAAAATTAGAGTAATAGAAAAAAAGGTTATAAAGCGCATTGTTATAATATTTTCATTTTAAAAATTAATCTACTTTATGCTCAATCTGCATTGAATACCAAACGAATTGGACATTCCATAAGTTTTGTCAATTAAAGTAGGTTCGAAGCGTAAGGATAAATCAGGACTAATATCAAAGTTGTACAACTGAGCATCCACATAAGCATCCACCAGTGTAATAGCATAGTAACCTATTGACATAATTATACTTAAGTCCCTATATCGACGGTAATTATCTTGTGCCGATTTCAAAATTTTGGTGTAGCCACTTATACCACCATAATTGTCAATAGTATATCCTTTAGGGATAATTGAAATATAACTATTCGTTGTTGGGTCGGCATCATTAATATCTTTGTATGCTGTTGTATAAGTAGAATAGCGTGAAGAATTCATAGAAATAGCATAGGCAAAACCCAAAAAACCGCCATAAACCAACGGCAATTTCCAGTATTTTTTATTTAATATCTGACCATAACCAGGTATTATGGCACCCATCCACACTACTTTTAGCGGATCTGGTTTAAAATTACTTGGCGATTTGGACGTAAATTTCTTCACACCTTGAGATTGTAATACCAATTTTGCTTGATTTTTCAACGTGTCTGTTTGCAAGCGAGTTGAATCTATAACGACTTGAGCTTGAATGTTCAGTGAAATAAATAATATGAAAATTATCAAATGGCCTAGGTACTTATTCACACAATTATTCTGTTAAATTTTATCAAATAATTCCATGATATGTGCCAATTCTTCATCGTTAGCAAAAGGGATAGATATCTTTCCTTTTCCATCTGGATTGCATGTGAATTGTACATTTTTTCCAAAAACGGAATTTAATTGTGCTTTCAAATCACCAAATTCTTTCAACTCTTTTATTGGATTATCAGTTGATTTCGTTTTATTTTCCAAGCTACCTGTTTCCAAGTACAATCTCACTAATTCTTCTACTTTCCGAACGGTATAATTATTCATAATTATAGCTTCGTAAAGATGCAATTGTGCCGCAGGATCATTTAAACCTAAAATAGCACGCGCATGACCCATGTCTATTTTTTGATTCTTAATACCCATTTGAATTTCGGCAGGTAAACGCAATAAGCGTAGGTAATTGGCTATAGTGGCACGTTTCTTTCCCACTCTTTCGCTCAATCGTTCTTGCGTCAATTTATATTCTTCCATCAATCGGTAAAAGGTAAGCGCAATTTCAATGGCATTCAAATCTTCCCGTTGAATGTTTTCAATCAAGGCCATCTCCATCACTTGCTCATCGGCGGCAGTTTTTACATAAGCCGGTATAGATTTTAAGCCGATTGACTTTGATGCTCTAAATCTTCTTTCGCCAGCAATAATTAAGTAAGTTCCATCATCGTTTTTGCGTAAAGTAATGGGCGAAATAACACCTAACTCCCGAATAGACGAAGCCAGTTCGGTCAATGCTTCTTCATCAAAATGAGTACGGGGTTGATTCGGGTTTGCAAAAATTAAATGCATTTCCACCTCACTGATTGACGAAGACCCACTAGTACTAATGTGTTCTGTATCAATTAATGCACCTAAACCTCTTCCTAAACCTGTAATATTTTTTGCCATAATTATGTGTTGTAAAAACGGAGCTTTTGACTTAATGTTGTATGAAGTTTAATTTTCATGTTGTTTGGCTATCAGTTCTTTGGCTAAATCCATGTAGTTTAACGACCCTTTGGACTCTGCATCGTACAACAACACTGGTTTTCCATGACTTGGGGCTTCGCTTAAGCGAACATTCCTGGTAATAACTGCTTCGAAGACCATGCCCTCAAAATGTTTCTTAACCTCTGCATACACTTGATTGGCCAATCGCAACCGATTGTCGTACATGGTAAGCAAAAATCCTTCTATTTCCAATGCTGTATTCAGTTTGCTTTTGATTATTTTGATGGTATTCAGTAATTTACTGATTCCTTCGAGGGCAAAATACTCGCATTGTACAGGGATAATTACCGAATCGCAAGCAGTAAGTGCATTTACAGTAATTAATCCTAAAGAGGGCGAGCAATCAATTAATAGGAAATCATAATCTTCTTTGAGAGGGGTAAGAAAATTACGCATTACATGTTCCCTATTATCCATATTTAGCATTTCTATTTCGGCGCCCACCAAATCAATATGCGAAGGAAGCACAAATAGATTCTCAACTTCTGTAGGATGTATGGCCTGCTTTGACGGTACACCATCTATCAAACATTCATATATTGTAAACTCCAGTGTACGAATGTCGATACCAAGCCCAGAAGACGCATTTGCCTGTGGATCAGCATCAATCAAAAGCACTTTCTTTCCTAGAGTTGCCAAAGAAGCAGCTAAATTTATGGCAGTTGTAGTTTTGCCTACTCCACCTTTTTGATTTGCTAGCGAAATTATTTTACCCATTTTGTAAGTAATTAATTAATTGTAAAATTATAGCCTTATTGTTTTTATAAATATCTTTCTGCGAGTTGAGTATATATAATCTTTATTTTTGTTAAAGTTCTGTGTTTCAATATTTAAACCGAAATCAACCTTATATTTGACAGGATTGCAAAGATAATCAAATAATTTCACCCACTCAACAAGCAAATAACTCCTAAAATATAAAAAAGGGTTTTTTAAGGGACAGAATACATTGTTTTTTTAACAGAAAACTATATTTTCGTTATTCTAACTGAAAATCGTTAATATCAGCTCCTTGCGTCTTTGTAACTTAGGGTTTTCATCTTTCAAAAAAATAATAATGGACTTCTCGTAGCAGATTATTTAGTCAATATGTTGGTTTTGAGTATTTATAAAATCCAACAACTTGCTCTTAGTAGATATCTTATTTTTGTTATATTGTTCTAAAGCCTAAAGTGATTCTGAATCAATAATATAGAAAAAGGAGCAACTTGCTTGAAGTTACTCCTTTTAATATCATTTATTATAACCTTACTATCTTTGGGGTTATCCTAAAAAACTTTTTAACAATTTGCTTTTGGCAGTTGGTCTGAGTTTTCGAATGGCTTTTTCCTTGATTTGACGTACGCGTTCACGTGTTAAGCCAAATTCATCTCCAATTTCTTCTAAAGTCATTTCTGGAATACCAAGGCCGAAAAATTTCTTAACAATGTCACGCTCTCTGTCCGACAAAGTGAAAATAAGCACACGCTCAATTTCTTTAGAAAGTGATTCGTTTATCAATGCGCGATCGGCGTTTGGAGAATCATCGTTAATCATTACGTCCAACAAGCTGTTGTCTTCTCCCTCAACGAAAGGTGCATCCACCGAAATATGGCGGCCAGAAACCTTCATTGTATCTGCAATTTTGTCAACAGGAATGTCCAATACTTCTGCCAACTCTTCTGGTGAAGGGCGACGTTCGTTTTCTTGCTCAAATTTGGAGAAAGCTTTGTTTATTTTGTTCAACGATCCTACCTGATTTAAAGGTAAACGCACGATACGAGATTGCTCGGCCAAAGCTTGCAAAATAGATTGACGAATCCACCAAACTGCGTAAGAAATAAACTTAAATCCACGTGTCTCATCAAATTTCTCAGCTGCTTTTATAAGTCCAAGGTTGCCTTCGTTTATTAAGTCAGGTAAACTGAGGCCTTGATTTTGGTACTGTTTAGCTACCGAAACAACGAAACGTAAATTCGCACGTGTAAGTTTTTCCAACGCTATTCTATCACCACTCCGTATTCTTTGAGCCAACTCGACTTCTTCTTCTACGGTGATAAGGTCTTCGCGTCCAATCTCTTGCAAATATTTGTCAAGAGATGCACTTTCACGATTCGTGATTGATTTGGTAATTTTTAATTGTCTCATTTAATGAATCAAAATTAGCTTGCAAAAGTAGTTGTTTTTTTTGACATGGCAAAACGAAAAGTTCAGAAAGAATTGCTTTGTTTGTATATATTCTAACAATATATTGAAGAGTAAGTTTGTATAAAAAAATATAGTTTATTGAATTAATTCAATAATTGTAAAAAATCATGGTTTTAATTATAAACTATACGCATAAACTGTTACAGTAAAACGCAAAATAGTAGAAAACGGCGTGTTATAATTTGATTTTGCAATTAGAATGCATTAATTATTTCTATTCTCACATTTAAACGCTGAGTAATTGAAAATGTTTTCCATATTATAAAAAAAAAAGAAGGACAAATCCACTTAGGATCGGATTTGTCCTCCTTTCATTTTTTTTTTCTGAATCTATTGCAACTATTCTGCCAGATTTACAGCATAATAAGTCACTTTTCCATTTGGATAAACTCCTGCAATGAATAGTACTTTTTCTTGTAAACCATTATTCATGGCATTGTCCACCGCCGTTTGCACATCGTCTGCCTCTTTAATAATCTGATTGTTTATTTTTAAAATAATGAATCCAGGTTTAATACCCAGTTCTGCCAGTTTCCCTTTGGTAATTGATTTAATTTCAACACCATAGTCCAATTCAAGTTTAGCTCTTTCTTTTTCATTCAATGCTTCAAATGTAGCTCCTAGCACATCTGTGGTGTTTGAATTCGATGAAACTACCTCTGTATTTCCTTGTCTGTTTTTAAGTTCCACTTTGAGTTTGGATTCTTCATTGTTTCGAACCACATTTATAGTAATTTTGTCGCCAGGACGATAGCGGCCAATTTGTTCCTGTAATTCGGCTACTGATTTAACAGCTACTCCATTCACATTATTGATAATGTCACCTTCTTTTACGCCCGCTTTTTTTGCTGCACTTTCTTCGCCGACTTTACCCACATAAGCCCCACTCATTGTTTTTAGTTTCTTTTCTTTTGCCAATTGGTCGTTTATATCGCTAATTTCTACACCTAGCACCGCACGCTGCACCACGCCGAATTGTCGAATATCCGAAACCACTTTGCTAACAATGCTTACAGGTACTGCAAACGAATAGCCAGCGTACGAGCCTGTTTGAGAGGCAATAGCAGTATTTATGCCCACAAGTTCGCCGCGTGTATTAACCAACGCACCGCCGCTATTGCCAGGGTTTACTGCAGCATCGGTTTGAATAAATGATTCGATTTTCATGGCAGCACCCAAAATGTTGATATTTCTTGCTTTCGCACTTACAATTCCTGCGGTAACGGTTGAAGTGAGGTTAAATGGATTACCAACTGCCAAAACCCATTCGCCTACTTTAAGCGAATCGGAATTACCTAATATGATAATAGGAAGATTATCGGCTTCAATTTTTATCAATGCTATATCACTACTGGGATCAGCACCAATCAGTTTAGCTTTGAAGGTCCTTTTGTCATTCAGAGTAACTTCTATTTCCGACGATTTATCGATAACGTGATTGTTGGTTACAATATAGCCATCGTTGGTAAGAATTACTCCCGAACCCGAACCCTCTTGCATGGGGCGTTCGTTTTGCTTAAATTGCGGTTGACCGTAGAAGTATTCAAAAAACGGATTGTTTGGAAATGACATTTGTGGTGCAGGCGATTTGGTTTTAACGTGCACTACTGCATTCACAGAAAGCTCAGCAGCAACCGTAAAATCTGTTTCCATGGCGCTGGTGGCTTTAGAAAACCTTGCGTAACCAGCAGGTACTTCAATTCCTTGCTCAGCCTTGCTTTCTTGTTGTTTTTTGATGATTTGATTTGTGGTTAAATTTGTGGCTACGCTTATTGCTACTACCAAAACAAAAAAACCGAGTGTTTGCATTCTTTTTGATAAATTCATTGTTTTCATTGTTTTAAAATTTATAATTGGTTGGATAAATAATTTATAATTCACAATTTATAATTCACAATTCATAATTCATAATTCACAAAGCATAATTCATAAAGCATAATTCATAATTCATAATTCATAATTCATAAAGCATAATTCATAATTGACATTATATTATCATTTTTTAATATGCTAAAGTAGAACTCGAAATTAATAATAATCCAATCAGTATTTTAGATTTTGTATGTATGATTTACGCTGCGAAAATAAACAAAACTCATGCCTTAAACTCGATGACTGTAACTCTTTTAAAAAGTTTTAAGAATGTGTTTTTTGAACTTAACTCGCATTAACCACTTAAGGTTTATTCTTTAAAAACGTTGAATATAATGCATAAAAAAAAGCCACCTTATATGATAGGTGGCTTTCATTATTGAAGTGTAAATATGTAAGCCGAAAACAAATCGACCTGTCAGAATTACTTATTTTTTAAATCCATAAACAGCTAAATCGCCCAATTCCTCTTCGATACGAAGCAATTGATTGTATTTTGCCATACGGTCTGAGCGGCTCAACGAACCAGTTTTAATTTGACCAGAGTTGGTAGCTACTGCAATATCGGCAATGGTAGCATCTTCAGTTTCGCCCGAGCGGTGTGAAGTTACCGAAGTATAACCAGCACGGTGCGCCATTTCGATAGCATCCAATGTTTCAGATAATGTTCCAATTTGGTTCACTTTAATCAAAATAGAGTTGGCACAACCCATGTCAATTCCTTTTTTCAGGTATTCAACATTTGTAACAAATAAATCATCACCAACCAATTGAACTTTGTCGCCCAATTTTTCGGTCAATAATTTCCAACCATCCCAGTCGCTTTCGTTCATACCGTCTTCGATAGAATCGATTGGGTAATTAGCAACCAATCCAGCCAAGAATTCAACTTGTTCAGCCGAGTTACGTTTTGCTCCTTCAGGTCCTTCAAATTTTGAATAATCGTAAATGCCGTCTTTAAAGAATTCGGAAGCAGCACAATCTAAACCAATTGTTACATCTTTACCAGCTATGTAACCCGCTTTTTCGATGGCAGTAATGATAGATTCCAATGCATCTTCAGTACCGTTAAGTGCAGGTGCAAAACCACCTTCGTCGCCTACTGCAGTGCTCAAATTACGGTCGTGCAATACTTTTTTCAATGAGTGGAAAACCTCAGCACCCATGCGCAAACCTTCTTTGAAAGAAGTAGCACCTACTGGGCGAATCATAAACTCTTGAAAAGCGATAGGAGCATCGGAGTGAGAGCCACCATTGATAATGTTCATCATTGGCACAGGCAATACAAAAGCATTTACGCCACCAATATAACGATACAAAGGCATATCCAAATAACTTGCAGCTGCTCTGGCTACTGCCAATGAAACACCTAAAATGGCATTAGCACCCAACTTAGATTTTGTTTTTGTACCATCCAACTGAATCATAAGTTTGTCGATGGCACGTTGTTGCAATGTGCTGATACCAATCAAAGCAGGAGCAATAATGTTATTTACATTATCAACGGCTTTTTGAACGCCTTTACCCAAATAACGGCCTTTGTCACCATCGCGTAATTCAATGGCTTCATTTTCGCCCGTAGATGCTCCAGATGGAACAGCAGCACGACCTAAAATACCTGATTCTAAATACACATCTACTTCTACTGTAGGGTTTCCACGCGAATCAAGAATCTCGCGGGCAACAATTTTTTCAATTTTACTCATGTTTATTTCTATTTTTAATTTAATAGTTTAATATTGGTTTTCTAAGGGTATTAACACGCAAATAGTAAAATTGTTCGCACATTCTTGTAAATTTGAGTAACAAATCATAGAAAAAAAGCCTACTTTTGTGTTTCAATAAAAAATACAATGTTATAATTATAATTTTAATAAATTCCAATGACTAATACGAATTTTTAGTCACTTTAGGAAATCGTTTACAAAAATCAAACTAACTTCTCTTTTTCCCTCCACGATAGCTATTGGGACGGGGGTTAGGAGCTAAAATTAATCAAATGAGAAAGATATTATATGTGGGTTTAATTTGTTTGTCATTTTGTTCTTGTGCAGAATTAATGCAAGTGGCAACTCAATATGGAACAGCGAGTACTTTACCTGTGAGCAATGCAGAAAATATTTCGGGTTTAAAAAGCTCGTTAAATATTGGAATAGAGCATGCAGTAACCAATTTAGGCGTAGAAAATGGATTTTTTAAAGATGCAGCGTTAAAATTGTTGCTACCACCTGAGGCAAAGCCCATTATCGACAATATAAAAATGGTTCCAGGAGGGCAGGATTTGGTAAATAAAGCGGTGTTATCGCTCAACCGTTCGGCGGAAGATGCTGTAAAGGAGGCCACTCCAATATTCAAAACTGCCATTACCAATATGAGTATAACGGATGCAGTCGGAATATTATTTGGCAAAAACAATGCTGCAACAGAGTATTTGCGTCAAAATACATATTCGCAACTAAAAGCTGCTTTTGCTCCCAAAGTAAAAGCCTCGCTAGGTAAACCTTTGGTAGCCAACGTGTCAACTAATGATACTTGGAACACGCTTAGCTCAGGTTATAATTCGGTAGCCAAAACCCAAGTAGGAATGATAGCTGGTTTGAAAACGGTGAATGTAAGTTTGGAAAATTATGTGACCGAAAAAGCATTGGATGCACTGTTTGTAAAGGTAGCAGCTGAGGAGAAGGCAATCAGAATTGACCCAATGGCACGTGTGAGTGCTTTGCTTAAAAGGGTTTTTGGCCAACTTGATAAAAAATAAGAGCTAACATGCAGTTAAAACACCCGCTAATTATTTTTGATGGCGTTTGCAATTTATGTTGTGGCTGGGTTATGTTTCTTATTAAATTGGACAAAAAGGCCAACTTTAAGTTTGCTTCTTTGCAATCGGAGGCGGCTATATCTGTCATAAATACCTATGGATTCAGTGAAAATGAAATTGATACGGTCATTTTTATTAAAGAAAATAAATCGTTTACACATTCTGATGCCGTAATCGAAATATTGTCCGACTTAGGAGGTGTATGGAAGTTGACAAAAGTATTTAAGCTGATTCCTAAATCAATTCGTGACTTTTTATACAATCAAATTGCTAAAAGAAGATATAAACTATTTGGACGTAAAGCATCATGCATGATTCCAAATTCTTCACTTCAAAATAGATTTTACTTAAATCAGTAAAAAAAATAATTCCATCTTTTGCTTTAACTTTAAACTTAAAATCTGAAAATTATGTGGAAAAAAATCATGAATCAACTTTCATTGGTATGGGAGTTTATTAAGGTATGGTGGGTGAAATTTGTTTCTTGGCGTAAAGCTCGAACAGTTCGTTTTCGTGGACTGGTTTGGTATAAAAAAATGGCCAATGTTTTGATAACTTCCATCGTATTGTTTTTGATTTTTTTACTCTTGGTGGATATTAACTTTTTATGGCTGTTTGGTAAGGCACCCAGTCTTAGTAGTATTAAAAATCCCAGCCAAAGCGAAGCTTCCATTATTTATACTGCTGATGGAAAGGTGCTTGGGAAATACTTCCACGAAAACCGCACACCCGTTACTTACGAAGAAATATCGCCCAAACTAATTCAAACTTTAATAAGTACAGAGGACGAGCGTTTTTACCAACATTTTGGCATTGATTTTCAGGGCGTTTTTGCAGCCCTAAAAGATATGACTCAGGGCAGAAGTCGCGGGGCAAGTACCATCACGCAGCAGTTGGTGAAGAATATGTACAAAACCCGCAACATGTATTCTACAGGTTTATTTGGCTATGTGCCTGGAATTAAAATGGTTATTATGAAAACCAAGGAATGGACTACGGCTGTAAAAATTGAAACGTTTTACAGTAAAAAAGAAATTCTGACTATGTATTTCAACACGGTAGATTTTGGAAGTAATTCTTTCGGAATACATACTGCTGCCAAAACGTTTTTTAAAACTACACCTGCCAAACTTAACTACGAGCAGTCGGCCACATTGGTTGGATTGTTGAAAGCCACTACTTCATATAGTCCAATAGCTCATCCAAAACGGTCGAAGGAGCGAAGAAATGTAGTCTTGGAAATTTTGTTTCAACACAATGTAATAACCCGCAACGAATGTGATTCGCTAAAGAAAATTCCAATTAAACTAAATTACAGTGTAGAGCAATCTTATGATGGTAATGCACTTTATTTTCGTGCCTATTTGGATAAATACTTGACTGATTGGCAAAAAGTAACTGGTTTTGATATTTACTCGGATGGATTGAAAATTTATGTAACAATAGATTCACGGATGCAAAAATATGCCGAAGAGGCTGTAAACAAGCAAATGCGTACTATTCAGCGCCGTTTTTTTGAACATTGGCGAGGTCAAAATCCATGGCAAGATGAAAAACACAAAGACATAGTGAATTTTATAGAAGACAAAGCTAAGAAAACCAAAAGATATGCTTCCTTGAAAAACAAATACAACAATAACCAAGACTCTATTGATAAGTATTTGAATGAACCCCATAGAACTAAAGTGTTTGATTATAAGCTTGGTGAAAAGGATACCACTTTGAGTGTCATGGATTCAATACGCTATATGAACCACTTTATGCACAGCAGTTTTGTGGCCATGGAGTCGGAAACTGGACAGGTAAAAGCATGGGTGGGCGATATAGATTTCAGATTTTGGCAATACGACAAAGTGGCACAAGCTAAAAGACAGCCAGGCTCTACTTTTAAACTTTTTGTTTATACAGCTGCCATCATGAATGGAAAAGCACCTTGTGACATGATGACCGACAAAGCAGTAACTTGGAATTATGTAGAAAAAGGAGAAAATAAATCGTGGAGTCCGCATAATGCCAATGGAAGCTTTTCGGGTCGTACAATAACCTTAAAACATGCTTTTGGTCGTTCCATCAATACTGTGGCTGTGCAATTAGCACAAGAAGTAGGCATAAAGGAAATTATTAAATACGCTCATTTACTCGGTATTAAAACGCCTTTGGAAGAACAGCCCTCACTTTGTTTAGGTTCTTCGGATGTTTCATTGCTGGAATTAGTTAATTCTTTTAGTACTGTGGTGAACGAAGGTATGTATCATGAGCCAGTTTTAGTAACGCGAATAGAAGACAAAGATGGCAATGTTGTTTATCAGCCCAAAACTGAACAAACTCGCAAAATTCCTTATGAAGATGCTTTTTTGGTTACTGAATTATTGAAAGGTGGAATGACAGAACCTGGTGCCACTACTCAAGCATTGTGGGAATGGGATTTGTTCCGTTCCAATACCGATTTTGGAGGAAAAACAGGTACTTCGTCCAACCATTCCGATGCTTGGTTTGTAGGAGTAACTCAGAAGCTTGTAGGTGGTGCATGGGTAGGAGGGGAGCATAGGAGTGTTCACTTCCGCACTGGCCAATTGGGTGAGGGAAGCAAGACGGCTTTGCCTATTTTTGGATTGTTTATGGAAAAAGTGTTGAAAGACGAAAGCCTGAAACAATACCGTGGTAAATTTCCGACAAAACCAAAAGAGAAAATCTCTCGTAACTTTTCATGCCATACCTATATTCCTCGCGACACAACCGCAAGCGATTCTACAAGTGTAGATTCTGAGGAGGTATTAATTGATGAAAATCAAGAAGTAATAGATGTAGTTCCTGAAGAATAGATATAGATATGACCATATAAAAAAGCCGAATACTATTCAATAAGTATTCGGCTTTTTTAATATTAAAGTTTCCTTTTGGTAGTTAAATAATCAACAACGCATCACCATATACACCAAATTTGTATCCCTCTTTTATAGCAACTTCATACGTTTTCATTATTTGGTCATACCCACCAAAAGCTGCTGTAAGCATTATAAGTGTAGAATATGGCAAATGGAAGTTGGTAATTAATGCATTGGCTACGGTAAAATCATAAGGCGGAAAAATAAATTTGTTTGTCCAGCCATCGTACGGTTTAATTTTGCCCTCAGTACCTACTACGGTCTCTAAAGAACGCATAACTGTAACCCCTACCGCACAAATATTCCGACCTTCATCTTTTGCATTGTTAACTATTTCAGTCGCTTCAGCCGTGATTGACATTTGCTCCGAGTCCATTTTGTGTTTGGTAAGATCCTCAACATCAATATCCCTAAAATTACCCAAACTCATGTGAGAAGTTACAAATGCAGTATTTACACCTTTAATTTCCATGCGTTTCATTAACTCACGGCTAAAGTGCAAGCCAGCGGCAGGGGCAGAAACTGCACCTTCGTTTTTGGCAAAAATTGTTTGGAAACGATCAGCATCATCTGGTTCTACTTCCCGTGTAATATTTTTAGGAAGAGGTGTTTCACCCAAAGCATACAGACCTTTCTTAAACTCTTCGTGTGTACCATCAAACAAAAAACGCAATGTGCGTCCTCGAGAAGTAGTATTGTCAATTACCTCAGCCACAATAGAATCATCATCTCCAAAATAAAGCTTATTGCCAATACGAATTTTTCGAGCAGGCTCTACCAAAACATCCCATAGGCGCATTTCGTGGTTTAATTCCCTAAGCAAAAAAACCTCAATTTGAGCACCCGTTTTCTCTTTGTTTCCAAATAAGCGGGCAGGAAAAACTTTTGTGTCGTTAAAAACAAATAAGTCATGTTCGTTGAAGTATTCAAGTACATCTTTAAATACACGATGTTCAATCTGTCCAGTTTTGCGATGCAACACCATTAAACGGGATTCATCACGATTTTTTGCTGGATGTTGAGCTATTAACTCATCGGGTAACTTGAATTTAAACTTTGATAACTTCATATTCTTTTTTATTTGTGAAATGTGAGCTCCTAGATTTTAAAAGTTGACTAGGATTGTATTGTCTGTTTTTTTATTTTTTAATTGTCACTTATTCTTTGATGATAACATCATTGTTTGATTCTGATTTATCAAGTTGCTCTATATTAAGCACTAAATCATCTATTTGCCAACAATCTTCTAAACCTACTTTCCCAATTTTGGTTCGTTCCAATGCAATAAGATGTGCTCCACTACCAAGTGCTAGTCCAATATCACGAGCCAGTGCCCTAATGTAAGTTCCTTTACTACATACCACTCGAAGTTTAAGTACTGGAAGGCTAAAATCCAAGATTTCAATCTCATCTATAACCAATAACTTTGGTTTTAGTTCAACTTCTTGTCCATCGCGGGCATAATCATAAGCACGTTTGCCATCTACTTTAACAGCAGAATAGGCGGGTGGTACTTGCCATATTTCACCTAAAAAACGCGGAATTACTTCATCTACTAGTGTGCGTGTAATATGCTCGGTTGGAAATGTACCATCTATTGGCAATTCCAAATCAAATGATGGCGTGGTGGCTCCCAATTCTAACGTAGCAATGTATTCTTTTGTCTGGTATTGAAAAATATCAATTTGCTTGGTAGCTTTACCTGTGCAAATAATCATAACTCCAGTAGCCAAAGGATCTAGTGTGCCTGCATGACCCACTTTCAACTTTTTTACTTTTAATGCTCGTTGTAATTTCCAACGTACTTTGCTTACTAAATTGAATGAAGTCCAGTTTAAAGGTTTCGCTACATAAAGCACTTCTCCTGCTATATAATCCATTACATTACACTCAAATCAACACCCATAAACAACAACACCAAAATAACAACACCTACTATAATGCGATAATAACCAAAGGCTTTGAAACCATATTTTGTGAGAAAACCAATAAAAAACTTGATAGCTGCAATGGCTACCAGAAAGGCTACAACATTCCCTATTAACAGAGTAACTAAATTTTCTGACAACATGGAAACCGAAGCTGGGTCAGTTACTAACTTAAGCAATTTGTATCCCGAAGCAGCTGCCATGGTTGGTACAGCTAGGAAAAATGAAAACTCTGCGGCATTTTTACGAGTTAATCCGGTAGTTGTACCACCCACAATAGTAGCCATAGACCGCGATACACCTGGTATCATTGCTATACATTGAAAGAAACCAATTTTAAGCGACCGTTTCCAGTCCATTGTTTGGTCTTCACTGGGCTTATTGAACCATTTATCTACAAACAACATAAATATACCGCCTAGTACCAACATAACTGCCACTACTTCAACGCTTTCTAGCATGCTGTCTATGTAGTCGCTAAGTGCAAAACCGATAATAGCTGCAGGTATAAATGCAATTAGCAATTTGTAATAAAAATCCCATGATTGAAAAAAACGCTTCCAATAAAGTACTACTACCGACAAAATTGCACCAAATTGAATAATAATAGTAAATGCTTTTACAAATTCATCGCTTTTTATTCCTAACAGTTTTTGGGCAATAATCATGTGACCTGTAGATGAAACTGGTAAAAATTCAGTTATTCCCTCTACAATGGCAATAATAATGGTTGACAAAAAGGTCATGATTATTTACTTTTTGGTTTGAATAATATGGCAAAGATGATAAACATAAAGCCGCTAAATGAAACAACAGGAGCCAACGTTATTCTGCGAAAACTGAAAATATCAGGATTAAATTCTGTTCCAGTTGTAGAGCCAGTCATGAGCACAAAGCCCAATACAATAATGGCAAAACCAATGGCTATCAATATAATATTGATTTTTCCTAAAGTAAATCGGGTGCTGTTTTCCATGAAATTATTTTTTTTTAATTACCCCAAACCCACTGAGGGAAAATGGAGCAAGTTTTGTTTGTGTTAATGCTATTGTAATAAAATTTTTGTGATTATTTAAATGAAATATAAGTCATCTGTTTTCATTTTCAAATACCTCCCTACGGCGTAATAAGATGAAATAGCAGTTAGCAATATACCCATTGAAATAACTATTAATGTAATTATTAAAGCAGTGAGCGGATCAATAGACAATCCTGACATACCAAATTCATATTGAACAAAATAAACTACTGCAACCAATAAAATTAGCGAAATAAACGATGCCAATAAACCATTCATAACACTGCTTTTTAAATAAGGTTTACGAATAAACCAATGCGTTGCGCCTACCAATTTCATGGTGCTAATAAGAAACCGATTGGAATAAAGTGCTATACGTACAGTGTTGTTTATCAGCGTTATCGATACTATTAGTAGTATTATGGCTAATCCAAATAGAATTAAACTCACTTTTCTAACATTTTCGTTTACCAAACTCACCATATCTTTTTGATAAACCACGCGATTGATATTTTCAAACGATTTCAATTTTTTTTCAATCATGTTTACACTGTCTGTATTGGCATAATTAGCTTTTAATTTAACTTCAAGTGATGCCATTAAGGGATTATATCCCAAAAAATCTTGTGGGTCTTCGCCTAAACTACTGATATGATCTTTCAGTGCATCCTCTTTCGATATATACTCTACCGATTTTGTAAATGGCGAAGCTAATAAATACTTTTCAATCCTATTGGAATATTCTTTCCCAATTTCATCGTTCAGAATTATTGACAAATTAATATTCTCTTTAACATAGTTGCTCATGTCGCGCGCCATAAATAAAAGAAGTGACACCAATCCAATCAAAAACAACACCAACGACATGCTGATGGTGGAAGTAACATGTATATTTTTAAAACGTCTCTTTTTAGTGTTGTTTTTTTTCTTTGTCATAATAGTATAACTAATTTAATTATTTTTATCAATAATTACGGTAGGCTTTTTCCATTGCCAAAATCCAAAAGCTAAAATACATATCACTAATAGTATTGAAGATATAAATGAAATGGTATTTCCAGTGCTGTAAGATTTTGGTTCGAAACGGAATTCAATATCATAATTTCCAGCTTTAAGCGGCATGGCTCGTAGCAAATAATTGGCACGCACATAAGGTGTAATTTTGCCATTAATATATGCATTCCAACCTTTGTCATAATAAATTTCCGAGAATACAGCCACTTGGTCGGTATTGGAAATAAAATTGTAAATCAACTTATTTGGTTGATAATTACTCAGAGAAATCTTCGCTGTACTATCGGGAGTAATAGCTGTGGGCAATTGAGCTGCAAACGATTTGTCCACCACCATTTCTGTTTTAGTATTTATGTCTCCTACCAATTGCATTTCTTCATTGGCATTAGCGGCTACTCGGATATTTTTTACAAACCATACATTTCCATTAGCATGAGGGTTTGTAAGTGGCGCTGATTCTTTGTTGTAAATAAGATACTTCATGTTTAGCATATTCAGTACTCCCAGCGAATCTAGCGTATTATTGATGATTTCGGGCGAAGTAGCACGACCAAAAGTTGCAAACAATTGACCCATTTCATTTTCTAACTGCATGTTAATCAACTCCTGATAGCGACGCAACTTAGCCGCATTATATCCACCAATGTTTTTGTGGAAATATGAAGGCGTGGCGTCATTGAATATATTCACTGTAGCATCCAGTACCCTAAATTGAGATTTGTCCTGCAAAATGTAGTTATCTGCCACAGTTGGTTGTACCAATGTTTCAATTTTACGTTTACGTTTAAAATTATCATCATTCAAATAACGTTTTGCTACAGGCACCATATCGGCCAAAATAACGATTGCGAAAAATACTAAAGCCACTTTTTTCTTTAATAAATCTTTGGCATAAAGTAAAATTAATCCTGCCGCTGCCAGCACAAAACCTAGCGAGCGCAACGCATCGGAGCGCAACATGTTTGCACGGTCCAGTGGGAGGGTTTCTTTCAAAAATGCATAATCACCAGTAAATTGAGCATCGCCAGCCGAAATAAAATTGCCCGACAACGATGGAATTATCATAAATATCAATGCAATACCACCCGTGATACCCGCGCTAATAAATACGGAACGCATCAGTTTTTTCTTATCAGTGTTTGGTTCAAAAACTTCCTTCAAAGCTAGTAAAGCAATCAATGTCATCCCAAAACCAGTAGCCACCAACGTCATGGATACCGTACGGAATTTATTATATAACGGCACATAATCGATAAAAATATCCGTGAGCCACATAAAGTTTTTACCCCAAGAAAGCATTAGTGTAAGTGCAATCATTGGCAGTAACCACCACAATGTGCGTTTTTCAACCAAAAAGAAACCTAGCACGAACAAGAAACAAACTATTGCACCAATATATACTGGACCAGAAGTGCCTGGCTGCGTTCCCCAATACAATGGTAACTGCATTTCTTTTAACATGCTTTCCACGTTTGGTACATTAAAACTGGTAAGTTTTTTGCCAGTTTCTGTATCAGCGGTTAATGTTCCACCACTTGCGCCGCCTTTAAAGTTTGGTATTAGCAAAGTCATAGTTTCGTCAACGCCATAACTCCACTGGGTAATATAATCTTTATTTAAGCCTTGCTGCGAACTATTTGCATCTACCGTTAACCCATTGCTATCGCCACGCATGGTATATTTTCCATACTCGTAAGTGGTCATTAACGATGTGGCATTCATGCCAATAGCCAATGCAGCAGCCGCTAGTAATAGTCCAGAGGATTTGAAGAAAGGAAGCAATGTTTTTTGTTTGACACTGTAAATGAATTCTACAATGGCCAAAAACAATATAATTATGAGCGTGTAATATAAAATTTGAACGTGATTGGCACGAATGGCCAAGCTGAGCATTACGGCCGTGAGCAGACTGCCAGCCAATGGTTTATAACGATAAGCCATAAACACAGCACCTATCAATGGTGCCATGTAGGCAATACTGATGGCTTTGGAATTGTGACCTGCAACAATGATAATAAAATTGTAGGAAGCAAACGAAAATGCTATGGCTCCTACAATAGCCAACCATGGATTAACCTTAAAAGAAAGTAGAAGTATATAGAAACCAATAAGATACAAAATTAAATTGTAAATTGTAGCCGGAAAAATACTGAAGATTTTTTCTAAGTATTGAATGATATTGTTAGGCTGAATCATCGAAATTTGAAAGTTGGGCATACCTCCAAACAACGAATTAGTCCACAAAGTGGGTTCACTATGAGTGTCATTAAAATCTATAGTTTCTTTTGCCATGCACATCCAACTTTCGGTGTCGTGCCCTATAAGTTGTTTGCCCTCTAATACTGGTGTGAAATACAGAAATGAAATACAAATAAATAACAAAATAGCAGCAATGTGTGGAGTAAATTTCGCAAAGGTATTTTTATTCATAATTGTACGTTTCGTGGCCTTAGTGCAGTTTTTGGGAAAAGTCGTACAAAAGTACATCATTTATTCACAATCGCTATCGTTGAAGCGGTTAAAAATAATGAAATACTGCCTGTTTCAGAAGCAAAACTCAATTAAATATGTTTTAGGAGTTCAATTCACAACCATAAAAACAAACTAATAGCTTCAAAATTTAAAAAAATGCTTAAGTTGTTTTGCTTTTTAAAATTGAAATGAAGATGAGCTTATATCAATAACTTATAAATTTAATTCAGCTAATTTTAGGAAAGAGATGTTTTACAACAGGCTTCTCAGTTTATTCACAAAGTCAGTTATCTCTTCCTCTTTGGTGTCAAAGGAACACATCCACCTTAGTTCGTGCGTAAGTTCATTCCATTCATAAAAAGGATATTCTGCTTGAAGCGGCTTGATGGAATGTGAAGGAATAATTACGAAAACCGCATTAGCATCCACGCTCCTAGTAATTCTTACTTCTGGAAGCGTTGAAACCGATTTGGCCAGTTTATGTGCCATTAAGTTAGCATGAGAGGCCATTCGTAACCATAAATTATCAGTTAAAAGAGCGGTGAATTGTGCTGCAATAAAACGATTTTTGGAGAACAATTGTGTAGTTTGTTTCTGAAAATAAGGGGCGTTTTCCTTCAGCTTTTTATTGAATATCAATACTGCTTCGCCCATCAATAGACCATTTTTTGTCCCCCCAAAACTCATAATGTCAATACCGCAATCAACAGTAGCCTCTTTTAAACTCACACCTAAACTAGCTACAGCATTAGAAATACGAGCACCATCTAAATGCACAAACATATCATGTGAATGTGCAAATTGACACAATGCTTTCAGTTCTTTAATTGAATAAACTGTTCCCAATTCTGTACTTTGGCTGATAGAAATTACCTTCGGTTGAGAGTTATGTACATTGCCAATTCTACCCAATAATGGTAAAATAAGTTCTGAGGTAAGTTTACCGTCCGACGTGGGTAAAGGTAGTAACGAACAGCCAATGCTTTGAGTAGGAGCACCACATTCATCCACTAAAATATGGGCGTATTCCGAACAAACAATTGCTTGAAATGGCAAAGTACAACATTTAAGACAAATAACATTGGCACCAGTACCATTAAACGCGTACAGTACAGTTACTTCTCCAAATAGTTTCTCAAAAACGATTTGTGCATTTTTGGTATGCGAATCATTACCATAGGAAATCTGATGTTGACCATTAGCAAGTTGAATGGCTTCGAGAATTTCAGGATGAATACCCGAATAATTGTCACTGGCAAATGATTTCATATCAATAGTAGGTTAGCAGTTTAGCCATTAATATCAACTTTTTTTGCGTTAATCATTTTTAGAGTCTAAAAAATTGCAGGAACTATTTCCATTGTTAAAAATACCAGTAAATTAATAAATATATCAACTAGTAAATTTAATAAATGCAATTTTGTTTTAGGCAAAAAATTCGCTTTTAGCGGATACAATCAACCATTATTCAACCATTAAAAAATGCTGCATTCTAGTTTATTAGAACTTGAATTTATCAAAAAAGCTTTTTGGTTTAACTTCTTCAATAGGCGTTGTTTCTTTACTCTCAACATTTTCAGACTCTTCCACTACAATTGTGTCTTTTTCCCTATATTCTTTCACTTCCCTTTGAGGTGCTTCCCCCTGTTCATTCTTGATAAAACTTACTACATCTTGCAATCCTTCAACAAATTTATCAAAATCCTCTTTGTAAAGAAATATTTTATGCTTTTCATAAGTTACTTGTACATCATCTTCCGAGCCAACTACCTTTTTCTTACTTTCGGTAATGGCTAAAAATAAATCCTCATTTCTACTTTTCTTAACGTCTAAATAATAAATGCGTTTTCCTGCTTTTATTGCTTTAGAGTAAATAATGTCATTGTCTTTTTTTTCAATTTCAATTTTTCGTTTTTCTACTTCCATAATGCTGTTGTTTCTTAATAATTATAATGAAATGATTATAAAGTCTTATTGAAGGCATTTAATTTTAAAATTCAAAATCGTTGAATCGCTCAACCATTAATATGACCCGTTTCTCTTTTGAGCCCTCAAATTTCCGTATTTTTTTTGAATTTATCAAACATTTACTCAATTTTGAATGAATTATTTTTATATCATCACTGATATTAAGTGTAATGTGTCTGTTAATCACAATTTTATATTGAATCGCATAAATATCAGATTTTCTTATTTATTTAACAAAACTAGGCATAACAGACTTTTTATCCAACAATTGCCCAAGTAAAAATTTAATGCTATTCGTTTTCTAAACTTTTATTAACGGTTGACTCGTGTCAGTTTTTACTATTTCATCAAAATGTCGATTATTTATTTTTATAAGCTCCATTTTTACAATAAATCTTGTTATTTTTGTGCTCGTTATTTATGCATTTAAATTTAACCTCTAAGGAAAATGAAATTTTGCCAACTTCAATCATTGAAGTATGGTTTTGATATACAATAAATTAAATAGACTTATAAATAGATAAAATTGCATTACAATTAAAATAATTAAATGCCTATAAATAAGTCTATTGAGGAACATTAATACGTCCTGTTAGCTTTCGGTAGGTTTAATCGTTAGTCTTAATTCTTTGTTTTTGACCATAATATATATTTAATCAATATAAACTCTAATAGATAAAAACGCAAATCATGGAAACTTCAATTAAACTTTACGCTCTTAAAATTGTGGATATTAAGTCATATTTTTTTGCTTCATTATTTATTAGCGGAAACATACTATTGCCTCAGTTATGTCATTTAATACCAATGGGAGGACCAATTTTACTTCCTATTTATTTTTTCACACTTATTGCAGCCTATAAATATGGATTTTTTACGGGCTTACTCACAGCGGTAGCATCGCCTTTGATAAATCATGCTCTTTTTGGAATGCCAAGTACCGAAATGCTTACTGCCATTCTCATCAAATCCATTTTATTAGCTATAGCTGCAGCCTATATGGCTCATAAATCTCAGAATTTGAAATTGCAAAACCTACTTTTTATCATTCTTTTTTATCAAGGTTTTGGAATGTTGGCCGAATGGGCAATGACAGGTAGTATTTACGCAGCATTGCAAGATGTACGTGTAGGCATTCCGGGCATACTTCTTCAGTTGGTAGGTGGATACCTATTATTGAGATTCATTGATAAGTAAATTCCTTTCTAAAGCTAAAAAACAACTTGGTTTTTCTTTATGAAAGTATAATTAGAGCTATAAAAACTATCAATTCATTACTGCGCAATTGTTATTCCTTTTATTATTACGCTCAGTGTGTTATCTTTACATTCTAAAAATAAAATATTAATACAGTGCAATGAAGTCATTTGAGGATATAATTGAGCGAATAAGTAACATTTGCATAAATGAAGAGTTTGATCTGGTTGTAGCTATTGCAAATGGTGGTATTATTCCGGCAGCAATGATTAATCAACGGTTGGGCTGCGAATTTTATATTTTGAAACTCAATTTGAGGGATGCAATGCAAAATAAATTGTATGATAAACCCAAATTACTCCAAGAAATTGAGTTCAATTTTAAGGGTAAACGAATATTATTGGTTGATGATAGAGTGAAAACTGGAACTACATTAACTTTTGCAAAGGAATTATTATCCGAAGCCAGTAATGTTAAAACGTTGGCTGTAAATGGAATGGCTGATTATTTTTTGTATAACGAGCCTTGTTTTCGATTTCCGTGGCTTCTAAAATAAATTTGATTAAATAGTAATTTTGATATATTCGGCAATGTTGATAAAGAATAATTTCATACCTTTGCACCCTAAAACGAAAAATAGGATGTTTCTTGTTACACTAGTTCATTCATTTGATTTTGTAATGGTCAACCCCAACTATCAACTTTTCATATAATATTAAAATTTTTCAATAAACAAAGCGCTCACTGAATTGTATGATAAATAGAGTATTATTACGCACTAAGATTGTCCAGATTTTATATTCCTATTATAAAAGCGGCAGCAAATCAATTCCCGTTGCTGAAAAAGAATTGTTTCATAGCATTGAAAAAACTTACGATTTGTATTTTCATCTGCTACAATTGCCCGTGGAAATAACAAAATATGCAGCAAATCAATTAGAAATAAAGCGCAATAGACTGCGTCCTTCAGCTGAAGACTTGAAGCCTAACACCCGATTTGTTGATAATGCTTTTGTAGGCCAACTATCTAAAAATAATCAGTTTACTGACTATTTAGCCGAACATAAACTATCTTGGGTAAATAATTCAGAAATAATTAAACTTCTTTTTGAACAGATTACTTCTAGCACTTATTATTCTGACTATATGTCTGCCTCTGTGGTAGATTATGCATCGGATAAGGATATTTGGAGAAAGATATTTAATAAAATAATTTTGCAAAGCGAAGAGCTAGATGATTCCATTCAGGACCAAAATATTTATTGGACAGATGATATTGAAATGGTAGTAAGTTTTATTATTAAAACCATTAAAAGATTTGATATAATTAATGCAGATGAGCAACCTTTATTACCCATGTTTAAGGATGAAGAGGATGCTGAATTTGCTCGTAAACTGATTCAAAATGTGTTGACAAAAGGTGAGTCATTTCGCGAAATGATTGACAAAAATACAAAAAATTGGGAACTAGATCGGATTGCTTTTATGGATATTGTAATCATGGAAGTGGCTTTAGCAGAATTACTTAACTTTCCTACAATACCTGTAAATGTTACACTCAATGAATATATAGAAATTGCCAAAATGTATAGTACCGAAAAAAGTGGTACTTTTGTTAATGGTGTTCTTGATAATATTGTTGGAGAACTGAAAAAAGAAAATAAGTTAATTAAAGTAGTCATGTTTACCGATAGTAAATCCAAAAATAAATAAAGCATTTTTCTTCCAAATATAAATAATTAAAAATTAAAAATATGAATTTATTAAGCATTCTGTTACAAGCAGCGCCTCCAGCTGGTGGTGCAAGTAGTTACACTGGAATATTGATGATGGTGTTAATCTTTGCAGTTTTCTATTTCTTTATGATTCGTCCACAATCTAAACGTCAAAAAGAAATTAAAAAGCAACGCGACGAAATGAAAGTAGGTGACTCTGTAGTAACCTCTGGTGGCATTTATGGAAAAGTCAAAGACATTAAGGAAACCACAGTTACTGTGGAAATTGCTGATAATGTACGTGTTAAAGTAGATAAAAACTCAGTTTTTGCAACTGCTGAAGACATTCAAACGTTGGCAAAATAAACCATTTTATGGCTGAAGACAGCGGCAGAAAGTTTCTTAGGTATTATACGCAAAAGCTTAAATCATTTTTTTTTTCAAAAGATATTTTAAGCTTTTTGCTTTTTCTTGTACTTGCAGCCGCTTTTTGGTTTGTAAATGCACTCGGAAAAGAGAGAGAGACCACCATTTCTATTCCTATTCGTTATGTTGGTATTCCTCAAAACGTTGCTATAATTAATCAAATTCCAACGAGAATTGTACTAAATGTAAAGGATCAAGGCTTGAAGCTTTTTTCGTATTCAGAACACCGTTTAACACCTATTACTTTTGACTTAAATAGGGTTTTTTATCAAAAAGGAGAAATTTTATTTACATCCGAGCAAATAAGTGAAAACATTAAGAAGTATCCGAATTTAATGCCGAGTACTACTGTTTTGCAAATTCAACCCGATTCGATATTTATTAAGTATCAAAAATTAAGCGTCAAAAATTTGCCTGTTCAATTTGTTTCCAAAATAGAATTGGCACCACAGTTTATGTTGAGTAATAAAATTCAATTGAGCCCATCGATGGTTACTGTGTTTGGACCCAAAAATATCCTAGACACTATGCAAATAGTTAGAACAGAGTATGTTGAGTTGAAAGGTTTGAATGAGTCAAAACAATTAACGGTTAAAATAAAACCAAATAAAACGGTTCGTTTTGGTACTAGTGAAACTAAGGTAAATCTTTTTGTTGAACAATTTACAGAGAAGAGTATAAAAGTCCCTGTGAAATACATTAACTGTCCTAGTAATTTAACTATTCGGGCATTTCCTGCCGTAGTTACTTTAAAGTACAACGTAGGGTTAAGTCATTTCAACTCAGTAGTTACCGATGAAGTACAGGTTTTTTTAGATTTTGATGATTTGAAAATGGGCAACAACGATAGAAAGAAACTTAAAATAATTAATAACAGTACCTATATTTCTAATGTGCGCATATCACCCGAAGAGGTTGACTTTTTATTAGAAGAGAAATAATAGCATATTGGTTAAATTGCTGTTTGGTTTATATTATTTTCTTTTAAAATAAGGAATAGAACTACAACAAATATATTTGATGAAAAATATCCAAATGGTTGACTTGCAGAGTCAATATCTTAAAATTAGAACAGACGTAAATGCTGGAATACAGGATGTTATTGATACTACATCGTTCATTAAGGGTAGTAAAGTAACTGATTTTCAACACGATTTGGAGAAGTATCTGAATGTGAAACATGTTATCCCTGTAGGTAATGGCACGGATGCATTGCAAATAGCTTTAATGGCATTGGGACTTAAGCCTGGCGATGAGGTTATTACACCTACTTTTACGTTTATTGCTACTGCCGAAGTAGTTGCTTTGCTTGGCTTAACTCCTGTGGTAGTAGATGTTGATTTTGATACTTTCAATATTTCTTTGGAATCTTTGAAAAAAGCCATTACACCTAAAACGAAAGCCATTGTTCCAGTACACCTCTTTGGTCAAAATGCCAATATGGAAGGAATTTTAGCTTTAGCCAAGGAATATAATCTTTATGTAGTAGAAGATGCTTGCCAATCTATTGGGTCTGAATATACGTTTTCGGATGGCAAAAAAGTACAATCGGGATGTATGGGAGATATTGGTTGTACCTCGTTTTTTCCATCAAAAAATTTAGGCTGTTTTGGTGATGGTGGAGCCATTTTTACGAACGATGATGCATTGGCAGCTAAAATGCGTGCAATCTCTAATCATGGTATGGTAGTGCGATATTATCATGATATAGTAGGAGTTAATTCACGTTTGGATAGTATTCAAGCAGCCGTATTGGTAGTTAAATTAAAACATTTGAATGAGTATAGTGCTCAACGGCAGACTGCTGCTGCTTATTATGGAGCTGCATTTGCAAAAAATGAAAAGTTAATAGTGCCAGCTCAAACTCAAAATTCGACGCATGTATTTCATCAATATACACTTAAATTGGTTGACGTTGATAGGGCTGAATTGATAAAATATTTGGCCGAAAAGGGTATTCCAGCCATGGTTTACTATCCAGTACCATTGCATTTGCAAAAGGCGTATCAAGATGATAGATATAATGCTGGTGCTTTTCCAGTGGCCGAAAAACTAAGCGAATGTGTTTTTTCACTCCCAATGCATACTGAGTTGACAGATGAACAATTAGAATACATTACTTCCAATGTATTGGCATTTGTAAATAAATAAATCAAGTTATTTTAAAAGGCTTAAGATTATGACACAAGAAGAAAAAATAAAATTTTGCTTGAAATGTCGATTCAAAAAATTTGATGTACAAAGGGGTTTGCTTTGTAATTTGACAAATATGCCTGCTGATTTTGAATCACAATGTCCCGATTTTTGGGATGAAAATAAATACTCAAGAAATCATTCAGAAATTTTAGCCGTAAAAGGAGCTCATCAAAAAACCATTATGGTGTTTTCCATTATAATAGCTGTCGAGTTGTTGCTTGTTGCTTCCTTGTTTTTTACAAAGTCTTTTAGCAACCTAATAATTGTAGGTTTGCTAGCTGTATTACTTAATACTATTAATTTTATAGCCATTTTGGCTGGAAAAAAATGGGCTAAAAACCTATTGACTCTAATATTCAGTATTGTCATTTTAGGAGGGCTTATAGTAACCATTATGGGTACCTTCTTTATAAATGCTTCTCCAAATTTAATTTTGAAATTAATTGTGGCAATTATATTGTGCTCAATTACTGTATATTATATCAATTTCAATAAGTCATTCTTGAGATTTTTTAATTTTAAAAAATAACACACCTATTTACAATGAATTATTTTGCTCACGAAACTGCTATTGTTGATGACAATTGCGAAATTGGAAATGGAACAAAAATTTGGCATTTTTCTCATATTATGTCAGGCTGCAGCATTGGCGAGGCTTGTAATATTGGTCAAAATGTAGTTATATCACCATCTGTGGTTTTGGGTCGCAATGTAAAGATTCAAAACAATGTATCTGTTTATACGGGCGTAATTTGCGAGGATGATGTTTTTTTGGGCCCTTCTATGGTTTTTACCAATGTCATAAATCCACGCAGTCATGTAAATAGGAAAAGTGAATATGCTGAAACAATAGTTCGTAAAGGGGCTAGCATAGGTGCCAATGCTACAGTGGTTTGCGGAAATGAAATAGGTGAATATGCACTAATTGGTGCGGGAGCAGTTATTACAAAACCCGTAAAACAATTTGCTCTGGTAGTGGGAAATCCAGCCAAGCAAATTGGATGGGTAAGTGAAAATGGACATAAATTGTTGTTTGAAGCTGATGGTAAAGCTATTTGCCCAGAAACAAATCAAGAATATGTTCTAATGAATAATGAAGTGAAACGAGTTAAATAACAATAAAAGAGTAACCAAAATGATAAATTTTGCAGTAATAGGACAGGGACATATTGGAAAACGACATGCAGAAATGATTCGTCTTAATCCTGATTCGGAATTAGTGGCTGTATGTGATGTATTGCCCAAAGAGCAAATAGGGTTAGCAGATTTAAAAGAAGCTTACTTTACTAGTATTGATGATTTATTGGCATCCGATTTAAAAATTGACGTCATTAATATTTGCACTCCCAATGGTTTTCATGCCGAGTATGCTATTAAAGCATTGCAAGCAAAAAAGCATGTGGTACTTGAAAAACCAATTGCATTAACTAAAAATGATGCCGAAAAGATATTATTTAAATCTTTGGAAATGTCCCATCACGTTTTTAGTGTAATGCAAAACCGATATTCTCCACCATCTGTATGGCTTAAAGAATTGGCTGACAATAATATACTTGGAGATGTTTACATGGTGAAATTAGATTGCTATTGGAACCGTGATGACCGTTATTATAAAAAAGGTAATTGGCATGGAGATGCAAAGTTAGATGGTGGAACATTATTTACCCAGTTTTCGCATTTCATTGATATAATGTATTGGCTTTTTGGTGATGTTCAGAATATACGAGGAAATTTTGCTGATTTTAGTCACAAAACGTTAACCGATTTTGAAGATAGCGGAGTTGTTACTTTCGATTTTGTGAATGGCGGAATGGGCTGTTTGAATTATTCTACCGCTGTATGGGATACAAATTTGGAAAGTAGTATTACTATTATTGGCTCAAAAGGCACTGTAAAGGTGGCAGGTCAATATATGAATGAAGTAACTTATTGTCATATAAAAGATTATGAAATGCCCGTTTTGGCTCCTTCTAATCCCCCTAATGATTATGGGATGTACAAAGGTTCTGCTCAGAATCATCATTATGTGATTCAGAATGTTTTAGAAAAGCTTACAGACAAAGGAACTATTACAACTAATGTGCTTGAAGGCTTGAAGGTGGTGGATATTATTGAAAGAATATATGCAGTGCGAGATGCTCAATGGAAGAAATAAAAACAAATTTATTCCCAATTAGGGGGATAAGTTAGTACTTAAAATTTGTTTTCAAAATTATAAACTGCCTTTTAAATCCTCTTTTGAGGGGATTCGGGGGACATACTAATTCATTATGATACAACGAATTCAATCTCTGTACTTATTAGTTATTGTAATTCTATCTGGATTTACACTGTTGTTGCCAGTGGTCGATTTTGTTAATGCCGCAGAGGGGTTACATTATTTGTTGGGGTTCAAAGGTATTTATTTGGTTCAAGAAACAGGTTCCATTTTTGAATCAAGTACCTGGGCCTTATCTGCAATTGCTACACTAGTTCCTATAATTTCATTTATTAGCATTTTTTTATACAAAAATAGAATTAATCAAATTCGATTATCTGTTATAAATATGTTTTTGATGATAGGTTACTATATTTTATTGCTTATTTTTGTTTGGTTTGCTAGCGTACGACTTAATGCAGATTGGTCGCTCCGTTTTGTGATTGCTTTTCCGCTTATAAATCTTATTCTCAATTATTTGGCTATGGGAGCTATTGGCAAAGATGAAAAGTTGGTGAAATCATTAAATAGAATTAGATAGAGTTTTTTCATTTTCAACTGTGAATTGTATATTTTCAGAAATAATGAGAAAAACTTTGCTTACATAATACTAGTGTGTTATTTATCAAACAATTTTTTCAATAAATCTGGTCTTTTTGCCTTGTTCAAATCTCGAATAATCTGATTTTTGTACTCGCCTTTGTACCAGAAAAAGAATTTGCGCTGCTCCAGTTTTTCTTCTTTTCCTCTGGCAGTAAAGATGGGTTCGAGCGTGTAGGGATGATAGCCCGAATAATAAATCTCCGTTGCCAGAGTCATGGGTGTGGGCGTAAAATCCTGCACTTGCTCCAGCTTAAAATCGAACTTCTTGGTCTGAATGGCCAAATCTGCCATATCCTCGTTGTGGCAACCAGGGTGACTGGAAATAAAGTATGGAATCAATTGCTGGTTCAGACCGGCCTCGCGGTTGATACGCTCAAATTGTTTCTTGAACTCACCAAAATACGCAAAACTTGGTTTTCGCATCATGTTCAACACCTCATCAGAGGTATGCTCGGGAGCAACTTTCAACCGCCCCGACACGTGGTTGGTCACCAACTCTTTCATGTATTCGGTGTGGCTTTCATTGATAGCCGCATCTTTGGCATCACTCAGCAACATATCGTAACGAACGCCACTGCCAATAAATGACTTTTTGATACCTGGAACTTTATCCACCGACCGATAAATGTCCAACAGGGCACTGTGGTTGGTATCCAAATTAAAGCAAACTTTTGGGAAAATGCAGGACGGTTTTCGGCACTGGCGACAAATGTGCATTTTCTTGCCCTTCATGCCATACATGTTTGCCGACGGACCGCCCAAATCGCTCAAGTAGCCTTTAAAATCAGGCATTTCGGTAATATTTTTCACTTCTTTCAGAATAGATTCTTTGGAACGAGAAACAATGTGCTTGCCCTGATGCGCCGAAATGGTACAAAATGAACAACCCCCAAAACATCCGCGATGCATATTGACCGAAAACTTAATCATCTCGTACGCCGGAATGGGTTTTCCTTTGTATTTGGGGTGCGGCACACGGGTGTATGGTAAATCGAACGAAGCATCGAGCTCTTCCTCATTCAGCGGGTTGTAGGGAGGATTGACCACCACCCAGCGATTGCCCGTTTTTTGAAGCAAGCGTGCGGCTTCATATTTATTGGATTCCTGCTCTATATGTTTAAAATTAGAGGAATATAGTTTTTTGTCCTGGATGCAAACATCATGCGGAACCAAGGTAATATCTTTCCATTTGGGATGTTTTGGCACTTCTTTGGAGAGGATTGACGTTTGCGGAATGTCGTTCATATCGGCAAATGTTTTTCCTTCCAAAAGTTGTCGCACCACTTCTCTGATTGGTTTTTCGCCCATTCCGTACACAAGCAAATCGGCTTTTGAATCCACCAAAATGCTCGGCATCAGTTTGTCCGACCAATAATCGTAATGCGTAAACCGTCGCAATGAAGCTTCAATTCCGCCAATGACAATGGGCACCTGGGGGAAAAGTTTTCGGAGTATATTAGAATAAGTAATGGTGGCATAATCTGGTCGCATGTGTGCTCGGCTGTCTGGCGAGTAAGCATCGTCAGACCGCAAGCGTTTATTGGCAGTATAATGATTCACCATCGAATCCATGTTTCCGGCCGAAATGGCAAAAAACAGGCGCGGCTTACCCATTTTTTTGAAATCACGTAAATCGTCTTGCCAGTTAGGCTGCGGCACAATGGCTACTTTCAAACCTTGAGCCTCGAGGATACGCCCAATTACGGCTGTGCCAAAAGCAGGATGGTCTATGTAGGCATCTCCACTAAAAATAACCACGTCCACTTCGTCCCAACCACGCAGTTCGAGTTCTTTTTTGGTTGTGGGCAAAAAATCGGTTAGCTGATATTTATTTTCAGAAACACCTTTCGAGGGTGCTTTTTGAGGTTGAGATTTTATATAATTAATCATGTAAGTGCAAGTTTAATTCCTATAATCATTAATTGTAGGATATAGTTCATTTCAAGCACAAAAATACAAATTAATTACCCCAAATCACGAAATATTATTTTAAAGAAATTTTCGTCTATAATAAATGTCTAAAAAACCGATTTGTAAACTAAATTTTGAGTATTTTTGCGTTCAATTAAATAAAACAATTTCCTTATGAATATCACAGATAGATTTCTCAAATATGTAAGTTTTACAACTACGTCCGACGAAAATACAAATATGACTCCCAGCACCCCTGGACAACTAATTTTTGCAAAATTTTTGGCAGATGAGCTCAAATCCATTGGTTTACAAGACGTAGATTTGGATAAAAATGGCTATATCATGGCTACTTTACCTGCCAATGTGGATAAAAACCTACCAACCATTGGTTTTGTTTCTCATATCGATACCAGCCCGGACATGACTGCTAAGCATGTAAAACCTCGTGTTGTATATAATTACGATGGAAATAATATTTTGCTCAACGAAGTACAACAGATAATACTTGATACAGCAAAATATCCTGAGATATTACAATATAAAGGTCAGGATATTATTGTTACTGATGGAACAACTTTGCTCGGTGCAGATGATAAAGCGGGGTTGGCCGAAATTGTAACTGCCATGGAATACTTGGTTGCCCATCCCGAAATTAAGCATGGAAAAATCCGCGTGGGTTTTACTCCCGACGAAGAAATAGGACAAGGTGCCGACCATTTTGATGTACCAAAGTTTGCAGCCGATTGGGCTTACACAATGGATGGCGGAGAAATTGGCGAGCTGGAATATGAGAACTTCAATGCTGCTTCGGCCAAAGTTACTTTTAAAGGTACCAATGTTCATCCAGGCTATGCGCGTCATAAAATGTTGAATTCCATGCGAGTGGCTCAGCAATTTGCCGGTATGCTACCACGCCACGAAACACCCGAACATACAGAAGGTTACGAAGGTTTTTTCCACTTAACCAACATGGAGGGTACGGTAGAAAAATCGTCACTCAGCTATATCATTCGCGACCACGACCGTGATCGTTTTGACCGTCGCAAAAAAGAATTTACCCATTTGGTAAATAAAATCAATTCCGAGTTTGGCGAAAATACAGCTACACTTGAACTTCGCGACCAGTATTATAACATGCGCGAAAAAATTGAACCAGTGATGCACATTATCGATTTAGCATTCGAAGCCATGACCGAAGTAGGAGTAACTCCAAACGTCCGTCCAATACGTGGCGGAACAGATGGTTCACGACTTTCGTACGAGGGTCTGCCTTGCCCCAACATTTTTGCTGGTGGACATAATTTTCATGGCCGTTTTGAGTTTGTGCCAGTACAATCAATGGAAAAAGCCATGCAGGTTATCATCAAAATTGTAGAAAAGGTAGCGCAGAAATAATCTGATAATTATATGATTAGTTAATTATATTAAAAAATAAGAAATAAACATACAAGAAAGTCATTTGACATTTGACCAAAGAAAATGAAAACTACACCATTTACGAACACACACATAGCTTTAGGAGCTAAAATGCATGAATTTGCAGGCTATAATATGCCTATTGAATATCCAACAGGAATTAGTCTTGAACATTTAACTGTTCGCAATGGCGTTGGTGTGTTTGATGTTTCGCACATGGGTGAATTTTGGGTAAAAGGCGAGCATGCTTTTCCTTTTCTGCAAAAAATTACTTCCAATGATATTTCCGTAATTCCTATTGGCAAAGCGCAATACTCATGTTTCCCAAACGGTAAAGGCGGAATTGTAGACGATTTATTGGTTTATCATTATGAGGAAAATAAATACCTCCTTGTTGTTAATGCTTCCAATATTGAAAAAGACTGGAACTGGTGCATGGTTAATAATACCGAAGGTGCTATACTTGAAAATGCATCCAACCATATAGCACAACTTGCTGTGCAAGGACCAAAAGCTACCGAGATGCTGCAAGAACTTACCGATATAAATCTATCAGAAATTCCATATTATGGTTTTACTGTAGGAAAAATTGCCGATGTTCATGAGGTAATTATCTCTAATACTGGCTATACGGGTGCGGGAGGTTTCGAATTGTATTTCTACAATGAATACGGACAAAAAATTTGGGATACACTTTTCAAAATTGGAGCAAAATATGGCATTAAGCCTATTGGGTTGGGAGCTAGAGATTCCTTGCGACTAGAAAAAGGTTTCTGTTTGTATGGCAATGATATTGACGATACAACTTCGCCCATAGAAGCTGGTTTAGGCTGGATTACCAAGTTTGTTTATGGCAAAAACTTTATCGACCGACCACTGCTCGAAAAACAAAAAACGGAAGGCGTTTCTCGCAAATTGGTTCGGTTTGAATTGAAAGAGCGAGGTATTCCTCGTCACGGATACGAAATAGTAAACGAAATAGATGAAGTTATTGGCCTCGTGACTTCTGGCTGTATGCTACCCGATACCAAAGTTGGCATTGGAATGGGTTATGTACAAACTGCTTATACTAAAACAGGAAGTTCAATTTACATTAAAATTAGAGCAAAGAGTTTGGAGGCTGTGGTGGTAAAATAAATCTCTAAAATTCATTTTTTTTAACAATGTATTAAATCTATTTTCTTGGCAATAAATAAGTCGTTAAAGCAACAAAACCTAAGTTTTACCTTCGCCCGTTGGTGGAGGTTTTTCTTGCTAATGCTTCTTAGTATTGCTCAATGTCTTGTAGCTCAGGACAAACAGTTTCTTGTTTCCGACAGTTCAAATGCTCAGTCAATAACTCAGAAAGAATTTAATATTCAGGAAATAGAAGTGAAAGGTCGATTGAAAGATGAAAATTTGAAAAGTGGTTCGTTGGGACTTGAAATTGATCTTAAAAAGCTTAAACTTTTACCCAAATTTATGGGCGAAAATGATATTTATAAAGCTTTGCAATACATGGGAGGAGTTTCGCAAGCTGGTGAAGCCAATTCGGGATTTTACGTTAGAGGTGGCAATAATGATCAGAACTTGGTGATGCTGAATGGAGCATTAATTCAAAATCCAACCCATGTTTTGGGCTTATTTTCGGTATTTAATCCCGACATTATTGGTCAGATGCGTTTTATAAAATCTGGAATGCCAGCCGAATATGGCGGACGCTTATCTTCAATAGTTGATATAAATACTGTAAATACAATTCCTGAGAAAATGGATGTGAAAGGCTCTATTGGGCTTATTTCTTCGCGTTTGGCAGTTCACATTCCATTAAGTCCAAAATTTTATATATATTCCTCATTGCGTGCAAGTTATATAAGTTCCTTTGTCCTTCCTTTGGTGTCTATGCTTGGTGTTGACAGTGCATTAACACAGAGTGAGTATGATTTTTTGGATGTAAATGCAGGTTTTGTTTTTAAAATAGCCAATCGTACAAAATTAACAGGACATTACTATACCGGCAATGATGATTTGAAAATTAAATCTCTTCGGAAAGCTGAATTGAATGATAATTCAACTTTTTGGGGAAATACCTTGGCAGGACTTCAGCTTAACCATATTTTTGACGAAAATTGGAGCATGAACCATTCCTTAAATTATTCAAATTTTAAGATAAAATCGTCGATAGATTGGCATAACACAGACTTCAACTTACAATCCCAGTTTTCAAACCTTGATTATAAAATAGATTTTTTTCATTTAAAAGGCATTCATAAAATCAAGTACGGTTTAGAATTTTCATACAATGCAGCCATTCCACAAACACTTAACAGTGATTCAATTATACCATTTCAAAACAATAGCCAGCGTAATAATATAAATTCAACTCAAGCTACAGTTTATTTTAGGGATGAATGGACTTGGAATGATTGGCTTTTTAATGTGGGAATACGTACTAATTTGTATGCTCAACTAGGTCCATATACTGATTATATAACAGATGGAAATGAAGTTTTTTCCTTAAATAGCATTGTGAAAACTTTTCCAATAAGCCTGGAGCCTCGCTTTTTTACTCGGTATTTAATCGATCCTCAATCATCGTTCAAGCTTTCGGCCACGCGACATTATCAGTATTTAAATCAAATTCCAGTTTTCTCTTTTGGCATACCTACCGATTTGCAAATTCCAGCTTCTCTCTATGTTCAGCCACAAGCATCCTGGCATTTTTCGGGTGGATATTTTCAAAATTTATTGGAAAACAAGTGGGAGGTAAGTGCCGAGTTATACTATAAAACATTAGAAAATCAGTTGGAATATAAAAATGGTATTGAATCTACTTTTTCAAATAGCATGTTCGAAAAAGATTTGTTACTTGGCAAAGGTTGGACTTACGGTGCAGAATGGAAATTGAGTAAAAACGACGGAAATTTTTCAGGGTGGGTTTCGTATAATTTAGCATGGAGTTACCGTCAATTCGACCAGCTAAATGGTGGAAAACCTTTTTTGGCTCGCAACGATAGACGCCATGATATTTCGGTGGTAGGGATGTACAAACTGAATGATCGTTGGGATTTTTCGGCTGTATTTGTTTATGCCACAGGTACCAGGCTCAATTTACCAGTAAGTTTCTTTGTGGTTGACAATAAAGTAATACTTGAATATGGAAATTACAATGCTTTTCAAATGCCAGCCTATCACCGGTTGGATATTTCAGCCACTTATAAGCTAAAGTCGTGGCGAGGTATAAAGTCGGAACTGAATTTTTCTATTTACAATGTTTATAACCGTTCTAACCCATTTCAAATCTATTTGAGCACCAGCGCTTTTGTGAATAAGAGCTTTGATTTTTATATCAATATGGTCTATTTGTTGCCAATAATTCCATCTGTATCTTGGACCTTTAGAATTTAGTAAAATGAACATTCGATTATACATCTTTGAAAACTTGAATCCTAATTTTTAAAATAATTATTCATTTAATGAATCTGATAGCCAACGAAAACGTATGAATAAAATATTTGTTTTGAATAAAATTACAGTTTTCCTACTTCTAATATGTTTGCTTTCGTGTAAACCTGATTTGGATTTTAAGATAAGTGGATACACCCAAAAAGTAATTGTGGAAGGATATATTGTTAATGGAGAGTACCCAAAAGTTAGTTTGTCTTTAAACGTCCCACTTTCGGGACAATTAGACACTAATTACATTCAAAAATATATTATTAGCAATGCAAAAGTGACTGTTTCAGACAATATTAATTCCCAGGCCGTTGGTGCAAAAACTGAAATTCTTACTTCTACTTGGAATACTTCAAGATTTCCCCCGCACAGTTATTATGGCACAGAATTAATAGGAGAGGAGGGGAAAATTTATTATCTAACAGTAAGTTATGGGGGATATACTATGAATGCCAAAACGAGTATTCCATTTAAAACGAGTATTAAAGAGATTGTGGCAGCACCTACCAACGAATATTTGCGCAACTTATATGTAAAAGTTGAAATAGATTCGCTTCAGAAAAATAGTTTCCTTGTTTACACTAGAATGAAAAGAGATAGATATTATAAGCAAAGTCCGATACTCAATTCAGATTTTACACTGGTAGGTGAGAATACCTTTCTTATTGATCCCAATAGGGGTAAAAACGATCCTAGCTTCTCGGAAGGTGGTTATTTTAGAAAAGGCGATCTTGTTGATATTCAGTTTTGTACAATTGATAGTACTTCAACTCTTTTTTTCAAAGAGTTATCCATTTTTTCATCTAACGCTGGAATTGGTAGCGAATTGTTTTTGGGCGAAAAGGAAGCACTAAAATCAAATATAAGCTATCCTGGATTTGGAATTTGGTGTGGAAAAGCCACCAGCCACTACAGCTACATTATTCCATAAAAAAAGGTGAAGATTGCTCTTCACCTTTTTTAGTGTTGATTTATTACTTAATTATTAGGCAGCATTGATTCAAATTTTTCAAATACCGTAATAAAGTTATCATTTGCAAATTTTTCAAAATCAGAAACTTTTGAGCCGTCACTCATTATTAAACGAGGCTGAGGATTGTAAAAAGTTTTTGTTGGGTAAGCATAAAAATTATATGTTACTTCGGATTCTTGAGTGCTTTGATTATAGTTATAATCACTATTGTAATAATCATACTTTAATGTAGAAGGTGGATTTGGTTGCCAACTTGTAGAAGTTTGAGTATAAACCAATGTAGCAGGTTTACTGTTATCACTTCCTAATTCTTCAGCAGTAAAAAATTCTACATCAGCAAACTTTTCCTTTGGGTCGGCAAAGTATCCGTAAAATTTCAAGTATTTGTTGAGTATTTCCACACTCTGATCAGAATATGTTTTATCTGTACTTGAAAGTGCATTGCCCTCAGCCATTAAATTTTTCACATCTGTAATTCCACCATAAATGGCCACATTCATCACTTGAAAACTCATGAATCCACTAGTTAGAACGTCTTCTGGACTTAACTCTTCGCCCATAGCTGTTTGAATCTGATTGGCAGTAAAAGTGCCAGTAGCTCCCATTTCGTATTTCAACATAACTTGCGTATTGTAGTTAAATGAGAAACTAGCCGAAACTTCTGTGCTTTTGTTTGTCATGGAAGTAGTCCAGTTATATGCCCCAATTATCAGGCTTTGTGCTACAGATGTTGGCGTACCGTCTGATTGATATTCACCCGCAAACTCAGCTTTTAATGCTTCTGCACCTCCAATTGTAAATACAACAGACAAATTCTTTGGATAGAATTCAGCTGGCGTAACTTCGGGAACTTTCACATTTGATTCGGTGTAAGTAATGGTAACCACGCCATCGTTAGTGCTGGAAGCAGCCGAAGTTGGAAAGTAATATATTGCTTTATTTACAGATCCAAAAGATTTATCAAAATCCTCTGTTGATTTGTTCCAAATCCAAGTACCCCAAATCTCGTCACCAGCATTAGCAGCTACTCTCATCTGGTTGGTGAATGTTTGAAGTGCATTGACATCGTTTCTTAATAGACTAGCACGTAATTGCTTCAACGGCGCTACTAATGCCGGCGCATTTAGCTGTCCACTAGATAAGTAATTGAGAGCTTCAAAAGCAGGAGTTTGTTGCAAGCCAGTCATTTTGTCGGCCAAATCTAAACCACTCTGTTCAATGTTCTTTTTTTGTTGTTCCACTGTTTGAGTTGAAAATACTAATGGTGCATCTGGCTCTACTACAGCTGTTTTACACGAGTTCATGCCAAGCAACAATACTATTGCACTTGCGCTAAATAAGAAGTTTTTTTTCATACGGATAAATTTTTTATTAATTTTCATTTGTAAATAATTATACTTGCAAAAGTAGCAATATAAATTTGATATACAATACATTCAATTGATTTTTTTCAATTGGTTTTATTGCCAAATTTGAAGAATAATATATCAAATCTATGCTAACCTTATCCCTCTTTAGGCTTCGACGTTTGCTTAACCGAATATTTAAGGGTCAACTTTTCGTATGATTTTTCCTGGTTTTAAATTCAGAATACACTGTTTTTGCTGTTTAAATCTAACATTAATAATAAATACAAACAACAATGATAGATACTAAACATTTATTGGACAGCCATTAGTAATCTTACCATTGTGAAAAGTATTAGTTTATTTATCCGATGGCACCGTTTGCAGCAGAGTATGTCGCAACAAAAATTTGGGAATGACGATGTGTCAAAAATATTACGTTAAGTTTATTAGAACAGCGCAAAAGCACTAATCTTACAACCATTATACAACTATTATGTGTATTGAGGCAATTGCAGATATTGCAGGTTTATAAATACGAGATGCAGTGAGTCGCTGTAATTAGCTAAAATCCCTAAAATAGACGTTTAAGGGCAAGCAGCAAAAATTAATCTATATGTAGCAAACCAACCTTTGGTAATGTCAACTACAAGAATCATGGAAAGTAGAAATCAAGTGGCTGGAGCAGTTGCTTGGGACGAAGCACAAGTTATTGGCTCGTTTGAGATTGAAATTCTAAGTGGTGCAAATTTGGAGCAATTAACCAAAAAGAAAAACGCTAATTACCTATTTGCAGGCGATTAGCGTTTCTTTTTGCTTTCCTTTAGGACAGAAATGCGTTAAATAATATACTATTAAACGCCATGGGCACGAAAAATCCAGCACTTTTGACAATGATAGAGGGATTAAGTTTAACACTCTAATTTTCAATAACTTTCAAAGTGTGAGAAATCTGAAATGACTAATGTACGACAGCAGAGAAATTCAATTTCTCTCAATTTTAAAAAGAGCTTATTCACTAGGCTCTTTTTTTTTTATGTTAATATGGTTTTCACGCATCACCGAAAATTTTAGCCTCTTTACGGACTGAGGTAAAAATCATTTTGGTAAAAATGAATTTTTATTATTTGGGACAGTACAAATAATGAAAATGAGTGAGATTAAATTTCTGTTATTTTTAATTTGAATAAATATTGAATTATTTTTTCCTTTACTACAATTTTCACGCATCACCGAAAATTTTAGTCTGTTTACGCACTATGGTAAAAATCATTTTGGTAAAAATGAATTTTTATTATTTGGGACAGTACAAATATCAAAATGAATAAGGTTTTTTGTGTCATTTTAATTTTCAATCTTTTAATTTTCATTCTTTTATTACATCTACTTAAAATCCAATATCTCCAAAATAGTGCCAATTGACAACAAAATACTTCCTAAGAAAACTACATGAAATTAAATTCCAAAGAGATAAACTTCTATTTATTTTCAATTTTATTCTATATTAATAAATTTCACTAAACATTATCTGAAGAATAATGACTATTTTTGACCTTTTAAATTTTATTGTCCTAATCTGATACTTTCCCATTTAAAATGACTGATAAAAAGCACAACATTGCAGACTTTTTGGTTACTGATGTAAAGAAAGATATTATTGAGGTTGAAGGTATTACGGAGCTGGTAAAAGGTATGCGGTTTACTTTTGACCTAAGCTTGGAAGATTATGAGGTGATTACTCCAGAATCAACTCAATTGGTGGCAGACACTTCAAATGGTTATCGCAAATCAAAATTGTTTATTGAAACCATACTTCGCAATTCGTCATTTTATTCCGAAGGCATAGAAATAGCCAATAAAGCAGCCATTCGCCCAAGCAATTACCAATTTATACCCACCATAAAGGCTTTGTCATTGCCCAAACCACGCATACTTATTGCCGATGGTGTGGGATTGGGAAAAACCATACAAGTAGGAATTTTCCTTACCGAAATGATTCGTCGTGGAAAAGGGCAACGTATTTTGGTGGTTACTCCAAAATCTATCCTTTCGCAGTTTCAACAGGAAATTTGGTCACGATTTTCTATTCCGTTGGTGCGGTTGGATAGTCAGGGAGTAGCTCGGATTAATGCCACTATTCCTTCAAACAAAAATCCGTTGGATTATTACGACAAGGTAATCGTTTCTATCGACACATTGAAAAACAATGCTCAATTTCGTCACCATCTTGAAAAAATCAAATGGGATATTGTGGCTATTGACGAATGTCACAATGTGGCCAATGCAGGTAGTCAACGTGGTGAACTTGCTGATTTCCTTTCGCATAGAACTGAAGCATTGGTACTAACTTCGGCTACACCTCACAACGGTAAAAAGAAAAACTTTGCCAACCTGATTACACTTTTGGACCCAACTGCCATACCCTATAACGGTGAATTTACGCCAGAAGATATACGTCCACTTTTTGAACGACGTTTCAAGAAAGATGTAGAAAATGAAGTGGGTGATTCGTTTCGCGACCGTATCACTATAAGTCTTCACAGCCAATTATTTAATGCGGAAGAAGCTGTTCTCGAACAAATTCAAAACGCACGAAATGAAGCTTTTTCGGAAGCAAATGGCGACATGACCAATGGTACACTTCTCTTTACCATTGGTTTATTCAAAGCTTATATGTCGTCACCGGCTGCTTGTCTGGAAACTATTAAAAACCGTCTGGCAAAAGAAAGAGATGAAGAAATTACTACTGATTTTCTATTGGATTTAAAGTTGCAAATTGAAAATATACTGAATACAAAAGAGGACGGGAAACTCAATGAACTTATTAAACACCTGAAAGCAAAAGGTTGGAAAGGAAGTAAACAAGACGAACGCATTATCATTTTTGCAGAACGAAGAAAAACGCTCGATTATTTGGAAGACCAACTTAAAACCACTTTCAATATCGATGCTTCAGCCATAGTTCAATTCAATGGTAGCTTATCGGATACGGAACAACAAGCTATTATTGATAATTTTTCAAAAGAAGACAGCAGTATTCGTCTTTTCCTTGCGTCTGATGCTGGTAGTCAGGGCGTAAACCTGCATTATCATTGCCACACTATGTTCAACTATGATATTCCGTGGTCTATCATTACCCTCGAACAGCGCAATGGACGTATCGACCGTTTTGGGCAAACAAATACGCCCTACATTTACTACCTAATTTCAAAATCGGATAACCCAACGATAAAAGAAAAGAGAAAGAGGAAGAAGTATATAAAACGCTGGGGGATGCTGCCAGCTTGTGGAAGCTTTATGATACTACCAAGGAAGAAAAGCTGATAACCAAGGCTTTTATCAAAGGTGATGTGGAAATATTGGATAACAAACAAGAAGATGATGAAGTAGATTGGGCTGAAATTGAAAATATCCTGGAAAATAAAATTCCTGAAGACAAAATTTTTGAAAAACCACATAGCTCATTCTATTCCAGCGATTTTAATTATTACGCAACCTTGGTTGACGAATTGAAGTCCGAAAATAGTAAGTTGAATAATGAAATAATTATCGATCGCTTCGATGAA
>JAIFKQ010000085.1 GCA_020049515.1 Paludibacter sp. | reverse complement strand
ATACAATTTTCTGACATTTTTGAACTCAACGAGATTCAACACATGCAAGATTTGTTTTCGAATGCTACTGGTGTGGCTTCATTAATCACGCTCCCCAACGGCAAACCTTATACTAAACCAAGTAATTTTACTCGCCTGTGTAACGATATTATCCGAAACACCAAAATAGGATGCGCCAATTGTGCGAAATCAGATGCTTATATTGGAGGGATAAATTCATGCCAACTTATTGTTATGCAATGTTTAAGCGCAGGATTGTGGGATGCTGGTGTGCCCATAATTGTAAATGGGCAACATTTGGCCAACTGGCTAATAGGTCAGGTACAAACCGATGATGTGGATATTGAAAAGATGAAATTGTATGCCGACGAAATAGGAGTATGCCGTGACGAATTTTTGAATGCTTTGGACGAAGTTCCCAAAATGCCACGTGAAAAGTTCGAAAAAGTATCCGAAATGCTCTATTTATTTGTCAAAGATTTGTCGGAAAAAGCTTATACTAATTTGCGGTTGAAAAGTGAAATAGAAGAACGCGAGAAAGCTGTTTTGGAATTACAACTTAGCCAAGAATCCCTTCTTATCACCTTGCAATCTATTGGCGATGGTGTAATTTCTACCGATATACACGGCGTTATAGTAGATATGAACCCAGTGGCAGAGCAGCTTTGTGGCTACACACAAACCGATGCAAAAGGAAAACTGCTTGCTGAGGTATTTAATATTATCAACCACGAAACCAGAAAGCCAGTAGAAAACCCCGTAAAAAGCGTGTTGGAAAACGGTGAAATTGTGGGACTTGCTAACCATACTGTACTCATTTCTAGCACTGGAGCTCAATATCGAATTACCAATACCGCAGCCCCTAAAAAAAATAAAAATGGTGAAATAATAGGTGTCGTTTTGGTGTTTTCGGATATTACCCACAAATATGAATCGGAAGCACTGCTAAGACAGAGCGAACAAAAACAAAGCATTTTATTTATGCATTCACCCGATGCGTATTTTACCATTGTGGATGGGTTTATTGTAGATTGCAACAAAGCTGCCGAAAGAATGATGTGTGGCACTAGAAATCAGATTGTTGGACAGACTCCAACATCAATATCACCTCCATATCAGCTCGATGGAAAAAAATCGGCTGAAGCAGCCCAAGAAAATATCGATAAAGCAATTTTGAATGGCGTAAATACTTTCGATTGGCATCACCTCGGGTTTGATGATACCGATCTTTTTGTAGAAATATCGTTGGTATCAATTATACTTGAAGGAAAACAAACCTTATTTGCTACATGGCGTGATATTGCAAAACGGAAACAAGCCGAAGAAGCATTGGAAAATGAACGACTATTGCTCCGAACTCTCATTGACAACATGCCCGATGCTATTTATACCAAAGATTTGCAATGCCGAAAAACATTTTCCAACAAGGCAGATGTTAGAAATACGGGTTTCAAAGACGAACTTGATGTGTTGGGAAAAAACGATTTCGAAGTATTTCCAGCTGATATTGCCCAACAGTTTTTTGACGACGACCAAAGAGTAATGGTAAGTGGCGAGCCCGTGCTCAATAGAGAAGAATATTTAGAATCCAAAAGTGGCGAAAGCCAATGGCTATTGACTTCAAAACTGCCTATTTTTAACAAACGTAACCAGATTGTGGGTTTGTTAGGAATTGGACGCGATATTAGCATTAGGCGAAAATCTGAACAAGCATTGCGCGAAAGCGAAAAGTTTCTTAAAGATACTCAGCTCATTGCAAAGCTTGGTACTTTTACTTTCGAAATGAATACTGGTAATTGGCTGAGCTCCGAAGTGCTCGATACAATATTTGGCATTAATAAAAATTATACTAGAAATGCCGAAAACTGGATGAAAATGGTGCATCAAGATTGGAAAATTTCAATGTCAAATTATTTTGCAAATGAAAGACTTGATACCAAAGCAGTTTTTAATATGGAATATAAAATTGTGAGGCAAAATGATCTATCGGAAAGATGGGTACACGGCATTGGGGAGTTTGTGCTTAACAATAATACCAAAACTGTGAATTTAATTGGCACCATACAGGATATTACGGAGCTTAAGCAAACCCAAATTGCATTGGAACAACAGTTGAAAATACAACAATTGCTGGTTAGTATTTCTGCCCAATACATTAATTTACCATTAGAAAAAATTGAAACAGCTATTCCGCTCTCATTGTGTCAGTTAGCTCATTTTGTTGGTGCCGATAGAGCTTACGTTTTTGAATATGATTTTGAAAAGCAACTATCCAACAATACTTACGAATGGTGTGCGCAGGGAGTTTCGTCCGAAATAAATAATTTAAAAAACACTCCTTTTTCTAAAATTATACATCACGAAAGTCATTTTAGTGGTGATATTTTAACTGTAGCAGATGTGTTGCAACTTTCCAATGGTCCATTGAAAGAATGGATGCTACAACGCAACATAAAGAGTATGATTACATTGCCCATGATGCTCAACGGTGTTTGCATTGGTTTTGTAGGTTTCGACTCCATAACCAACTTTCACACCTATACCAACAACGAGCAATTTTTATTGATTACGTTTTCTCAAATGCTCGTCAATATTCAATTGCGAATGCATACAGAAGAAATTTTGCAAAATGAACGATTGCTACTTCGCACCGTGATAGATAATATACCAGATACTATTTATGCCAAAGATTTGAATCTGAATAAAACCCTGGCCAACAAAGCCGAAGTGAAACTTTTGGGGGCATCATCGGAAGAGGAAATAGTAGGTTACACCGATGTAAAATTCTACGATAGCGAATTTGCAACTCGGTTTATGGAGGATGACCGAAAAGTATTGGAGTCTTTAAAGCCAGACTACAACCGCGAAGGTTTTATACTTAACGGCAAGGGCGAAATGCGATGGTTCCTTTCCTCTAAACTTCCGCTGCGCAACAAAGACAATCAGATTATTGGGTTGGTGGGTATTGGACACGATATAACCTATAGAAAACAAACCGAGGCGGCTCTTCGTATTAGTGAACAAAAATACCGCACTATTTTTGAAAATGTGCAAGATGTTTTTTATCAAGTAGATATGAAAGGAATTATACTAGATATTAGCTCTTCAGTAAAAAACTTCTCCGAGTTTAACAAAGATGAAATAGTAGGTACACGCATTGATAGTATTTATACCAATGCAAGAGACCAAAAGAAGTTGATGCAAGAATTGACCCAAAACGGCGAAATTAGAGACTACGAATTAACAATTAAAACATCGCACGGCGGTATTAAACAGGTGTCGGTAAATGCAAGGCTTAATTATGATAATAGCGGAAAACCGACACATGTGGATGGAGCAATTAGAGACATCAGCAAACGAAAAAATGCGGAAGCAGCGCTTGCATTAAGCGAATTGAAATTTAAAAACATTCTCGAAAATTCTCCTTTTCATATTTGGGCCTCCGACGGTAAAGTATATACCTTTGTGAATAAAACTTATTGCACTTTTACTGGGCTCAATGAGGATGAGATGATGGTTGAAAATGCCTGGCTAAATCTTATACACCCAGATGACTATGAGAGTGCTAAAAGCATTTGGATACAAGCATTGGAAACAAAAAGTGAACACTATAATTTTTTTCGATTAAGAAACAAAGACGGGGTTTATAGAAACATATCCAGTCATATTGTACCCATTTTTGATGAAAATAACCAATTCAAACATTTTCAGGGATTTAATATCGACATTACCGAAAGAATTCTGGCCGACGTAGCATTGAATAAGTCGCAGGAGGAGCTTAAAAAATTTGCTGCCCATTTGCAAAATGTTAGAGAAGAGGAAAGAATTATGTTGGCGCGCGAAATACACGATGAGCTAGGCCAAATACTCATTGCCATAAAGATTGATACAGGATTGTTAAAACAGAAAGCATTGAAATACATAGACAATAACCACTACTCGGAATTGTTAGATAAATTTAATGCTTTGTCTGGTTTGGTGGATAATACGATAAACACAACCCGCAAAATAATGACCGACCTACGCCCCGAAGTACTTTATATGCTTGGATTTGTAGAGGCTGTAAAGTTGCACACCAAAAAATTTGAAGAAAGACATAATATTTTTTGTCTATTTACAACCGATATTCCCAAATTGAAACTTAATGAGCAACAATCGGTAGCCCTATTCCGCATTGTGCAAGAAGCGCTAACTAATATTGTAAAGCATGCAAATGCTACCAAAGTAGATATTAGCATTAAGCTATTGAACAAAAAATTAATACTCGAAATTACGGATAATGGAGTAGGTATTAGTAAAAAAAATAAAGTTAGGCCAGATTCTTATGGGATGATAGGAATGAAAGAAAGGATGTTTTTGTTGGAAGGGGAGCTCAGCATTACGGGTGAAAATAACATAGGAACTACTGTGAAAGCGATGATACCTTATGAAGTGGAGGAGGAGGTACTTACCGAGAAAGGAGAATGAAGCTATCGTTGTGTTAATTTTAAAACCCGATAGCTGTCGGAACAAGCCCGTTAGGCTTATCTAAAACGACATTGATACATAGTCTTAAATCAAAATAAAAAGGACTTACTTGTCTGTTTTCTTATCTGTTTTTATTTACCAAATCAGCTTTCTATACTTAATGCTTTTATGTAAAGCTTTAGTAACGAGGCAAATAGAATCCGAAACATGAAAAATAAATTACAATTTTCTGACAAATCTCTTCGCCAAAAAGCGGAGGAGCTGCTAAAAGAAAAAGGTAGCAAAAACAATTCTCCACTTTCAGAAGCCGACTCGTTAAAATTGATGTACGAGCTGGAGGTGCATCAAATAGAGCTGGATATGCAAAACCATGAACTTCAGCAATCTAAAGTGCAAGATGCCAAGAAATTGAAACTCTTCCACGAACTGGAATTGCATAAGATGGAGTTGGAAATGCAAAATGACGAACTTGAAAGGGCTCAATTGGCTACCGAAGAAATTGCCAATAAATACAGCACGCTGTATGATTTTGCGCCTACAGGTTATTTTACTCTTTCGTGCGAAGGAGATATTTTAGGCCTAAACCTATGTGGAGCACAAATGCTCGGCAAAGATAGAGCTAAACTAATACATAGTAAATTTGGATTTTTTGTTTCCAATAATACGAAACCATTTTTCAGGCTCTTTTTAGATAAAATATTTATTACCAATCAAAAAGAAACCTGCGAAATTTCTATTTCAATAGATAATTGCGCCCCCGTTTATGCCCATCTTACGGGTATTGCCGAAAATGAGAGTCAATGTCTTGTTACATTGATAGATATTAGCAAAAGAAAGCAAGCCGAAGAAGAGTTGATTCTTAAAAATGTAATTTTCGACACCTCCATTGCTGCCAACAGTATTTTTACCCTCGATGGGATTATCACGGAGGTTAACAATTCGTTTTACTTAATGCACGGATACAAAGATAAATACGAAGTGCTAAATAAACCGATTACTCATTTTACTTATTATAAACATCAGGGCGACGGTATTATCAGTTCCCTAAAAAACTCAGCTCAATGGGAAGGGGAGTTTATTGCCCAATGTGCCAATGGATTAACTTTTATTGCCCAGGGCACAGCTGCTGTGGTGAGAGATAAGTTTGGCGAAATTGTTGGTTATCAGTCATCTGTAATTGACATCTCGGCACAAAAGAAAGTGGAAGAAGCATTGCAAATTAGTGAGCAGAAATTTAGAAGCATTTTTGAAAATACTCAGGATGTGTTTTTTCAACTTGACTTAGCAGGTAAAATTATAGATGTTAGTCCGTCGGTGAAGCGACTGACTAATGAAAGTAGAAATAAAATTATTGGGTTGTCTATTTTAGATTCACACAGAAATCCGACTAAAATAAAGTCTTTTTTCGACTCAATCGTCAAAAACAACCAGATTACTGATTACGAAATTGACATTAAAACCTCATTAGGTAAGTCAAAATACGTATCAATCAATGCAAAGCTAATCAATGACAGCCAAGGAAATCCCTCACACATTGATGGTTCATTGAGAGACATTACCGATCGCAAAGTAGCCGAAATAGCCTTAAAAGAATCGCAGCTGCTGTTGAAATCGAGTATTGAGAGTGCAAAAGATATGATTATTTTTACTATTGATAGGAACTATAACTACTTAATTTTCAATACTTTTTTTAAAGTTGTAATGAAACGGTTATATAATATTGATATTTCTATCGGAATGAATTTGCTTGAGAGCATACCCAATGAGGAGGATAGAATAAAATCGAAGTGCAATTTCGATGTTGCTTTTACGGGAAAAGAGCAAATTTCCATCGAAGATTATGGTAACCATGAGCGTTTTATTTTCGAATCGAGGTATAATCCAGTTGTGAATGAAAACGGGATGGTTGTAGGTGCCACGCTTTTTGCTGTAGATGTTACTGAAAGGATTAACATAGACAGGCAGTTGAAAGAAAGCGAATATAAATACCGCGAGCTGGTAGAAAACTCGCCCGACTCCATTATAATATACATTGACAGCAAAATTGTTTTTGCTAACAAGCAATCATATCAATTGATAGGTGCAGTTAATCAGAATGAATTAATTGGCAAATCGGTTTTGGAATTTGTACA
>JAIFKQ010000074.1 GCA_020049515.1 Paludibacter sp. | reverse complement strand
GTTAAACTTAAAATTCTTTTTCTTCTTTTACGTGAAGCAACGTGGTTTACTGACCTTGGCATAATTAAATGATTTTGTGAATGTTAGCGTCGCATTTTATTGCGAACTTAGGGCTAAAGAGCATTCGATTTTTTAGACTTAGAAAATGTGATTAAAAGTTGAAAATGACGACTATTTCAAACAAAGCATTTCCATAACGTTGGTCATGTCACGCTTGTGAACAAGAGCTGAATGCGTTAAGTTACGTTTTTGTTTGGTTGTCTTTTTAGTCAAAATGTGGCTTTTAAAAGCATGTTTTCTTTTGATCTTTCCTGTTCCGGTAAGGGCGAACCTTTTTTTTGCACCGGAGTTAGTTTTCATTTTTGGCATTGTTGCTATTTTTATTTTAATTGTGTAATCTGTTTTTACGTATTGTAAAAAGACGCGTAAATTATTTTCCCTTTTTAGGCGAAAACATAATTATCATACGTTTACCTTCCAATTTTGGTAGTTGGTCAACTTTTGCATATTCTTCAAGCTCGTTGGCAAAACGGAGGAGTAAAATCTCGCCTTGTTCTTTAAATAATATGGAACGACCTTTAAAAAATACATACGCTTTCACTTTGCATCCTTCTTTCAAAAAGCCAATAGCATGTTTCAATTTGAAATTGTAGTCGTGATCATCTGTTTGCGGACCGAAACGAATTTCTTTCAATACAACTTTGGCTGTTTTGGCCTTGGCTTCTTTTTCGCGTTTCTTAATTTGGTACAGAAATTTTTGATAATCAACTATTCTACAAACCGGTGGCTCTGCATTTGGAGAGATTTCTACCAAATCCAATTCGAGTTGATCAGCAAGACGAATGGCATCTTCGTAAGAAAATACCCCTTGTTCTACATTCTCACCTACCAAACGAACTTCTTTTACTCCTTTAATTTTTTCGTTTATCCGATTGGGTTGTTCTTTTACCCTACCTCTAAGAGGTCTGACGGTTAATTGTTTAGCTATTGTTTGTTTCCTCCTGAAATTTAAAAACGTGAATAAATTGTGCTGTCTTTTTGAGGGCGCAAATATAATACATTTTTTTGGATTGAGCACGGTATCCACGATTTTTTTTTCTTTCTGACGTAAATTATTACCTAATAATATTACGTTTCAACTCTTTGTAATTGAAATAATTAACATAGCAATACATAGAATATGATGTAATATTAGGCTTAAAATCAAACTTGGTGCAATTATTCCGCTTCTGGTAACTTTTTTGAAAAAGAAAGTGTGATGGGAAATTAAGCGACTAATCACTTAAAAATAAAACGCTTATATTTTGAGTAACACAAAAAAACAACAATGAAATCATTTGAATTAAAAGGAACAGTGAGAACTGACCTAGGAAAAAAAGCCACCAAAGCTGATCGCGTTGCCGAAAACGTACCTTGCGTACTTTATGGAGTAGCTGCAAACGTACATTTTACTGCAACCAAAAGCGACTTGCGTAAATTGATTTACACACCAGAAGTTTTCGTGGTAAATTTGGACATTGATGGCGCACAATCAAAAGCAATTATGAAAGCGTTGCAATTCCACCCAGTAACTGACAATGTATTACACATTGACTTTTTACAAGTTACTGAAACAAAACCAGTTATCATGGAACTTCCAGTTAAACTTGAAGGTTTGGCAGAAGGTGTGAAAGCCGGTGGTAAATTGGCTCTTGAAGTGCGTAAATTGAAAGTGAAAGGTTTATATCCTCAATTTCCAGAAAATATAGTGATTGACGTTACTTCACTTGGATTAGGAAAATCTATTCAAGTTGGCAAAGTATCAGTTGAAAACTTAGAAATTTTGAACAATAAAAATGCCGTTGTAGCACAAGTTAAATTGACAAGAGCTGCTGAAATACTTAATTGTTGGTTTGGGTAATATTGGTAACGAATACCAAAATACCCGCCACAACATAGGTTTTACAATATTGGACGCTTTTGCTAAAGCGTCCAATATTTTTTTTAGCGAAAACCGTTACGGTGCAACTTGCGAATTTAAAATAAAAGGGCGGACACTTGTTTTTCTCAAGCCATCTACTTTTATGAATCTGAGCGGTCATGCGCTGCGTTATTGGATGAACAAGGAAAACATTCCAATAGAAAATGTGTTGATTATTGTTGATGATATTGCTTTGCCGTTTGGTAAATTGCAATTGAAGCCAAAAGGGTCTGATGCAGGACATAACGGACTGAAAAACATAAATGAAATACTCGGTCACAGCAATTATGCACGTTTAAGATTTGGACTGGGCGATGATTTTAAACGCGGACAGCAAATTGAATATGTGTTGGGAAAATGGACGTCAGAACAAACTAAAGCGATTCCTGAACGTGCTGAATATGCTGCAGAAATGATTAAAAGTTTCTGCTTGGCTGGCTTGGAACTTACTATGACACAGTATAATAAGAAATAGAATTTCAAGAGTTTGAAGATTTGTCCCGATAGCTATCGGGATTGAAAATTTGAAGATTTGAAGATTTGAAGATTTGAAAATTCACGTCAATCTACACAAAACCGATAACCACAAAAATATTAAATGTGATTAACCATGTGTAAGATGCATGGTTTTGAAGTGTTTGAAAATTAGAAGATTAGACTGTTTTTTAGCAAGAATTAGAAAAATCAATACATGCTTAGTCCCCCGCAATTTATCCCGCCAAAGCGGGAGGGGTTAGGGGTTCTTTAGGGGTTCTTTATATGAAAACAGAAGTACGAATAGATAAATGGTTGTGGGCGGTACGTTTGTTCAAAACGCGGACTTTGGCAGCTGATGCTTGTAAAAAAGGCAAAGTAATCATAAAAAATATTCAAGTAAAACCATCGCGAAACGTAAAAGTGGGCGATGTGGTTTGCATCAAGCGCAATCCATTTTTGTTTTCGTTTGAAGTGTTGGCACTTGCCGAAAACAGGATGAATGCCAAGTTGGTAGTTGACTTCATGAAGAACGTAACAAGTACCGACCAACTTGAACTGATAGAACTAGCCAAACTGGCTGGAAACACTGGTCGTGACCCACGTACTGGCCGACCTACAAAAAAGGAACGCCGTGATTTGGACGACTTTACAGAGCCAACTTATATGGACGAAGAGGGTGATTGGGATTTTGAGTGAGAACCCCTAGCCCCTCCCGCTTTGGCGGGATAAATTGCGGGGAACTATGCAAGTTCTTTCTTTTTATATCTTGATTATGAATTACTGCTGATGCATTATTCTGTAAATAAATATGAATTTTGCGGTTTGACTTAATTTAACACAGCGTAATGAGATAAAAATAAGACAGATAGGAATATTGGGCACTGTATTAATACATTCGAATAAGATTTTTATATTCAAATCGTCAAATACTAAAAGTCATATATTGCATTGAAAATAACCAATATACACAGAATATTTAAAGTTTAGTGCATCACTCAATATTATGAATTATGAATTGTGAATTATGAATTAATAATTGTCTTCCGTGTTTATAGCTAAAAAACTTAAAAAAGAAAATATCTGCGAATACTTGCTCTATATGTGGCAAGTAGAGGATTTGATTCGTGCTTTTGGGCTGAATTTAGAGATGATAAATGAAAGAATCATTGTTAATTATCCTGTTTCGGTTGCTGAACGGAAAACACTTTACGAATGGTACGAAAGCTTAATTGAAATGATGCGATTGGAAAATGTGCAAGAAAATGGACATTTACAATTGAATAAAAATACGATTAGTGAGCTGAACGAATTACACGGTTTGTTGCTTCGCTCAGGAAAAGACGCTGGCTACAAAGCTAAATTTTATCATGTGCTTCCATTTATTTCGCAACTTAGAGGTCAGCAACAAAATTCCCAATTAAGTGATGTAGAATTGTGTTTCAATTTCCAATATGGTATAATGCTCTTACGCATGAAAAAGGCCGAAATTACGCCCGAAACACTTCAGGCACAAACCGAAATTAGTAAATTCATGGTTTTATTGACTCGGAATTATCAATTATTTCAAGATGGCGAATTGGATTTTGAAGAATAGATTCATTTACTATTTTTTTATTTCCCATTTCCCATTTTCCATTATCAAAAATAATACTTACTTTTGAATCGTTTTATAAATCAATTTGTATTCAACTAAATACGCATTATTATGAAAGGCATTATTTTGGCAGGAGGTTCTGGAACACGTTTGTATCCGGTTACCAAAAGTATTTCCAAACAAATTATTCCGGTTTACGATAAACCAATGATTTACTATCCTTTATCTGTGTTGATGTTGGCTGGTATTCGTGAAATTCTAATTATTTCGACACCACACGACATTCATCTGTATGAAAATTTGTTGGGCAACGGTGAAGATCTTGGAATTAAACTGGAATATGCTATCCAACCATCTCCCGATGGATTGGCACAAGCTTTTATTATAGGCGAAGAATTTATTGGCACCGCCAGTGTTTGCTTGGTATTGGGCGATAATATTTTCTACGGATTTGGTTTTTCTCGTACGCTTCGTGAAGCAGCTACATTGCAAGATGGTGCTACCGTATTTGGATATTATGTAAATGATCCTGAGCGATATGGAGTTGCAGATTTTGACGATAAAGGGAAAGTGCTTAGCCTGGAAGAGAAACCAGAGCACCCAAAATCAAACTATGCCGTTACAGGATTGTATTTTTACAGCAATGATGTGGTGGAGAAGGCAAAAAATCTGAAGCCATCAAAACGTGGAGAGTTGGAAATTACCGACTTGAACCGTTTGTATTTGGAAGAAGAACGACTGAGTTTGAAAATGATGGGACGTGGTATGGCTTGGCTTGATACGGGTACGCATGATAGCTTGCTGGAGGCTTCGAACTTCATTGCTACCATCGAAAATCGCCAAGGATTGAAGGTGGCTTGCTTGGAAGAAATTGCATATCGTTATGGTTATATCACCCGCGAGAAACTCCTTCAACTGGCTGAACCATTGAAGAAAAGTCATTACGGAGCGTATCTTATTAAGATTGCCAACGAGAAACAAGTTTATAATATTGATTAAGAATGACCCCTAGCCCCACCTCTATCCCCCTTTGGGGACTTTCTCCTAAAAGAGAAAGAAAAAGGATTTTTTTAGTTTTTGGGGAACAAGACATTTCAAACATATTTTGCATATAAATATACTTGGTCTTTTAGCCCCTTTAGGGGTTTGGGGTCATAAGAAAATAAAAATGGAAATAATTAAAACACCAATTGCCGATTTATTCATCATCAAACCTAAAGTGTATGAAGATCCTCGCGGCTATTTTTGCGAAACGTATAATGCTGATAGATATCGTGATGCTGGTATTGATCATGATTTTTGTCAGGATAACCAATCAAAATCATCTTACGGTGTAATACGTGGATTGCATTACCAATTGAATCCGCAAAGTCAAACGAAATTGGTTTCGGCTGCGCAAGGTTCGGTATGGGATGTGGCTGTGGATTTGCGTGCCGATTCGCCTACTTTTGGTCAATGGTTTGGTGTAGAGCTCTCGGAAGAGAATCACTTGCAATTTCTTATTCCTCAGGGTTTTGCACATGGATTTTCTGTTTTAAGCGAAACTGCTTTATTCACTTATAAATGTGATAATTTCTATAGTCCAACGTTGGAAAGAGGCATTTTGTACAATGATTTAGATTTGGCTATTGATTGGAAAATACCCGCTGATAAAGCCGTTATTTCTGACAAGGATCTGAAACATCCGCTATTTAAGGATGCTGATAAAAATTTCTAAAAAGTAACGAAGAACCCCTAACCCCTGACCTCTATCCCCCTTTCCCGATAAATCGGGACAAGCTGGGTACTTTCTCTTAAAAGAGAAAGGGGTAAGACTTTTTTATTGTTTGGGGAACTATGCAAGTATTGATTAATTTATACTTTGACTAGGTGTTAAACAAAACACTCAACAAAAATAGCACTAATTGTTTTTTGTTTGTTTAAAATTTTTATACTGTATTTTCATAACTGGCTTACTACAAACTACTTGATACAAACTACTTACTATAAACTACCAACTTCCTTATGCAAACGATACTAATCACCGGCAGCAACGGACAACTTGGAAGCGAAATGCAACAAGCAGCAAAACGTTTTCCTAATTTCAATTATATCTTTACCGATGTGGCAGAACTCGACATTTGCGATAAAGCCACACTCAACGATTTTGTTGTTGAAAATGAAGTGAATTTTATTGTAAATTGTGCAGCCTATACTGCTGTAGATAAGGCGGAAGACGATGTGGACCTCTGCTATAAAATCAATTGCGAGGCAGTAAAAAATATTGGTGAAGTTGCCAAAGCTAACAATGTAAAAGCAGTGCATGTATCTACCGATTATGTTTTCGATGGTACAAATCACGTTCCATACACCGAAGATATGCCCGTTTGCCCTTCTTCTGTTTATGGAAAATCAAAATTGGAAGGTGAGCAGGTTTTGATGGAAAGTTGCGAGGAGGCTGTGATAATACGCACTTCTTGGTTATATTCTTCTTTTGGAAATAACTTTGTGAAAACAATGATGAAACTTGGAACGGAGCGTGATAATTTAAACGTTATTTTCGACCAAGTAGGTACTCCTACTTATGCAGCCGATTTGGCCGAGACAATTTTGAACGTTATCAATCACGAGAGCTTTGTACCAGGCATTTATCATTTTTCGGACGAAGGCGTTTGTAGTTGGTACGATTTCACCAAAACCATTCATCGTATTGCAAATATTACTTGTAACGTGCAACCTATCGAAACCAAAGACTATCCTGTTCGCACTCCACGACCACATTATAGCGTGCTGAACAAAGCGAAGATTAAGTCCACTTATGGCATCAGTATTCCACATTGGGAAGAAAGCCTTACAAAGTGTATCAACTTAATTCATAATTCATAATTCATAATTCATAATGCATAATTCCCAATTCATAATTCCCAATTCATAATTCATAATTCGCAATTCATAATTATTTTATTGCGACAATAGTTTTTAATGTATAACAAAATAAAGAAACTCATCTTCTAAATTCGTTGATGAGTTTTTTATGATTTAAAGTTTACTTTTTCTCATTTTCACATTCTTACTTTTTCTTATGTTATCAGTTGACGCACTTACCGTAGAATTTGGAGGCCAGCCTCTATTTCAAGATATTTCTTTTGTAATAAATGAGGGCGACCGCATTGCCTTGATGGGCAAAAATGGTGCAGGAAAATCTACATTATTGAAGATTCTAGCTGGCTCTCGTGAACCAACCCGTGGCTCTATTTCTTATCCAAAAGAACTGGTAGTGGCCTATTTACCACAGCATTTGCTTACAGAAGATACCAGAACAGTATTTGAAGAAACGGCAACGGCTTTTTCGGCTATTACCGATATGGAAAAAAAGATAGGTGAACTGAACGAGCAACTGACCATCCGTACCGACTACGAATCGGATAGTTACATGGAACTGATTGAGGAAGTATCGGCATTGAGCGAACAATTTTACAGCATTGAGGAAATCAACTACGATGCCGACATTGAGAAAACATTGCTGGGATTGGGATTTTCTAGAGCTGATTTTACGCGCAAAACAGCAGAATTGAGCGGCGGATGGCGCATGCGCATTGAGCTGGCTAAAATTCTGCTTCGTCGCCCAGATGTAATTTTACTGGATGAGCCTACCAACCACCTTGATATTGAATCTATCCAGTGGCTGGAAGAATTTTTGGTAAACTCAGCAAAAGCGGTAGTCGTAATCTCGCACGATAGGGCTTTTGTGGATAATATTACTACCCGAACCATTGAGGTGACCATGGGCCGGATTTACGATTACAAAGCCAAATACTCGCATTATTTGGAGCTTAGAAAGGAACGCCGCGAGCAACAACAAAAGCAGTTTGACGAACAGCAAAAATTCATTGCAGAAACTACTGAATTTATCGAACGCTTTAAAGGCACTTATTCCAAAACCAATCAGGTGCAATCGCGGGTGAAAATGCTAGAAAAACTTCCTGTTTTGGAAGTGGATGAAGAGGATTCATCAGCTTTGAGATTGAAATTTCCACCATCGCCACGTTCGGGAAATTATCCTGTTACAGCCGAAAATGTGGGTAAATCTTATGACGATAAAACCATTTTTTCAAATGCCAATTTTATGATTGAGCGTGGTCAGAAAATTGCATTTGTAGGTAAAAATGGTGAAGGGAAATCGACTTTGGTAAAATCTATCATGCAAGAAATTAAACATGATGGAAATCTCACCCTTGGTCACAACGTGAAAATAGGATATTTTGCCCAAAATCAAGCATCATTGTTGGATGAGAATCTTACTGTATTTCAAACTATTGACGATGTAGCTGTGGGTGATATTCGCAACAACATCAAAAACCTGTTAAGAAAGTAAAAGTGCTTTCGGGTGGTGAAAGAACACGGTTGGCAATGATTAAATTGCTGCTTGAGCCTGTCAATTTGTTGATTTTAGATGAGCCAACCAACCATTTGGACATGAAAACAAAGGACATTCTGAAACAAGCATTGGTTGACTTTGACGGAACTATTATTGTGGTTTCACACGACCGTGATTTCCTGGACGGATTAATTACCAAAGTGTATGAGTTTGGAAATCAGAAAGTAACCGAACATTTGGAGGATATTTACGGTTTCTTGGCAATAAAGAAGATGGAGAATTTGAGGGAAATTGAAAGGAAGAATTGAAGAACCCCTTAGGACCCCTAGCCCCTCCCGTCCAAAAACGGGATAAATTGCGGGGAACTATGCAAGTATTGGTTTGCATTAACCTTTACTAAAGAACTTGACAAAAAGAATACTTCAAATTTTAAACCAGGCATTAACATGGAGAATCACTATTAGCCACATTGTTGTTGTAGGTATCGTAAAGATTGAAGTGAATCTTCAAATTTTCAAATTTTCAAACTCTCAAATCTATTCTAAAATATCCTCAGCCGTTAAAGGTGTATAAGGGCCATCTTTTACTTCGAAGATAACAGTTCCAGATTCCAATACTTCCAGCGTATGCCATTGACCAGCAGGAATATCAACTCCATATTTACCCTCCAGCGGATTTAATTCTACTGAATTTAGTAATTCTTTGTTATCATTGTAAAACAAAACATTTATTTTACCTCTGAGTAAAATATAGCTTTCTGCAGTATGTAAATGCCTGTGAATGGGCAGTTCAGT
>JAIFKQ010000119.1 GCA_020049515.1 Paludibacter sp. | reverse complement strand
TTACATTTTCAAAACATATTAATAAATAGCATTCTGCTACCATTCGCTTGTCCGAAACCTAGGAAATTTCAGTATTACAGCGAACACAAAACGAATAAGTATGCAAAATGCTCGCGCTCAAACGGCGTGGGCTTTTGACTTATCATTTTATGCGTGGTATCCCTAAGGGATGCCGAGCATTAGGGAATAAGATTGAGTTCACGCTTTTTTTGTGGACTTATCTACTCTATGTGCAACGCAACAATGGCAATGCGCAAAGAAAGAGCCAAATGACAGAAAGTTCACAAAATAAAGCAGCCAAAACTGTGCGACGACCCAGAGCTAAGCCGCCAACCGAAATAAACCTCACAGGACCTGTGGGCGAATTGGTGGCGGCTGCGTTCGAAAAACAACGGGAGCAGATAGACAGATTGGAGGCGAAAATTGAATCGCATGAGCTGATTTTATTGCAAATTGCGAAACAAACACGATTGCCGGTAAAACTTTATACGGTTACAGATTTCGAAGAGATATTTCGATTAAAAGAATCAGCACAGCTAAATTACCGAAAATCAGGGAAATTAAACTATTTCAAACCTGGTCAAGAAGTGTTTTATACACAACAACACATAGACGAATTTATTGCACGCTTCGATTCCCGAAATATCAGAATTGACAAATAAAATGGCTAAAATGTAAAAAAAAAAATGTATTTTTGCAACATAAAATACGCATAGAAAAATAGCACTATCAGTATAGCTGAATATCAATATAGGGCGTGGACTTTTTAATTAACTTTTTTTTGTGTGGGCTTTCCTAGGGCCTCGGACGTGGTTAATTTGAAGTTCACGCTTTTTTTGTGCCCTAAAATTGAACTTTCACTAGGATATTTGCTAATGATAGCCTCACTCCAAGTAATACTTTTACGCAAAACAGGCACCAAAAACGAAATATAATAAACAATAATGTTAAACTTTCATGCCATATACAATAATCTAAGTTAATGCATTTATACCTTCCACCGCAAACCGACGCAAACCGGCGCAAACCGGCGCAAAAGACACATAATGTGCTGTTTTACTGTATTTTACATTATTCTTAGTGCTTGTATATATAGAATTGTCGATGTATTTTTGCATTGTAAATCGTCACTAAGAAAGCGTATTGCTTTTAAAGTTACAACGATATACACCCAAGCTTATGGCGCGTAGCCAAAACCCAATGACAGGCCAAATGACAGGATCGATGGCCAATTTTGTAACTTCCACACGGAACGGACAAAACGAGATCCGAAGTAAAGCGTTCAATCCGAAGGACCCAAACACCCCGGCTCAACAATTGCAGCGAGCGTGTTTTAAATTAATCACGGACGAGCATCAATCTTTTGGAGGTGCTACCGACGAAGGTTTTCCTGAAGCGGATTCCGGTCAGTCGAGTTATAACCTTTTCGTGGCGGCAAATCTACCTGCTGCCATTGATAAAAGTGGTGCAGAACCTGTGATTGACTACAGCAAGCTATTAGTTGCCAATGGATCATTACCAAAGGTAGTGATTCAAGACGCCACTATTGTAGCCGGAGGTATCAGCATTAGTTACCAAACCAATGTAAAGGTGCCAAAGGTAAATGCCAGCGACGAAGTAGTAGTGGTAGCCAAAACGCAAATTGGCGAATTATTGCTCGAAAAACAGCTAAGGGGCGACTTAAAGACCGGAACAATCCTATTGGATTACCCCGGAATTAAGGCTGCTGATGTGATGTGTTGCTATTTATTTGTGCGCAATGCCGATGGTAGCAAAACATCGCGATCGACCTTTGTTGAACTGGTATAGCAACAAAGCATTCGTTTAGTCAACGGAAATTCCATTGTAAGAAAAAAACACTTACAATGGTTTTTTTATTTAAAAAGAGTCTGATGAAAAGCACACATTCAATTAGTTACTTCTTTTTTTCAAGCATTTTTAAGTAGCCTCCCGCTGGTTTTAGCATTTCTAATGCAATTTTTAAATTCTCATCTGTGCGCAAAGCGTATTGAATTTCACCTTTTTGAAAATAATAACGCTTGATAATTTCAAGGCTCAGCAAATCAAGAATATCTATTTTATTTTCGGCAAGGCTTTTGTTAATATCAGGCACTAATTTGGCTTTTAAGGCTGCAAATTCGGTTTTTGCAATCGAGTCTAATCCTTCAAAATGCGATGTTTCGAGCAGTTCATTGAAATACTTTTCTGTTTGCGAAGTGTAAGTAAATTTCTTTTCGAGCAAATAATCGGTAAATAATTTGTAGTCGTCGCTAGACAAATTAAAGTCGGCTGGAGAGGCTATCTTTGGGTGTTTCTGAACATATTGTGTGGCAAAATCGAAATATAGATTTTGGGCGTAAATATAATAGGCAATGTTCAATTTTCGTTCGTCAACAGCAATGGTATCGGGCACAATTCCCCCACCATCCCTTACTTTACGACCTTTGAGGGTTGTAAACTCGGTTGTTAAGCTATCAGGCACTCGCCCCACACTTCCATCTTCGTTTCTATGGCTATAATCTAATGCCTGAATGCATCTACCGCTTGGTATATAATACTTGGCAGTGGTCACTTTCAAATGTCCACCATAACCTACTGGGCGTATATTTTGTACCAATCCTTTGCCAAAAGTCCGTTCGCCAATAATCACACCTCTATCCAAATCTTGAACCGCACCAGCCAAAATTTCGGAGGCTGAGGCTGATGACCGATTAGTCAAAACTACTAATTTCAGTTGTGGATAAATTGGTTCCAAAGGCGTTTTATAGGTTCTGTCGGCATCTTTATTTTTGCCTTTTGTGGTAACTACTGCTGTTCCTTTTGGTAGAAAGTAGCCTACAATCTTAACAGCTTCATCAATCAATCCACCACCATTATTGCGAATATCCAACACCAATGATTCAATTTGGTGCGTTTTTACCAACTCGTTCACTGCTAAACTTAGTTCAATGGCTGCTCTATCGGTAAATTCATTGAGCAATACATAACCCACTTTATCTGCTACTAGTGCCGAGTATCCCACTGGATTAACTTGTATTTTTTCGCGTAGAAATTCTTTATCAAGTGGTTTCCTTTCACCTAACCGTTTAATTTTCAACTTAATGGGTGTATTTGGAATGCCTTTCAGCCTAGCACTCACATCGCCTACCAACATACCATCAGTTTTCTTTCCATCAATTTCCAGAATAATATCACCAGCCCGCAAATCATTCCGTTGAGCTGGCATTCCTTCATAAGGTTCAGAAATGCAGATGTCCTTGTCTTTTTTCATAATCATAGCGCCTATACCTGCATATTCGCCTGTGGTCATAAACTTCAAATCATCAGTTTCCTCCTCGGGCATATACATCGTGTAAGGATCTAGTTTGATAAGCATCTCATCAATCGAATTCTTAACTATTTTGTCATAATCAAGCGTATCAACATAAAATAAATCTAGTTCTCTAAGCAAAGTATTATAAATACTCAAATTCTTACTGATACGAAAACTGCGCTCTTTGGCGGCAAAAACATCCTGAAAAGAAGTAGTAACAAAAAATAAAAGTAGCGCAAAATAAATATTTTTTCTCATAGTATAATGAAAGAACTCAAATTAATAATTAAAGAATGACATTAGGTGGCAAAAAAGAGGAAATATCTTTTCCGTAAGATATTAAATCGCGAGCCACAGTAGATGATATGTAAGAATATTGTGATTCGGTAAAGAGAATAACCGTCTCTACACCAGTAAGTTTTCTGTTAGAATCGGCAATGGTACGCTCATATTCAAAATCGCCCACCGACCTTAACCCTCTCAATACAAATGCAGCATCCACCAAAAGTGCAAAATCTACCGTTAAACTATTGTAAGACTGTATTTTAATACGTTTTTCATCTTTGAATGATTGACGAATAATATCCAATCTTTTCTCGATAGTAAATAGCGTTTTTTTTGATTGATTATGACCAATACCAATCACAATTTCGTCAAAAAAACACAACCCACGTTGCACAATACTATAATGTCCAATAGTGAACGGATCGAAAGTACCAGGAAAAATTGCTCTTTTCATTGTGTATATAATTTTTATTTATCAGCCCCCTATCCCACCCCGATAGCTATCGGGGCTATCGGAACCCTAAAGAGGGAATAAGAACGGGAACACCGAGTGGTTTATCATTTTTTTATTACCGTCCCTTTATATGCTCAAAATCAATACTTTGTACGTGGATGGTTCGTTATGTATATTTAATTAAATCAGTATTGATTACCTAAGGTTTTTCTGTTTTAAACGTTGATAAAATTTGAAGTGAGATAATACTCAAATTCATAAGATTAAATTCACAAGTCGCAAACATTCAACAAAAAGCTGCTACAAAGATAGATAAATTAAATTTTGTCTTTTGAAAACAGTACTCATTAGTTACATTTTTTAGTTTTTTCATTACAATATTTAAAATTGTATGCTATCTTTGTAGCCTGAAAACACCTTAACAGTTAAACCAATCAACAAAAAAAATGAAATTAAAGAAACTAATTCCTTTGCTTTTTTGTATGACTATAGGTCAGTCACTATTTTGTACTCAGCTAGCCATGTCACTTACCATACCTCAAAAAGTTGAATTTGCAGATCAAACTATTTCATTAGAGCGTTACGATATGCGCGAACGGTTCGACCGAGAGCAATTAATAATAGCTTATGGCCACTCTACCAGCATATTACATATCAAGCGCGCCAACAAATACTTTCCAATAATTGAGCCTATTCTCAAACAAAATGGAATTCCAACGGATTTCAAGTACCTTGCCGTGATTGAAAGTTCGCTCGACCCTCGAGCGCTGTCGCCCATGCAAGCCGCTGGAATTTGGCAATTTATGCCCAAAACAGCCCAGCAATTTGGATTGGAAGTGAACGATGAAGTAGATGAGAGATACAATATTGAAAAAGCAACTGTGGCTGCATGCAAATACCTCCGAAGTGCGTACAATAAATACAAAAACTGGGCTACGGTGGCAGCATCCTACAACGGTGGCATGGGAAGAGTGTCAGATGAACTTGAAAAACAACAAGTTGACGAGTTTTTCGATTTACTGTTAACTTCAGAAACTAGCCGTTACGTCTTCAGAATTTTGGCTATGAAGCAATTTATGGAAAACCCAAAAGCTTTTGGATTTCAGTTGCAAAGAGAAGATTTTTATCCAACCATAAAAACCAAAAATGTAGTAATAAAAGACAGCGTAGGCAACTGGACAACTTGGGCCGCAAAATATGGCATCAGCTATTATCAATTAAAAGACTTTAATATTTGGCTCAGAGACAGGAAGCTAACCAACCCTAATTCTAAAGAATATGTAATTCAAATACCTGATAAAGAAGATTTTAAATACGATAGTTCTAAAATAAAAATTTACAATCAAATGTGGGTTATGTTTTAAAATGCAATGAATTATAAGCATACTTACAACAATTTATTACTAAAAACGTTACAAATATATTATTAATCAAAAAAATGTTTATGAAAAAAATTATTTTTGCGGCAGTACTTCTGCTTACGGCTTCCACTACTTTTGCTCAATTCAATCTAGGAATAAAAGCTGGTTATACCTCTTCTATTTCTACAGAAAATTTGGGTGCAGTGCCTACCAATTTAAACTCGGTTAAGTCTGAATTGACAAATAATTTTCATGCGGGGGTTTTTGCAAGAGTTGGATTTGCTGGCATTTATTTTCAACCCGAGTTATTGTACTCCATGGGAAAGAAAAATTATAAAATCACCTACAAAGATACCCAAAACCAGAGTGACATTACCGCCGACAGATTCATTACAGTTGGAACCATTGATGTTCCTTTGTTGGTTGGTTATAAATTGCTGGATCTTAAAGTTGCTAATGCCCGCGTTTTTGCTGGCCCAAAACTAAGGTTCAATGCTGGTTCAAAACTAAGTATGGCTAATCTACCAACTGCAACAACTGTTGAATTATTAACAGAAGCTAAAGCCGCTCAAGTAGGATTAGAAGCAGGCTTAGGTGTTGATGTATTGATGTTTACATTAGACGCTCGATACAATCTTATAGGCGATATGTACACAACGACATTAAATGGAGCTGCACTAGATAACATTCCTGGTGGAAATTTTGTAATTTCATTGGGCTGGAAAATTCTCTAAAAACTTTTAAATTCTAAAAAAAAATGCCAGTTTCTTTGTTAGAGAAACTGGCATTTTTGATTGAGGGGAGTTTCTTCATTTTAAACTCCAACTATTAATACTTCAGTCGATTTTTTGTTGCTCAAAACATATTTCATTTCACTACTTTCGTGAATTGTAACTTGTTTTCCATTTTCTATCATAATTTCTTTAATTCTATCAATACTCGGAATACCATCCGAACGATAAGATATTACCAAGATACTTTCTTTAAATTGATTTATTAATCTTTCAAACGATGACTCAATTTTATGCGCTGTAGTCCAATCAGAACCATTCAGTTTTAACCGTTTGTGCTTGCTTTTATAATCTATTAAACTGTCCCAGTTTTCATAGTTTACTAATCCTTCCAGAAAGTGATAAAAATCAAGGTAATCAACGCCTACGCCATTCTCCGAGACGTAAGGCGTATCAATATATATTAAATCAAATCCATTGTTGACATTAAAAATGTTTTCATTTATTGCACTGTTTGTTT
>JAIFKQ010000168.1 GCA_020049515.1 Paludibacter sp. | reverse complement strand
TAAATCCAATGTGTCCTTGCCCGATTATATTGGCATTGGCAAAGGGAGTAGCTTGGGGTTTGGAATGGTGGCGGAAAAGAGAGAGAAAAAAATGTAAGAATGTAAGAATGTAAGAAATTGAAAATAAATGACTAAACAAAATATTGTATGGAAAACAAAAGAGATTTAATATATCTAGCGGCATTGCTGCACGATATTGGAAAGTTTTATCAAAGGGCGGATAGTGGTTTCAGTGACAAGCAAGCGCAATTGTCTGACTATTCAAAACAACTTGCCAATGATATTTGTCCCCTCAACGACAAAGGGAATTTCGGATATCAACATGTGGTATGGACTAATGAGTTTTTCGAAATAGTACAAACAAAGCTCAACAACATTCCCCAATTAAAAGTAAACCTGTATGAAACTACGGATGATGATTGTTTAGCAAACATGGCTTGCAATCACCATAAACCTAAAACAGAATTACAAGCAATTGTAACAATGGCAGATTGGTGGAGTGCCGGAATTGATAGACGTGATTCAATAGAAAAAGAAGAAGCGGAAGATAATGTCACTAAAATAAATTGGGGCAAAACAAGATATAAAAATATCCCGCTCTATTCCATTTTTAATACCATTAAAGGCGGGAATGGAAAATCTGCATTTCCACTTGAGCCAATTAATATTACTGGAAAATCATTTCCAAAGGCAATTGCAACAAAAGAAGATGGAGTTTCGCAAGAAAAATACAAAGCATTGTGGGACAAATTTATTGACGAGTTCGAGAAGCTACCAACAGATAGTATGACTGGATTTGCCGAAAGTTTGATTTATTTGCTCAAAAAATATACTTGGTGCATACCATCTAACACAATGGATATGGCGAATGTAAGTCTTTTTGATCATTTGAAAACTACTGCTGCTTTTGCTGATTGTATTTACACCTATTACTTGGAAAATGAAAGTGATTTCAATTGGAACAATTCTGACAAAAGACTAACATTAAATGAGGGAAAATATCCAGTCATATTGCTTGGTTGCGATATTTCGGGTATTCAGAAGTTCATTTATAATATAGCTTCACGTAAAGCAGCTACAAGCCTTAAAGGTCGTTCGTTCTATTTGCAATTAATGATAGACTCTATCATTCAGCGAATTATCTCCCATCCAGACATTAATAGCACTATCGGACATGTGGTATATTCATCTGGCGGAAAGTTTTATATGTTGTTGCCCAATACCGATAAAGTAAAAGCTGCTATAGAAGAAATTTATGAGGATATTGAAAAGGATATTTGGAACGAGCACAAAGGGAAATTGATTGTAAATCTCGATTTCATTCCTTTCGCTTATAGAAACAAATCAAAAGAGATTGATTGTGAAGGAGTTGATGTATTGCAAAAAGATTTAGCATCGTTATGGAAAGCATTGTCAGACAAACTAACTGAGCGTAAAAATCAGAAATTTAAAAATGTATTAAAGTTTGATTATAACGCTTTTTTTGAACCAAACGCTAGCGGAGGTGCTGTAAAGGTATGCGCAGTTACTGGCGAAGAGTTAAAAGACAGCGAATATACACATATAAAAAATTCAGATTCTATCGTTTCAAATGCAGTTCATGAACAAATTAAGCTTGGCGAAACCTTAAAAGATATTGATTATATTATAACCTACAAAGGACATAATGATTACTCAAAGTACTTATCAAATAGGTCAAAAGTAGAGAGCACGATTTTTAGTGTTGCCAATTACATGTTCGATGATAAAGAGCTCACTGACAATGATGCAGATTTCCGTAAAATAACATCAGCTGATGTAAGCCGTGTCAAAAGGATTAACAATACAGATTTTTTAGCAGCTCCTATAAAAGGACAAAGAGTTAGCTATGGTTTTCAGTTTTATGGCGGGAACAAACAAGCAAAAAACAGACAGGGGGAAAATAAAACATTTGAAGATTTGACTGATGTAATAAAACAAATAGGCGTAACGGAAACATATTTTGGTATCCTACGCATGGATGTGGATGGATTAGGTGAAATTTTCATTAATGGTTTGCCTGATGAACATAGAACCTTTTCGGCTTATGCTACTTTATCGTCGGCTTTAGATTGGTTTTTTTCAGGCTATTTGAATACCATTCGCGAAAAGTACAAGGACAATGTCAATATACTTTATTCGGGTGGTGATGATGTTTTTGCAGTAGGTCGTTGGGATTTACTTATAAGTTTTGCTGAAGATATTCGTACAGAATTTCAACGTTATGTTGGACGAGAAGATATTAGTATTTCTGCAGGTATTACAATTGTAGGAAATAAATATCCAATTGCTAAAGCGGCTGAACTTGCAGGTGAAGCCGAACATGCTGCAAAAGAATTTAAAGGGAATGTTAACAAAGCAGACAAAGATAATAAGTTAGGAGATAAAAACGCCATCAACTTTTTAGGTCAAACAGTATCATGGAAGCAAGAATTCGCTTGGGTAAAATCAAAAAAACATGAATTTTTTTCTTTAATTAATGGATATGGAATGTCAAAAGCCATTCTTCATCGCTTAATGTTATTTGCTGAAATACAGGCAAATAATAAAAAGAATGAGGGGAAAGATGGATTTACTCCTGATTTGAGCTATTACTGGAATTCAGCTTATTACCTCAAGCGGTTTATGGAAAACAAAGACCCAATTGTAGTAGATTTTTGCAAAACGCTACAAACAGATGTGATAAATCATCGAAAATTAGAATTAATTGCCCTTGCTGCTCGTTGGGCTGAGTTAGAAATCAAAGAAATAGTATAAACAATTAAAATTTAGAATTATGTATCCACAAATTAAAATTAAACGAGAATGGATTCAAGAGGCAGTAGTTGATGAAACTGTTGAATGGTCAAAATCCTTTGGGAAGTATTTACAATCAGATGATAATGGCACTAGCCCTTTAACAACATCTCAGATTAGGAAATTCTTTGGGGAGTTAAAAAGAATACAAGGAGATCCTATTAAAAACAATCATGATATTCCATTATTGAAAGCAAAATTAGCTTATGCGGTTGGTAGAGATAAAATTGAACGTCAAAGAATTATGGTAAATAAATCAAAAATAAAAGAGTTTTATGAAGAGTTAGAAAGTGGCATTAACTGCATCAGACCAAATAACATTAAAGATTTGTCTCGGTTTATTAATGTTGTTGAATCAATTGTTGCATATCATAAATACTTTGGAGGAAAATAAATATAAAACTTGAATAATTATCATTATGAAAACATTAATAAAAAAAATCAAAGTAACTACAACTTTAGAATTGATTACAGGCTTACATGTTGGCGGTAGCAAAGAAAATGTAGAAATTGGAGGTATCGACAATCCTGTTATTCGTACTTCTGTCAAAGATAATCAACCTTATATACCAGGAAGCTCTTTGAAAGGAAAAATTAGAAGTTTATTAGAGCAAATTGCTGGTGCAACTGAAGTTGGTAAAAATAGCGAAATCAACGGTATCTTTGGCTTCGCTAAAGATAACAAGCCATCAAAGTTGATATTTCGTGATTCTTTTTTGAATTTGAAATCTGAGGCTATGTTAAAAGAAAGTGATAATTTAGATATGCCCTATACCGAAGGAAAATGGGAAAATACCATTGATAGAATAAAAGGAGTTGCTTCTAATCCTCGCCAAACAGAACGTATTCCAGCTGGCGTTTCATTTGCTGTGGAAATAATTATTAATGTATGGGATAATGACGAAGATGGCAAAAAATCCTTGGAATTACTCAAAAACGGTATTGCGGCTTTAGAAAATGATTACTTAGGTGGTAGTGGATCACGTGGTTATGGTCAAGTGAAATTTTCACCGCTTGAAACAGTTGACATACCTTTCGATAAATACTTTGACAATGAGAACTAAATTTAAAGTTTACAAGTTGCATTTTACTACACCTTTACATATAGGTGATACGCGCGACGATTATAGTATCAGTCTGAAAACATATCAGTCTGATGCTATGTACGCTGCGCTTACCTCATGTTTGGCAAAAGTTGGTAAAGAAATTCCGAAAGATGGTGATTTAGGTTTTACTGTAAGTAGCTTATTCCCATTTTATCAAAAAAGCGAAAATGATAAACCGGTTTACTTTCTTCCCAAATTATTAAAGCAAAAACTGCCAAAATTGGAAGATATTGGTAATGCCAAGAAAGTTAAGAAAGTAAGTTGGTTAGATATTACTTATTTTGAGAAATTGATTGGAGGCAATACTCTTTTTGAAAATGGTAAAGATTTAGAGCATATTAAAGGTGATTTTCTGACAGCTTCAACTATTGAAAGGGATTTCATGTCTTCGCAAGTTTCGCAACGGGTAACTATTTCGAGAGATTTAAGCGAAGATGCAAAACCATTTTATATGGATAGAATTTTTTTTAAAGACAAATCGGGTTTGTTTTTTATGGCCTATGGTAACACTAACTTGCTTGATGGAGCATTGGAGGTTTTAAAAGACGAAGGTATTGGAACTGATAGAAATGTGGGGAATGGTTATTTTACATTCACAAAGGAAGAAATTGAAATTGATTTACCTGAAAGTAATTACATCTCAAACCTATCAATGTTTTGCCCCGAATCGGAAACGCAACTAAATGATATGCTGACTGATAAAGCTGTGGCTTACGATTTTACCAAGCGTGGTGGTTGGATAACTACTGCTCCACACAATAGCATTCGTAAAAACACTGTTCACATGTTTACTCCAGCATCAGTTTTTAAGGCATTAAAGACTACAGTAGACATAAATATTATGGGTAAAATAGTTGACTTAAATCCAGCTCAAAGCTACCCAGGCATTGATCATCCTATTTGGCGAAATGGCAAATCAATTTTTATTCCTGTAAAAATATAATACAATGGATTATGAATGAGTTAAATAAGAAATATTTGCTGCAAATGGAGGTTTTAACTCCATTGCATGTGGGTGCAGGAGCAGAGAAAGACTGGGTACAAGGAAGTGATTTTGTGGTAGATGACAACAAGGTGAAAGTTTTAAATATAAAGAAAGTTGCAGAAATTTTAGGTGTAAATGAATTATCTGCACTCCTTTTAAATAAAAACAGTAAGGGTTTAGTTGAAAAGCTTAAACCTAATCTTGATAAATGTATTGATACAGTATTCGAATGTAATTATATGGGTACAAATGATATAAAAACATGTATCAAAAACGGTCTATCTAATCAACCAATCATCCCGGGCAGCTCTTTAAAAGGCGCAATTCGCTCAATTTTTGTCGATTACTTAATAGATGACTTTTCTAGAAAGAATAAGAGATATAATGAAAGTGATCTTTTTGGAAAAGCAAGTGTAGGCGATGAATTTATGCGGTTTATTAAAATATCTGATGCAGAGTTTGAAACTACTAACTTGGTAAATACTAAGATTTTTAATCTTCGAAGCACTACAGAGGGTGGTTGGAAACATGGCGGCAATAACACAACATCAAAATTTAATATGTCTGGCTTCAACACATTATATGAAGTAATAGAACCTTATGAAAAATCGATAATGAGTTTAAGTATTGCTGATGTAGCTTTTAAAAATTATGCAGATACAACTGCTCAATTTTCATCTAAAAAAACAAATCTTATCAACAATAATGTTTCATTTATTTTTAGTATAATCAACGCCCATACAAAAAAGTATTTAGAAAAAGAAAAAACATTCTTTACTAAATACGCAACCGATAAGACCGATAAAATTATTGAAAATATCGAGTATTTAGTTAAGTTGCTGCCCGAAAATGGCGAGTATTGTATTTTGAAGATGGCTGCGGGTAGTGGTTTTCATAACATTACAGGCGATTGGCAATTTGATGATTATTCTATTGATTCTATTGATGGTCAAAGACGTAATAGAGGAAAAATCCATGGTAAAGAATCTGCAAAATCTCGAAAAGTTGCAATCCAAAATGACAATCAATTTTCACTTATGGGTTTCGTAAAACTCCGACCGATAAGCGAACTGGAAATTCAACATGCTGAAGATATAAGGCTTCAACACCAAAAAGAAATCGAGAATGAGCTAAAAGTACAAGCAGAACTAATTGCGGAGCAAAAGCGAATTGAGATTAAAAAACAAGAAGAGCTTCAACAAAAACAATATCTTTACAAAGAGTTAATTTCAGGAGCTACAAACTCACTTCAAAAAGGTGATTTCGATGCGGCAATAAGTAGTGTAGAAAAAGCCGAAATAAATTGTCCGGATGAAGTGTCTCATTTTGAACTAAAAAGGCAAATTGAAAAGGCAATATCTATTCTCAAACAAAAAAATGATGCTCTACAAGCCAAACAAGCCATTGAGCAATCACGCATAGCCTCAAACAAAGTACCACTTTCAGAAAGAATTGCTAAAAACGATAAGTTTGGGACAATTTTTGGCAATGTAAAAACATGGATGAAGCTGAATGAGGTTGAAACCTTGCAAGAAGTTGATGTAGAATCTTTGATTACAAAATTGACCGAGTTGTACTCTAAAATGAAACCAAATGAACAAAAATCATGGAGTGATTTTAAAAAATGGTCAGAATTATCAAAAGTTATTGGTGAAAAAGATACCAAGATGATTTTTGATAAGTTAAAGTGATTTATTTCTCAATTCGTCATGCATTGCGTGGCGAATTGAGAGTAACCCATAATTCATTACAAAAACATTC
>JAIFKQ010000137.1 GCA_020049515.1 Paludibacter sp. | reverse complement strand
GCTTTAGCCCAAAAAGTTATAGCTGTAAGTTGTTGTTAATCAATTAAATTTGGCTAAAGCCTTCTTAATTTAATCCTATTCACCTCCAGCTAAAGCAGGAGGCAAATAATATAAAATCAGTACGCTCTAAGCGCCTATACCAAAAAATCTTTTTTTTATAACGAACTATTGCTAATGTGATTCCGATAACTATTCTCGAAAAGTGGGGATAAGCTGGGATGGTTATTATCAATTTTATAGGTTTATGATACATAAAAACCGACACAGTTGAGTGTAGAACCTTGTTGATTAAATAATCGTCAATTATATATTCGCATTGTTCACTGTCAACTATCATTTGCAAAAGTAAATAACAAAAAAGGTAAAACACAAAAGGCACCATAATATAACTAAGTCATTGAATAAGTTGATTTATATGAGCACCTAATGGCATTACTTAAAATTTAAAAAACGAAAATAATGCTTTATGCTTTGTTTCTATTATGCCCAAAGTGTGTAAATATCGTTCAAGTTGACCTAAGCAAATAAATAGTTAGAAAAAAAGCATTTTGTTGATTATTATTTGATTCGTTTATTTCTTGAGCTCTATTTAATACCTTGAATGCTACTATGTGACTAAATTTCCAATTTAATGTTAAATAACAGAAGCGCATAGAGGGTGTTTTATCAAAATTAAAAGTTTATGAGTACTTTTGTTGCTGCATTTTTTGCTGCTTGATGAAATTAAAATGTTTAAAACACGTTCTATATCATATCAATCGAACGTAATAAAACAATATGATAATAAAAAGGATAAAACTAATCGTAATTATAACTATTTGTATTCTGAGTACCGAAGTGTTGGCACAAGAGAAATACAAAGCTGATTTAGGGATTTTAGGCGGCGAATCATTTTATCTGGGAGATGCGAACAAGAAACTGTTCAATAACATGCAGGTAACTTTTGGTGGTTTTTTACGGTACAAAATAAACCCTAGATTCGCAATTAAATTAGAACTAGCAAACACGAGTATCAAGGGCAATTTCATAGGTATAGATACTACTGCTTATTTAAACAAATCGGTAAATACTGGAGAAATCATAAGCGAGTTTAATTTTTTTGATTTTGAAAGAAACAAGAATAATCGCAATGCGAAGATTTTATCGCCTTATATATTTGCTGGTTTGGGTGGAATAACCGGAATGTATCCGAGTCAAATAATACCTGAGATTTGCATTCCATTTGGAGTAGGATTGAAATTTAAAATGGCCGAACGGATTAATTTACAATTACAATGGTCTAGCAAATTAATGCTGAATGACAACCTCGAAGAGAAAATTAACCCAACTAAAAAAACGAAGTTGAACAACTTTGGAGGTTTGAACGGCACAAACGCACTTAACAACGATTTGCTTTCGTCACTAACGATTGGAGTTAGTGTTGATTTTTGGAAAAAGCCATGCGATTGCAGAAACAACTCTTATACAAAACGGAGTAACAAATAACTAGAAAACAATTAAGGAACATGTTATCCTACAAAGATAAAATAGATATTTCCCGATTACCAAAACACATAGCCATAATAATGGATGGCAACGGCAGATGGGCTAACGAGCAGGGTTATGATAGAATTTTCGGTCATCAAAACGGTGTAATATCCGTACGTGAAACTACCGAAGCAGCTGCGGAAATTGGCATTGAATACCTCACATTGTACGCCTTCTCTACCGAAAATTGGAATAGGCCACAATCGGAAGTGGATGCATTGATGGAATTACTTATTGACACTATTGAAAAGGAAACACCTACATTAAATAAAAATAATGTTCGCCTTATGGCCATTGGCGATTTGAGCAGACTGCCAGGTAACGCTGCCGAAAAGCTACAGCGTTGCATTGCTCAAACAAGTATAAACACGGGATTGGCCTTGGTATTGGCGTTAAGTTATTCTTCGAGATGGGAAATTACCAATGCCATAAAAAACATTAGCAATGAAGTAAAAGAAGGAAAATACTCTACTGAAGACATTAACTACGAGCTTATTAGCAAGCACCTTACCACCAATACAATTCCTGACCCCGACTTGCTTATAAGAACTAGTGGTGAAACACGAATCAGTAATTTTTTACTTTGGCAAATTGCTTACACCGAGTTATATTTTACTCAAACGCATTGGCCAGCCTTTAGAAAAGAAAATTTTTACGAAGCAATATGCAATTTTCAGCAGCGCGACAGGCGATATGGCAAATGCGAAGAAAAAAAATGAAAAACAAACGATGAGGCTGGTAACAGTTAGCAATGGACATTAGACTACAATCAAAACTTATGATATACAAAACGCTTTTTTCTTTTTTATTGTTATTTTTACTGAGCCAATCACTTATTGCACAAACAAATATAGCAAAAGACTCTACCGAAGCTGTATCTCAGGATTCAATTAACAGTCCTCTTATTGAGTATTCAAATTCAACACCAAAATACGAAATTGCTGAAATAAATATATCGGGAGCTGATAATTATGAAGATTTTGTTCTTATCGGATTTTCGGGACTTGCCATTGGCGACATTATAAGTGTGCCAGGTGATGCAATTACTGGGGCCGTTAAGCGATTTTGGAAACAAGGTCTTTTTTCGGATGTAAAAATACTTGCCACTAAAATAAAAGATGGAAAAATATGGTTAACTATCGACCTAAAACAACGGCCTAGAGTATCGGAAATAAATTTCAATGGTTTAAAAAAATCGGAAATTGAAGATTTGCAACTAAAAATTGGCATTGTAAAAGGCAATCAAATTACTCCTAATATCTCGGACAGAGCTAAAAAGGTGATTCAAAAATTCATGGAAGAAAAAGGATTTTTGAATGTAGAGGTAGATGTATTTCAAAAAAATGACCCTACCAAAGCTGGTCATGTCATTGTAGATGTGAACGTTGACAAAAAATTAAAGACAAAGATTAATCAGCTTATTTATGTTGGAAATAGTGCACTTACGCACAACCAAATTAATAAGGCAATGAAAAAAACAAACGACAAGAATTGGCGTAACTTCTTCAGAACCAAAAAGTTTGTAAAAGAGGAATATGAAAAAGATAAAATTGCATTAATAGAAAAGTACAACGAAATAGGTTACCGCGATGCTTACATTACATCGGATAGTGTAGTAAAATTTGACGAAAAAACGGTTAATGTGTATATCACTATTAGTGAAGGCAAAAAGTATTATTTCCGGAATATAAAATGGGTTGGCAATACCATCTATTCCTTCGATTATTTGAATGCTGTTTTGGGGATAAAAAAAGGAGATGTTTACAATCACAAGCATTTGATGGAGCGTTTGGAAACCGATGAAACCGATGCAGTAAGTAAACTTTACAAAGACCGTGGCTATCTTTTCTTTCAAATAGACCCAGTAGAAGTACAGTTTGAAAATGATTCAATCGATTTTGAAATGCGTATGTACGAAGGCAAACCGGCTACCATAAATGAAATTGGTATCAAAGGAAATTCGAGAGTATATGAGCATGTTGTACGCCGGGAGCTGCGCACCAAGCCTGGTCAGCTTTACAGCCAGGAAGCACTGATGCGTTCGCTAAGAGAATTGGCTCAAATGGGGCACTTTGACCCAGAAAAACTTAAGCCAGACATTTTGCCTAATCCAGAAAATGGAACGGTGGACATCAACTACGAACTGGAAACGAAGGGTAGCGACCAAGTGGAGTTTTCTGCTGGCTGGGGCTCTACAGGAATTGTGGGAAGTATTGGACTGAAATTCAGCAACTTTGCTATTCAAAATCTTTTCCGACCAGAAACTTACAGGATTGTGCCACAAGGCGAAGGACAAACTTTTTCGTTGAATGCACGCACCAACGGCCAATCTTACTCGTCAGTTAGCATGTCATTTTTGGAACCGTGGCTGGGTGGCAAACGCCCCAATTCGCTATCGGCATCCATTTATTATTCCTCGCAATCGGATGTGAGCGAGCGCTACAGAAGTAGCTACAGCAGCTCAATGTACAGTAATTACAGCCCTTATAGCAGCTATAACAGCGGCTACAACAACAGCTATTCAAGTGGTGCCAGCACGCAATATCAAAGCGAAATGGATCCTGGAAAATACATGCGAACCATTGGAGCTTCGTTGGGTTACGGCAAAAGGTTGAACTGGCCAGATGATTATTTTGTGTTTCAAGGCGAATTGTCATACCAATTATTTATGCTGAAAAACTGGTTGTATTTACCACCATTGACAGAAGGCAACTACAATAATATCAGTATAGGACTTACGCTTAGTAGGAGCTCTATCGATAATCCTATTTACACTCGGAGTGGTTCGTCCTTTTCGCTTGGATTAAAAATAACGCCACCTTACTCTGCCATTAATGGAAAAAACTATGCAGATCCTAACATGACAAATGCAGAGCGTTACAAATTTATTGAATATCATAAATGGACTTTTAACGCCAAAACCTTTACACCCATTTCGGCCGACAATAAGCTGGTAATAATGGGTAGAGCGATGTTTGCTTATCTGGGCGAATACAATGAAAATGCGCGCTCGCCTTACGAAACATTTATTATGGGAGGCGACGGCATGTCGAGCTACACGAGCTATGGAACTGAATATGTAGCCATGCGTGGATACACTAGTGGATCGTTAACTCCTTACGACCCAAAAATTGGAACTAACATGGGTTATTTGTACAATAAATTCACTATGGAATTGCGCTATCCATTGTCGCTAGAACAATCGGCTACAATCTACGCACTTACATTTTTGGAAGCAGGTAATAGCTTTAATAAAATGACTGATTACAATCCATTCGACCTAAAACGCACCGCTGGTTTGGGTGTACGTATTTTCTTACCTATGTTTGGTATGATGGGAATTGATTGGGGCTACGGTTTCGACAAAGTAAACGGAACAAAAAGTGGTGGACAGTTCCACTTTGTATTGGGACAAGAATTGTAGGCCTCCTAACCTCCCGTCCCGATAGCTATCGCGGAGGGGAATTTAAGACCATTTTTTTTTAATTATCATAGTAGAATTTCAATTTAATTTTTTTGGCAAAGAATTTGTATTGAAAAATTGCAGAAATCAAAAAAGTAGAATCAAAACGCAATTATTAAAGGAAAAGTAATATAAAACTCCTCTCTATTCCGCGTCGGGGCTTAGAGTGCAAAATTATAACAAATATGAAAAAACTAATTATTTCACTCTGTTTATTGGCAGGAATTGCTTTTACGGGTAATGCCCAAAAATTTGCAATGGTAGATATGGATTACATTTTTAAGAATATTCCAAATTATGAAAGTGCTACCGAGCAATTGAATCTTATTTCCAAAAAATGGCAATCGGAAGTAGAAACACAAATGCAGGAAGTACAGAAAATGTACAAAAACTATCAGACTGAGATTGTATTTCTGTCGGAAGATATGAAAGTGAAGCGCGAAGAAGAAATTGTGGCAAAAGAAAAAGCAGTGCAAGAATTAAAGCGTAGTTACTTTGGGCCCGAGGGTGAGTTGTTCAAAAAGCGACAAAGCCTAATGAAACCAATACAAGATGAAGTATATACAGCCATACAAGAGATTAGCAAAGAGAAAGACTACGATCTTATTTTTGACAAAAGCTCATCGGCTAATGTAATCTTTGCTTCAGGAAAATTAGATGTGAGCGATACCGTACTTCAAAAGTTGGGTTATTCAAAATAAAATTATAATTTTGTACTCCATTTTTCAACTAAATATAAACAATTAAAAATAAAAACATGTTAAAGAAAATTGCTCTCTTAGTGCTTTGCGCATTACCAATCAGTTTGATGGCTCAAGATGTAAAATTAGGCCATATTAATACACAAGAAATTCTATCGCTAATGCCTGAGCGAGTAACCATTGAAAAAACTATTAATGATCTTCAAACCCAATGGGAAAGTGAATTAGTAAAAATGCGCGAAGAGTATTATGCTAAAATTAAAGAGTTTCAAGACAAGCAAGCTACAATGCCAGAAAGCATAAAAACTGCGCGTCAAAGCGAAATAGCTGAAATTGAACAACGTATTACTACTTTCAATCAAACAGCTACTGCCGACTTGCAAAAGAAACAACAAGAATTATTTACACCAGTAGTAGAAAAGGTAAAGAAAGCCATCAACGAAGTAGGTGCAGAAAATAATTATTTGTATATCTTTGATTTAAGCACCCAAAGCATTATTTACCAATCGCCCAAATCAAATGACATTACACCACTTGTAAAGAAAAAATTGGCATTGAAATAGAAACATCCAAATCAAGTTAGGATTTATAGCAAAAGCCCTTTATGAAATTTCATAAAGGGCTTTTTGTGTGAAATAATAGAGAGGGCTGAAAAACAAAATATAAATAGTAGAGTTTATATTAATTAAATGATTATTATGCTAAAAAACAAAGAATTAAGATTCACCACTATCCCGATAGCTATCGGGACTAAATGCACTAAGCCCCGATAGCTATCGGGACACTAAGAATATTAGCTAAATAAAGGACACTAAGAAAAAACATAAATGTTTTTTATCTGCAATTGTTTCTCTATAAAACATTTCTGTTTTATACTTAGTGTTCTAAAATTAAAAGATTGAAAATAACCTTAGTGTACCTTTATGCCCTTAGTCCCGATAGCTATCGGGATAGTGGTAAGTCTTTTATTTTTAATCACATAAT
>JAIFKQ010000157.1 GCA_020049515.1 Paludibacter sp. | reverse complement strand
CCAGGCGCTTTGTCCTTGGCATCAACACCAGCTGTAAACATGGGGAAAAGTCCGAGTTTGGCAGTAAAACCAGTGAATATAAAGAGAAATGCCAGCCGCAACCAAGATAGATTTAATACGGAGCTATTTGCAAATAGATTTATGTAGGATAAATCGTCGGAACCAGCATTGGCAAATGAAAGGCTTAAAAACAAGATGCCAATAAACACAAAAGTTATGCTAATGGCACAAATAAATACATACTTCCAAGTGCCTTCCAACGCCCACTAAGGGTAGTTATTTCAGTAAAAATCCAAACTACAGCAATGTGATTTGCCAAATAAGCAGCACTTACAGCGGTGATTAAAAGCGACAAAGCACCAAAATAGGTTGCTCGCGAACGTGGAGTAGCCTCCTCACTTTCTTCGATATAGACGTAACTGTGAAAAACGGATGGAATAGAAATAATGCTAGCTGTGATTAGCATTATTAAACCCAACGAATCGAATGTAAAATAATTAGCCGTTGTTTCATTGTAATGCATACAAGCATAAACTGTAAATGCTGTTTGAACTACCAGAAACAAAGAAATTAAAGTGCCAATTAATAATGAAATGATTAAATATATTATTATCATAAAAGTGAATTATGTTCTAATGAGATATTTGGCAAAAATGAAATTGTAAATAGTAAATGAATAAATTGTCAATTTTTCAATAGTCTTTCAAATTAGTCAATTGATTCACATCAATGTCTTTAAATACATCGCCAATTTTGTTCAGGAAAACGCCTAATATCAGCACACTAGCAAAAATATCGAGCATGATGCCAAGATTTACTAGCATGGGCATTTCATTTCCTACGGCTAGCGACAAGACAAAAACGCCATTTTCAATAATTAAATATCCCATTACGTGGGTAATGATTTTTCGCCGTGAAGCTATAAAATACAGTCCGGTAAACAATGTGGAAAGCGCTACCACAAAGAAAATTTTGTCTAACTTGCTCTCTTCCATTGTATTTGATAATACTATAGTAGTAACAACAATGATTGTAGTGATAATTAACGACACAAAATTCGGCAGAAAAGGCTCAGCTTCACGCGTAATGTTATTTCGTTTGAGCACGTATTTAAGAAACATGGGTACTGCCAACGATTTAAAAATTATTGTTTCCAATAAAATCAGAATCAAATTGAGCGTGTTGATGTGTTTTAACTCCAAAAATGCCACAAAGAAAAGCAGAATTCCCTGCAATGCCAACACGTTTATATAGGTCGTCATGCGGTTGGCAATGGACAAGTAAAACAGTGAAATGAGAAAAATGATAAGCAGTACGTGTAACATAATATTGTAATGAGTTAATTAGATAATATGGTAATATGATAATGTCTTATCCAAGTTTGTAATTAAAATCAATCCGCGATAGCTTCCCGATAGCTATCGGGAGGGACGAAGTATTTTATTATCCGTTTATTAATCCGCTATATCAGCGTAATCTGCTCCCGATAGTTATCGGGACTATTCTTAATTCCAGTTTGTTCTAATAATGGGGTCAGCAACCCCAATATCCAATTCTGTACTCAAATAAATTTCCCTGACACCAACAAAGCACCAAAAAATATCAGTAAAGATACACTCGAAAGCACAACAATGAACTGAGCATTGTGATTCATTCTAAACCTTGCCATGAACGATTCAATGATTCCAATGATAAAAGCCAATAATAATTGCATTGCAAAAAACATGGGAATGGCGTATTTGTAGCCAATTGTTCCGCTAAAAAGATTGAAAATAATGGCGCCATACATTGCAAATTTTAAGTAGCCAGCCGATAAAATCAATCCAAGGTCGAAGCCGCTGTTGTCCAAAATCATCACTTCATGCACCATGGTTAGTTCCAAATGCGTTTTTGTGTCGTCCAACGGCATGCGACTATTTTCAATCATGGCTATTAATAGAAACACTACCGCTGCCATTACTGCCAATGCGTAACTTATTGATGAACCTAGGTGTAAAGCTGAAAATATTTCCTGAAATGAAGTATATCCGGTGAGCAAAGCCAAAGAACCCATCAGAATAAAGAAAGCTGGTTCGGCAAACATAGAGTAAAGTGCCTCGCGACTAGCACCCATGCCCCCAAAACTGCTACCGGTATCCATTGCGCCAATTATGCTGAAAAACTTGCCCAATCCCAACACGTAAGCAAAGAATATGAAGTCACCGTTGAAACTTATAAAGCCTTTCGATTGACCAAAAGGTACCACCAACATGGCTACAAACACGGATGAAAAGTAGATGGTAGGTGCAATCTGAAACACAAAACTAGAAGTCTCGCTATACACTGTGCCTTTATTGAAAAGCCGGATTACATCCAATAGCGGTTGAAAAATGCCTGGTCCTTTGCGCCCCGAAGCAATGCTTTTAGTACGAATAATTATTCCCGTAAAAAATGTGGCGGCTAATATGATTAAAATGAAGCTTATCATAATATTTAATTAATAATTAATGATTAACAATTAATAATTGGCAATTCAATATTGTATTATTTGAAGAAAAATTATTCTGTTTGTATTCTAAAGGCAAAACGTAATTATTAATTATTAATTTTTAATTATTAATTTGTTTTTAAAGTTGTTTCAAAAAATCAATCAGCAAAATTATCTGTTCATAGAGTATTGGTAAACTGATAATTGAGATGATAAATACAATTCCGTAAAGGATATAAAATTGCAATTTCCCATTCTGAAAAAACAGAAAACGACCCATAAATAATTTTAAATTGGTGATAGGAAAATCAATCAGCCATTTCTCAACTTTATCATACGAATTTGTTTCTAAATGTGCTTTGGCAGGAAATATCCCTTTCGGCAATTTTTCTTTTCTTTCTATTCGAAATAAAAATCCAAATAACTGACTATAAGTTCTTGAAAATGAGCTACCCGTGTATTGAATTTTGTGAGTTGGAGCTGTATATCCGCACCCCCAAGTGGACGAAACGGTAACTGTTTTTTTTCGTAACAACAATTTTCTGATGCCAAAAATGCTAATTATCAGCAAAATAAAATAAAGACTACTATTGCTTACACTCAACATAGTCTCAATACCGTTTCCTTGAAAAGAATTGAACGGAAGTTGTTGTAAGTTGGTGAAAAGCTGAACCGGTTTTATCAATATGTCAAGGAATATTTTAGGAAATAAACCAATGAAAACTAGCAATATAACAATAAAGTAAAGTGGCAAAAGCTGAAATTTAGAAACTTCTTTTACGTGGTGATGAAAAGTGTGACGCGCATTGCCCAAAAACACCACACTAAATGCTTTTGTAAAACAGAAAATTGCCAATCCACCAATGAGAACCAAGCCAGTAATTGTAAAAATAATACCGAGCATCGAAACTACCGAAGCGTTGGTTATCAATCCAAAAAGCCCTGTATAAAGTATAAATTCAGAAATAAAACCATTGAAAGGTGGCAAGCCCGAAATGGCCAATGCAGCAATTAAAAACAATAAAGCAGTCTGCGGCATTTTTTTTATCAAACCGCCCATTTTTTCAATGTCCAAACTGTGCGTTGCCTGATAAACATTGCCAGCGGCGAAAAACAAAAGTGACTTGAAAAGCGAGTGATTCAAAATGTGTAGCAGTGCGCCCGCAAATCCTAACGAAATCAGCACAGGGTTGTTAGTGCCCAATCCAATGCAGCCCAATCCAATACCAATGCCAATAATGCCAATATTTTCTACACTACTGTACGCCAGTATTTTCTTCAAATTATGTTGCAGAATGGCCATCATAATGCCATAAATACCCGAGAATAATCCAATGAAAAGAATAATGACACCAACTACCAGGTAATCAACAGGAATTAGTAAAAGCATTCGAAGTATTCCAAAAATTCCGATTTTAATCAGAACGCCCGACATGATGCCCGAAATGTGCGACGGAGCGGCTGGATGCGCGTAAGGCAGCCATGTATGAAAAGGCACAAAGCCTGCTTTGATGGCAAATCCGATAAAAAAAACAGCAAACAACCACAAGGAAGTTACACCTACATTGGCTAAAGCGTAAGTGTGAATGGCTTCAAAATCGTAAGTTCCAGTCTGGCTAGCCACCCAAATAAAACCTATCATCAGAAAAACGAGTGAAACATGCGATTGAATAATAAAATTGATGCCTGCTTTGATGGTAGCCGCTTTTTCATGTTCAAAAATCACGCTCAAAAAGGCCGAAAGCGCCATTATTTCCCAAGCAATAATAAACGCAAAGCCGTTCTGAATAAAGCACAAGCTCACTAAAGCGGGATAAAGAAGCACAAAAAGTATGGCTTGCAAAGTCAGGTTTTTGGGCTGGTTTTGGTAGGCGCTCATATAAAACAAGCCGTAGAAACCACCCGTCAGAAAAGTAAAATTGATTATTAAAATAAACCATGCCGACAGCGCATCTACTTGCAAACGAATGGGTCCGCTGATAAAACTGCCTTGAAGAATGAGGTTAAAGCTTTCTCCCATTAAAGCTTTAACTGCTACAAAACTTGTAAGAATGGCAATAAAACTTACCGCCATATACACAGCAATAGCCTTTCCTTTCAAATTGAGAAAAGGAATAACGCAAATTGCTGCAAGCGGAATAAGTAAAAAGCCCCAAACTAGATTCATGTTACAATATTAAAAAAAGTAAGTACAAAAATAGTAATAATAAATGCAATGCCATATAAAACATACGATTGCACACGACCATTCTGAATAAATTTGAAATAATTGGCTGCGTAAATGAGTTGATTCGTCACAACATGAATGAACCTAAATTCAAAAAAATCGTGATAATGAGAAGCGTGTTTTCGTTCTTTTGGAAATACCTCACTCGTTTGTAATTCTTCATATTGCTTCCGCTCTATCACTATGAAATTGAACATGTTACTCAATGTTTTAGTAAAAGATTTGCCAGTATATTGCATTTTGCTCGATGAAGTTAAATATGCATTTTGCCATGTAGTAAGTGTAACTTGAGATTTTCCTTTTAGCGAAAAACTGCGGATGCTCCAAAAAATAAATATGCTTCCTATCAGTAAAATTGAATACAAACTAATGCTGCCCATGATTGAAATATAATTTGTGAATGCAACTGGCGGCTGCACAACAATGCTTTTTGATAGTCCAACAATTACATTTCCAATAATTTGCAAATAAAACTGCGGTACAAGTGCCACGCTCAGCATCACGGCAATAATTGCATATTGTGGAATCAACATTTGCAATGGCACTTCTTGCGGTTCGGCAGAAAACTCTTTTCTTGCTTTTCCCAGAAAAACCGTTCCAAACGACTTGGTAAAAGTGATTATTGAAAGTCCGCCAATAACACTCATGGCAGCCAGCGAAACCGATAATAAAATCATTTCGTTGGGATGATTTAGTTTTACACCTTCTATTAATCCGCTGTAAATCAGAAACTCTGAAACAAAACCATTGAAAGGTGGCAATCCACAAATACCGATGGCAGCCAGTAGATAAACAAAAGCTGTGTGCGGCATTTTTTTTATCAAACCACCCAATTTTTCCATATCGGAAGTGTTTGTCTGCTGAAAAACAGACCCCGATGAGAAGAACAACAAAGATTTGAGCAGCGAATGATTCAGAACATGCATTAACGCACCTCCAAAGCCCAGATAATATAAAATGGGCGAATTACTGCCCAATCCTACCAGTCCTATTCCTATTCCAATTCCTATTGTTCCAATATTTTCTACCGTGCAATAAGCCAGCATTTTTTTGAGGTTGCGGTGTACAGCAGCATTCAAAATTCCGAATAAACCCGTCACTACGGCTATTGTAATTATAATTTCACCTAGTAACAGATAATCGCTTTTAAGATAAGAAGCAACCCTGAAAATGCCGTAAATACCTAATTTTACCAAAACGCCCGACATAATACCCGCAATGTGCGAAGGGGCTGCGGGGTCGCCTTGTATCAAACCGCTGTGTAACGGAACAAATCCAGCTTTCAGTCCAAAGCCAATAAATAGCACCAAAAATAATCCGATATTGCTTTGAGTTTCAAAATAAGTACTGAAAGCATCAAAACTAAACGAACCAGTTTGAAAATAGAGCCATATAAAACCAATAGTCAAAAAAACCATACCGATGTGCATTACAACAAGATAGTTGATGCCCGCTTTGATTATTTTAGGATTATGGTGGTCAAAAATAACTAAAAATACGGACGAAAGCGACATGATTTCCCACACAATAAGGAAAAGTAAACTATGCTGAATCATGCAAACCCAAACCATGGAAAGTTGAAGCAAAATGATTAATATCCAATGAAAAGTCAACTTTTTGGCAGAATCATGCTGTGTTTTTAAGTAACCCGCACCATACAAAATGCCTGTAATACAAGTGAAATTGATAATGAGAATAAACCACGCCGAAAGTTCATCCATGCTTATAAGAATGTCACCAAATAGATGACCACCATAAAAAATAAAATCAACAATTTGACCATTTAGAACAAAAAAAGCGAGCGCGCTAGTAACAAGAACATTGGCAACAATTAAAATAATTGCCGTTAATGATTTAATTTTTATGGGTACAAAATAAAGGATGACAATAGCCACCAACCCTATCATCCAACTTAAATTAATCAACTCTATCATGAAATATTTAATTTTTACAGCCACAAAATTACTTCAAAATTGGAGAAAATGTTCAAAAAATGTATATTATATTTTTTCTTATCTGCTATTTGGCAGTCAATTAATCGTTTAAAGCCCATCTTTTATTTCTCAAAAAAATTGTTTTTATACATTTTTGCAACTCAGTTGTATTTTTATTCTACAACATAGCTGAGTTTTAGTACAATTAACTATTTTCAAATAACTTTTTTCGTTCATCAACGTTACATGTTCAAAAAAGTGTAATTTTGTGCGCTGAATAATGAAATTAATTCAAGTTGGAATTTCCAAAATGAAATAGTCATTGTTTTAGGAAAACAAAACACGAAACACGAAACTCAAAACACGAAACATTCTTTTTCTTATGTGGAAACTCGATCAATTTAATTACTCCCGCCGTCCTTCGGCAGAAATACAAATAGGTTCACTTTTATTGGGTGGAAATAATCCAATACGTGTGCAATCGATGGCAAATACCGATACCAATGACATCGAAAACTCTGTAGCTCAATGCTTAAGAATAGTAGCAGCGGGTGGCGATATTGTTCGCCTCACTACGCAAGGTATTCGTGAGGCCGAAAGCATTGGCAAAGTTCATGAAGCTTTGCGGGCGCAAGGATGTAATGTCCCGTTGGTGGCCGATATTCATT
>JAIFKQ010000171.1 GCA_020049515.1 Paludibacter sp. | reverse complement strand
GGCATTGGTGAGGTTCCCCACGGTATTGTGGTCTATGGTGATAGTGCCATTGTCGGTATTGTAAATACCCATCAGCATCTGCGCATTTCCGCTGGTGGTGCTGGCCGAGCTGGCGTGAAGGCTGTTGGCGGTGGTTTCACTCCCTATGGTATTGTAGCTGATGGTATGCGAGCCTGTTCCTGCCTTACAGATGCCAAACAAATTGGTAGCATTGGTGGCCGCATTGGCCGTGGTGATAGAGCCAATGCTGTTGTAGGAACAGGTAATTGCCGACGAGCCGGCAGTATAGATGCCATACACATTGCCATCGTGGGTGGCATTGGTAACGATTATAGACCCCGTTCCGGTAGTAGCGCCTACCACATTGCCATTACTACTGGAGCCAATGGTGGTAACCCCTTCGGCGTAGATACCCGTCCAGTTGGCATTGGCCGAGTTGCTCCAGGCAAATCCCTTGATGGTGTTAGCACTACAGACGCTGGCAGTAGAAGTTCCTCCATACAATTTGATAGCATAAAAAATATTGCTCCTACCAATCGTTTTCGTCCAGGTACCACTACAGAGAGGAGCACTACCTCCAATGTAATTCCCAGTAATGGTATAATACGGCTGAGAAGTGGATGTACTGGAAGTTTTTATGATACTATATTCTCTATTCCCAGTGTCCGGTATAAATAAAGCTGTTTCGTAAAAACTATTTCCAGTGATGCTAAAATTAGTATTATAATTACCTAAGTTTATTCCATTGGAAGCAGTTCCTCTATTCAGAAAATTGTATATATTATTATTGCTGATGGTATTGGTGCTATTATCAGTACCAGCAACACCCTGCGAATAAATGGCATTGAGGGGTCGGTTGGCATCGGCCGAACAGGTGATGTTGTTATTGGTAATGGTATTGCTGTTGTTCCCACCGCTGGTGCTGAAGTAAATAATGCCTTCGGTAGCACGCATAGTGGAACCTTTCACCGTACAGTACTCTATGGTATTGTTCGTAGCTGCGGCCTTCAGCCGAATGGTAGACGTGCCTGCTGTTGCCGCGACACTCAGATTTTGAACGGTTAAGTCGGTGGTGTTGGGAGTCGTCCCCCCCACACGTCCGTCCAGGGTCACGTAGTCGGCGCCGTTGAGGTCGATGATGGGATTACTGTCGATACTACCGGTAACGGAAAGCCCGGTGTAATTGGGATAAATATGTACGGATGTGTAGCTTACCCCTCCCCCGCTGGCATTGAGTACGGCCGAGGCGGTTTGCGATACGTTGGCCACAATTTTTACGGCAATCACGCCTTTATGGGTACCCGCATTAATAGCATCGAAGGCTGTTTTGAGGGTGGTATAGCTAGCACTGGCAGTGCCTACGGTAGCCGTAACATCCACACAATTTATATTTTCAAATGCCCCCATGGTGAAAATGGTGCGGGTGAAGAAGCCGTCGTAATCGGTGGTGATACCCGTAGTGGCATCGGCAGGGTTCAACGTGGCAACTGTAGGTCGGTAATCGGAGGAGGTTGCACCGCCGGCATTCGCAAAAGTGGGATTTAGGTTCAAACTGTTAAGATCTTAACTTGTGACCGATTTCCAATTGGCAAGCGAAGTCACATCAGCCGTGTTGTAGTATCCAAAGACACTGCCAGTGCCCGAACTATAATAATTGTTGTAATTACAGGTTAAATTTGTGTTGGAGGTATAGTTTAAATAAACAGCATAGTGTTTCGAAGTTCCGCCAGATCTAGAACGTACATTTTCAAAAATATTGTTCCGAAAATCACGGGTGTTGCTATTGGAAGCACTATACAAAGCATGGGTAAGTTGCGCACCTGCTGTAGGCACCCCGGAAATATAAACGGTATTGTAATACAAATTACAGGTTTGGCCGGCCGTTCCGGTATCATAAATTCCATACAAAGTTACAGTCGTATTTCCCCCCAGGCTCACAATATTATTGGCATAGGTAGTTGTGCCCGAGATGATTTTTAGGCCATAAATAGAGGCGGTGGTTCCAGCCCCCGTTATGGTTAAGCCGTAAATAAAATTGGCATTTACCGTGTTAGTGGTTCCCGTACCCGCAAACCCAATCCCTATCACGCTTCCATTGGTGGGGGCTATGGTGGTGGCATTGTTCAGGTTGGTTATCGTATTGTCGTGAATGCTCGCACTGTTGGCTGACCCTGCGTAATAAATACCGTAAACACTTTGCTGGTTGCTGGAGCTGGCCGAGGAGGCATTGAGGCTGTTGGCGGTGGTGGAACTTCCGATGAAGTTGTGGCTGATAACGGTGGCTCCCGCGGTGGCCGTTTTATTGATACCATACACGTTGGTGGCTAGAGTGGCCGCATTGGCACCGATAATGGAGCCGATGGTGGTGTAGTTGCAATTTACGATGCCGGTGGTGGCAATGTTGATACCGTACACATTGGCACCAGTGGCAGCAGCGGTTACGGTGATAGAGCCCGTACCAGTAAGGGCTCCAATGGTGTTGGTGTGTCCGTTACTCCCCACGTTCACATCGCCCGCAGCAATGTTGATAGCGGTCCAGGTGGAAGCTCCCGCATCCCCCCACACAAAGTTTTTGATGGTGTTGCGATCCACAGTATTGATACCAGTTGCCACATTCATGTTAATGGCGGTGAAGGCATTGGTAAAAGTATTGGTCTTGGTCCAAGCCGCTCCATAAGCCAGAGCTGCCGAACCACCAATATAGTTTTGATCAATCACAAAGTCGGTGCCCGAAGTATTGTTGACATTGATGGCAATGTAGCTTACGGAAGCCGTGGGGACAAAGGAAGCTGTTTCATAGAAACGATGGTATAGGCTGTAGAATTGCTACCAATGTTAATCCCGTATGAAGCAGTACCTTTGTTCAGAAAATTGTAGAAATTATTGTTGGAGATGGTCACCGCATTATTCAACTGGGCGCTCCCGAGCGAATACAGGGCATTGAGCGGTCGGTTGGCGTCGACCGAACAGGTAATGTTGTTGTAATCAAACACATTGGTATCGTTACCAGTCGTGGTTCCGGTGGAAATAAATACGACCCCCGCTGCCGGATCCATCGTAGAGCCCTTGAGGGTACAATACTTCACGGTGTTGGCCGTGGCATCGGCTATCAGCCGAAGAGTAGATGTACCTGCTGTTGCGGCCGTGCTGGTATTGGTAATGATTAGGTCGGGGGTGGCACCGGTGGCATTGAGACGACCATCTATAGTTACGTTGTCCGCTCCGTTGAGGTCGATGAGTGGCGTGGCCAATGCTCCCGAGACGATACATCCCGTTACGCTAGGATAGATGGAAACCGAGGTATAGACGGCACTGCCCGATCCGCTGGCATTCAGTACGGCGGCGACCGTTTCGGTGGTGTTGGCTATAATTTTGAGCACTACATCACCCGTATATTCACCGCCGGTGTTGGCATTGATGGCATCGAAGGCCAGCTTCAGGGTGGTGAAATCCGCTCCCGTGGCACCCACTGTTTTCGAGAATGCTGTGGTGGAAACCACCAATGCTGCGCTGGCGTCAGAGGTGTTGGTCTGGGCATCTTTTGCTTTCACGGTGAAGCTATAGCTAGTGCTGCGGGTGAGTCCGGTAAAGGTATAGGTGGTAGCGGTAGGGCTGGCTATCAATGCCCCATCTTTGTACACCTCGTAGGCGGTTACCCCTACGGCATCGGCACTGGCGGCCCAGTTGAGCACGATGGAATTGGAGGTGATGGTACCTGTGGAAAGGCTGGTGGGAACGGTAGGGGCAATGATGTCGGGGTCGGCGGTAGAAACCACCAGGTCGGAACTGGCAGCCGATATGTTGTTGGCAGCATCCTTGGCTTTTACGGTAAAACTGTAAGAGGTAGAAGCGGTTAATCCTGTGGCGGTATAGGTGTTGGTGGAGGGGGATCCCAACAACACGCCGCCTTTGTACACATCATAGGCTGTTACCCCTACAGCATCGGTACTGATGGTCCAGTTCAACACGATGGAAGTAGTGGTAATGACGCCCGATGCCAAACCTGCGGGGACAGTGGGAGCCGTAACATCGGGTGCCACATAGGAGAAGGCAAACTCCGACGATTGAATTATATTACTCGATCCGTTGTTGAGCGTGATATCCCATTTATAATAACTATAAGCCGTGGCATTCGCAAAACTGAACACCAATGGAGATTTTCTGAGTGTTGCCCAACTGATTCCCGTTTGAGTATCAAGGGTAGTCCAATCCGAACCATTGTTTGAACCCTGCAACGTCCAGTTTTTTGGGTCACGTGTCGGTTCATCGTTTCCTGAAGTAATCGTGTACCGGTTCCAGGTTTGTGGTGCGGTATATTGAAACCGAACCCAAGAGGTGGTTGCAAAATCGAGCCATTTTGTATCTATATTACCATCGGTAAGCTTGCTCAAGCCTTCATCAGGCAAGTTCTCACCGCGAGCAGTGACAGTTGCTGAGTTTATAGTTCCGTTTACGATTAAATCATCAGCACTCCCATTTCCCAGCCCCACAGACTCCCAATCGTTATTAAAACCATAAACGTAAATTCTAAATGTAACAGCGGTGGTAAAGTTTTCATGTCCTGTAACAGTTATTGTTTGCACAGCATCGTCAGCTCCAGCACTACCAGTTACTGTTCCAATCACATTTCCAACTAAGAACCCATTTATACTTGAAAAAAGATTGAAACTACGAACATATCCATTTTGACTTACGCACCGAAGCTGTATAGATGATACCGAAATCTCCTTTCCTGGATCTGGCGTTATGGTAAAGCTGATATAGGAATTCCCAGTAATGGCATCTGCCAATGTGTCAAAGTTAAGTTCTGAAGCCGTAAATCCATTACTGTTGAAATTGACTGCAGTCATTGCACTTCCGAATGAAGTGGTAGAGGCTCCTACACCCGTAGCTGTTGTGGTGGAATTTACTGTAGTGGAACCACCTTTTCCAACAAAATCCCAGGCATTAAGAACTGTAGCTTTTGCAGCTGTCATCGAAAGCAGAATGCATACTAACAAAGAGATTTTTCTGGAGAATGAATTGATGTATTGTATTTTCATGACTATTGGATTTAGCAGTGTCATCGCTTGGGGTACAAAAAATAATTGAAAGATAATTAGAATTTAATACATGCATTATTCCTTGTAAATGTAATGCCAATTAGAAGTTAAAATGGCAAATTTCAGAACAGTACATTAAATTGAAAGGTGGCAATCAAGAAGGTTTATAGTTGTCTTATTGATTTTAATTTATCTAAAAACGCTAGAAAAAAAAAAGCATATTTACAAATGGAAATATAAGTAATTTCGTGCGACTAAAATTTAACAACATAAAAGCATTAATTATTACATTCGAACAAGAAGTAATTGTTAATTATTACTTTGTAAAAGCAAAATTGTTTTTAGATCAAATGCTGATAACAACCTAAGATATTTATTTGACTTTATGATTAAAGGTATCATTTGTAAGAAGTCATAAAAAAACTATTGCTATCTAAAAAAAAATGTTATATTTAGGATTATTGATTATATTATTTATTATGAATTTGATCTAGTTTTATTAAAATAAACTGTAGTCCGCTTCATATATTTTCAATTATCCATCAAATATGATTTCTGATATCGTTTTGTCAAGTGTAGTAATGAATTAAATTCTAAGAATTTATAATTAAACAATATTATGTCTTAGAAAATTCCGAAAGTACGAAACGCAAAAGTAGCATATATTATTGCTATTACAAAAGGTTTTATTGAAATTGTAGCATATTTACGAAAGAATATATATATTATTACAATTCAATTAAATTTAACGCACAAAATGTGATTTCGAAATATAAAGGTATAGGCTGTTAGACCGCAGGATTATTTCTCTGTATTTAAACGCTTTGGTTTATAATTAACCATTCTTTTAAGCAGGGTGTTAAAGATAGTGTCCATATTATTTCGTCTGATATATCTAAAGTGGTACTCCTCAAGGTAACCCTGTAATCTTTCTTTACTGCAATGGTGATGTATTCCTCTTAGCCAACCTTTCAAGTTCATTATGTGAATATGCATGTCAGGATGATTTTTTACTTTGTTCGATGGAACTTGTTTTACTTTGTATAATCCTTTTTCAATGGAATATATCCTGTCCATTCATCCGTAACTACATCTGCATCCTTTGAGATGTGAGCTTTGAAAAATGGACGAAACGAAACATTTGAAGCGTCAACTATTATTTGTGCGTATGCTCAACCAACTCCATTAAACGGCAATTTTTCAAGTGCCACAATTACCAATTTTTTCTTTCCTTTACTTCGACCTTGTTTTTGTTCATCTTCTCCACCAATAAAACATTCATCAACATGAACTTCCCCCTTAAGTGGATAGTTTAACATAGCCGCAATGTCGATGGAGGTTATGGAAACCTTTTTCCACTTGCGGGTGTAATGGTAAATTGGAGATAAGTACCTTGAGTAATGGCAGCATCTAAAGAACCTGCCTGAAAACCACCATCTGCTCCAAGATAAACTGGATCTTGTGAAATTCCAGATACACTACCATTGGCTATAGCGGTCGCAATCATGGTTGAAGCCACCGTTAAGTTGGATACAGTAAGGCCTGCATCTTTTGTTGTAGCTGGAGCGGTAGTTACATTTTTGGTCGTGTTTATACCGATAAGATCCCAAGTAGCCAAATTGCCTGTTGCAGGTGGTGTCGTAGAAACAGGGCAATTGAATTTAGCAATTGGACAGGTGGACAACTTCCTTCAGAAAATGAATGGATTTTTGCAGCGAAAGGCGGAAATAAAAATCAAAAAACAGTACCTTTGACGGAGCTAATAATTTGAATGAATTTGGTTGGTACAAAACCAATAGCGATAATCATTCACACCCTGTAGGTAAAATGAAATCTAATGAATTAGGCATTTACGATATGTGTGGAAATGCATGGGAATGGTGTTTAAATGTTTCTTTAAAAACCAATTCCCTTTTTTGCGTTCATAAAGGGGGTAGTTGGTATGCAGGTGAAAAACCAGCACAAATTGATACTCGTTATGGAAATATACCAACTCATTTCAGCAACAGCGTTGGATTTCGGGTGATTTTTCATTCACGTTATAAATAAATTAGCTTACATTTTCATAGTTGAAAACCATTCAACTTATTGTTATTCAAATTTTTAATAAGAATATAAAATGAGGTTACTCACCAATAAATTTATAAATATTTGAAGCGGAAGCCGAAAAGCTCATGAGTAGGCAATAATACAAATTACCAATTATTATGAAGTTAAACAATTTATTTTTCACATTGTGTACAACATTACTTTTACTTTCGTGCAACAATGAATCCGTACCTCAAGGTGAAATAATTACCGTGAAGTTGAATCCAGCATTTATTAGTTTAAATCAGGATACAGATGTTCCAATGAATGTAAAAGGCAATAACATGAAAATGGCTGTCGACCCAAATCAAGTAATATATGCCATACAGGTGTATGAGAATGATTCCGCCTATTATTATGGTCTTTTTGACAAGGTGGATAGTATGAAAATTGCTTTGACAACAGAAAAAAACTATCGTTTTAAAGTCACAACTTACAAAGTTGGTACGGGGGAAGGGTTGAAACAAGACGTTCAGACCGATGGTATATACTTTTACTTACCCAATAAGATACTATTAGGAAACAAATTCATAAAAGGGAATGCACTTAAAGATATTAATTTAATTTCTAGTGCAAAACTTACGACTTCAATAGTGAAAAACTATCCTAAAATCGATATATTCTATTGCGAAAAAACTGTTTCAGTACTAAAGGGCTTAAGCAAAATAGATTTTAATCTACTAAGAATGGGTTTTGGAGTAACCTACAATGTTGATGGCTTGACAAATGGGAAACTAAATGTTATTATGGGTAATGATACAACCGTATTAAACAGTTCAACCAATACAAATACATCGATTCGATTATTTAATACTTCAACAGGCAATCTATCTACTATATTTTCGACGGCAAATACTTATGCTGATTCAATAACTGTTAAAGTTCAATGGTTTGGAACCAATGGAACAGTATTGGATACTCAATCTAAATTCAAATTCACTCGTAACTATCAGAAAACCATTAATATTCAATTAAATACCTCGGGCTCGAACTTGAATTTTGAAGGTTGGAGTAACAACTCAATAACTGATATAGATGGGAATGTTTATAAAACAGTAACCATAGGCACTCAAACTTGGATGGCTGAAAATTTGAAAACTATTCACTATCGCAATGGTGATCCAATTCCTAATGTTACTAATAATTATGAATGGGCATCGTTATATTCAGGTGCATATTGTTGGTACGATAATGATTTAACAAACAAAGATATTTATGGCGCTCTTTATAATGGTTATACGGTTGAAGATAGTCGCAATATTGCTCCAATTGGATGGCATGTTCCATCAAAAGGAGAATGGAATACTTTAATTACTTATCTTGGTGGTACTAGCGTTGCAGGTGGTAAAATGAAAGAAAAAGGAACTACTCTCTGGGTAAGTCCGAACGTTGATGCAAGCAACGAAAGTGGTTTTAATGCTTTGCCTGGTGGACTTCGAGCAAAAGATACAGGGACGTTTGCAAACATTGGACTTGTTGGTTTCTATACAACAAGTACCGAGGAACTTGCCTCTGGATATGATAGTGCTTGGCATATTATGCTATTCAATCAAAATGCAAATATTACACCTAGTTATTCTGTAAAAGTCTATGGTTATGCAGTCCGCTGTATAAAAGATTAGCTTAATTACTTTGAATAATGAATCTGGAATAACGTTGTGATTTGGATTTCAATTTTTAATTTCAATTTAATTGAAAAACTCCACGGTTAATATTCAATTGTTACCATCCAATATCGGTTATCGGTATATTAAAAATTCGTATCTGCATTTTTTCAAAAAATAATTTCGACCGCTTCGCGGTATTCATATTCGCTTTGCCTTTTAGCCCAGTTAAATTCACTCCGTATTTAACTGGGTAAACTTAAAAGAAAGGAAAGGATAGACCACTGTTTACTTGGGAGAGACCAGGCGGAAGCCTACGGAGTTGATGCGGTAGTCTGGAGTGAAGTAGTTGCGGTTCGCCGTCCGGCAATCGAACGCAAGGTAGTTCCAGCTACCGCCACGATCCACGCGGTCCGACCCCGTTGATGCACCTTTAGGATTGGTCTGTGCCGATGTGGAATAATCGCCATACCAATCGCTACACCATTCCCACACATTGCCATGCATGACAAACAAGCCATACGCATTGGCTGCAAACTTCCAACTCCGTTATAGTCTTGATGTTCCGGATTTTCAACACCACTATTCATTAAATCAATTGCTGGTTAGCTGTAACTTATCAATTTTAAAATGTATTAATCAATTACAAAATTTGTCAATGTACTCTGTTGCTAGTGCATAACCAAGTATTTCCGCTCTTTTCATATCTAAACACCCTTCTGCTTTTTTCCCCATTGTATTGTTCGTAAATCCTTTGTAGAAATAAGCTTCGGCATATTTAGGATTCAATTCAATTGCTTTATTAAAGTCAGGGATTGCTCCACTGAAGTCAAAAATACTGAATTTTGCCAGTCCTCTTTTATAATAGCCCAGAGCATCTCTAGGGTTCATTTCTATAAATTTGGAAAAGTCAGCAATTGCGCCTTCGTAATCTTCAATTTTATCCTTCATAAGCCCCCGGGAATAATACAACCCCGACTCATTCGGGCTAATTTTAATTGCCTTGGATAAGTCTTCAATTGCGCCATTGTAATCCTTCGACTTAAATTTTGCATTTGCGCTGTTAAAATAAGTCACAACTGTTTCATCTGATTGGCTGTAACTTGTCAATGTTATTGACATTACCGCTAGAAATAAATAGAGTTTTTTCATCATAAAATAGAGTTTGAGATAAGTAATATAATTATTGTTGTTCTGCATCAATCTTTCCTGTTAGATTAAGCACTTTCATTGTTTTTGCATCGACCATGATATTGAAATACGTCACAGAGTTTGTGCCATTGTCTTCGGCTACTTTTACCACATAAATTTGGTTTATACTATCCTCAAGAATAGGGATTAATGAAATATGCCGTTGTTTATTCGAAATGCTATCGATGAGTTTCATCTGGTCTTTGACTATTTTGAGATCCGCTACAAGGTCTGTTATTTTATCAAGCGTCGAATCAGCTGACGTAATACTATCAGCCGAGGGGTTAAATTTCACACCTTGTGTATTTTTATCAATCATTACAGTAGAATGAATATCCGGATTATATATTAATGCAAAGTATAGACCTGAAACTACGAAGATGGTTATCAGCACTATTACTATTCTTTTTTTCATTTAACTAGGTTTAATCGATGATGTAATTTCTATTCAACTAATCTTTTATACACCTTACAGACAAGCCGCACTTCTTATTGTAATGGTACCTATCGATGTAATCATCATTGTAGCTCATTGACCGATACCACGCCTCATTATCCTCAAAAACAGTCGTGCTCCACCAAAAACCATTTTTGCCGATGTATCGATATAATCCATCATCGATTCTGAAACCTCCCGGAAGAGCTGTAAAGCCACTTTCGTTGGTTGCGTTTGTGTTCGGCGAATGCCAATTGGAAATCCCCGTTTCTTTTAGTTTCCCCCCGGGAAATACATCGTGATCGCCTGTTTTATCTTTTCGGAAATCGGTACTATCGACAAAGTTTATCAGTGTTCTCCATTCTTCATCGGTAGGAATGTGCCAACCAGCGGGTGACAGTCCGCGGCTATCATTTACAGCAAACCAATTGTAGAGTCTTACCCTAGAGGCTGACCATCCGTCGTAATAGCAGTATGCACCCGTATTGAGTGCCGCCCAATATGGTTCAATATAAACATACGGGATAGCATCACCGTTACGATAATGGAATACTTTAAGGTCTTCGTCCATCCAAACCTGGGTGCCAATGGTTACCGTATTGTAAACATTGCCATCAATATCTTTAACTGATTGTGCTTGTAGTCCGGTTAAGCTAATGACAAAAAAGCTTATAGCTAAACACCTAATTTTATTGTAATACATCCGAGATCTATTTTTATAGTTAGTATGAATTCATCATTTTCTCTTGAATACTTTAATCTTTAATGCAGCGCACAGACAAACCCCTTTCTTTATGTTGGTAGTAACTGCTAATTTCACTGAGATTGTAATACATCCACCTGAACCATGCATAGTCTGTAGTATTATCTGAATAGTTCTCCGTAGAACTCCACCAGTAACCCCATAAACCAATCATATTATAATTTCCATCGAGCATACGATTTCCACCCGGAATGGCTGTAAAACCACTACTGTTGGTTGTAGTGGGATCTGGGTTTTTCCAATAGAATGTTGATTTTAGTTTTCTTCCTGCAATAGAATCACCTCCTAAATAAGTAGTCAACAGTGTCCATTCATCATCGGTTGGTAAATGCCAACCTACCGGACACGCTTTCTTTGCAGTTTCCCAATCATATAAATAACCACAAATTGTCACATTACTTTGTATATTATCATAAGCCCAACAGCCACTTGGTGCTTTGAAAGCAAGGTTTTCAGCCATCCATGTTTGCGTGCCAATTTTTACCGTTTTGTAAACCTTACCATCTCTCGAATCAGTAAAAGTTCCTTTTTCTTGTGCCGACACACTCAATACAATTGCGAAAATTGCAATTGTCATTACTAAAGTTTTGGTTTCCATCTTACATCTATTTTATTAGTTAAAAATTTTCCATCCATCGTGTGAATTTGATTTCTCGTTTTTAGATTTCAACTCATTCGTCACATCTTCATAATCTATCGCAATCTGTCCATCATACGATATCATTATTAAGATTTTTCCCCTGTTACTTTTCCATTCAGTTAAATACGTGCATTTCATATCTTTAATTGCATCCAGCTCGTTACCATCACCTTCTGCATAAGGCGTTGAAAAAGATTCGATTGAATTACCGGTACCATATTTTGTCTGATATATTTTTTTAATTCAATATATTCCTTTTTTATTGACAACCATTTTTTTCGTTCGGCATAAAATAAACAATAATGTTATAAACATTTTTTGTTTTTTCTGTTCCAAATACAGTAAGTGTACATTCCTTACCATTTAATTTCCCATTAGATCAGCTAAATTTCCTAAATCCCCAACCATTGTGAAGCCTTGTTGTTTAAGTTTATTTACAAAAAGACCAATATCTCCATTCATAGGGATATTATTAAATATAAGGTGTTCCGGCAGTCATATATCAATTGTGCCTGTGAAAATAATAAAAGACATATTGAATTGAATACAGTTGTAAGAACTGCTCTTTTGGTTTTCATAATTGTTTCATTTTTAGTTATTTTATTCTTTCAAAATATGGGTTATATACAAGGTTTGCTTTGTATTCTTATTCTTTCTTTACCTCGTCTCCAATGATACCTTTCCCGTTGGCTCTTTTAAACAAATAAAAGCTTACGGCTATATTAATCTTAATCACTCATACGTTCATTATTCGTTGTCCAGACCTAACAGGTTTTAAAAACCTGTTAGGTCAGATTTGTAAATGCCGATTCACACAATTAAAAAAGCATCCGCCAAAATCTCCGCACAACAAGGTAAGTGAGACTTAAAACAGCTAAATATATTGGTATAAACTTCGCAATCAAAACATCCAACCCATATTGATTGAAAACAACTTTGCATACTTTTCATCAATTGAATATCTATAATTTAAGGGATAAGCATTATATTCAAAACCGTAATAAGCATTTTTCTTTGCCATAAAACGGAATATTAATCCAAATCCATTTATATTCGTTTTATCTTCTTTTCCAAATAAAAGTTCAAGATAAAGATCTTCGACCCGGGTATTTAAACCCCAATATTTTGAAAGACCGCTTAAATCAGATTGACTAATGGTAGCGTCTATTTTATAAATATACTTGAAACCTAAATTCATTCTTTCTGTACCATAAGCAGCCTGTAACCCAAGATCAAATGCCGCTGTTAAAGTTGGAATTCCAGTTGTTGCTCTAAATCCCAGATAATCTCCAAATCTGAATTTATTATTTTTACCATTAATAATATAATCAAATAAGGAACAATGGCAATTGGTTGTTAATGAATACGACTGTACATTTTTACTTCCGGTTATGCTTCCCAGTTGTACTCCTAAATTAACATCGTTGATTCCATTTGGTTGTGCATTAATATGAACTGTTAGAATGAGAAAAAATATTGTTGTAAATAATTGTATTTTCATTTTTAAAATTTTTATGATGATTTGTTAATGCGATATTTATGACTTCATTTATAATCTGATTTGCTTTTATGTAAAAAGAGCCAGTGACATTTCATTGTTATTTCATTTTATAAATTATCCTTAATACAGCGAACGGATAGTCCACTTTTCTTAGTCCAATACCCTTTATTTACATTTCCAATAATATAACTCAAATCTCTACTCCAGGTATTTTTACTGTCTTTTTCGGTGGAAGTCCAGTAATTTCCTCCATAGCCTATTCCATCAAATTTTAACCATGAGGTACGAATACCACTTGGTAAAAGTGTAAGCCCAGTTTCGTTGGTTGAAGTAGCTTTATCATCATCCACAGAACCTGCATTTGGTTTTGCCCAATTGTTTGTTCCGGCTTCTTTTACTTTGCCACCTGCATTTCTTTCTCCTCCCAAAAAATCGGTAAGAATTGTCCATTCGGCATCTGTTGGTATATGCCATCCAAGAGGTGCTAAATTGCGATTATCGCTAACGGCATACCAATTGTAAAGTTTACCGTATTTTTGTCCATTTGTAGAGTTGTTTTCATAATAGCACCATGCCGGATTTCCTTTCTCACCAGCAATTTTCCATTCTTCACGCGTTTTTGCCTCGGGTATTGTATCTCCATTTCTAAATGTGCTAACGTCAAGGTTGGTTTTATGCCAAGTCTGAGTGCCAATGATAACATTATGTCCATTGTCGATTTTAGCAATATTCACTTGAGCATTTTTGTCAACTTTATTATCCTCTTTTGAGGATTGATCATTGCTTTTATCTGGATTTTGAACTTCATCTTTAATACAGCGAATAGAGAGTCCTCCTACTTTACTAAATCCCCCCTTCAGTACTTTTTTGTGGTAACAACTTAGACTAAATTTATATGCCATATTTGTACCGAATTCGGTGAATTCGGTTCCCGACCACCAATTTGAGTTGACCTGAATAGAAAGATAACCGCCAGCAGCAGAATTATTAACACCCCCAGGTAGTGCAGAGAAAACACTTTGATTTGATGCGCCAGCATTTGGAGCAGTCCAATATGTTGTACCAATTGCTTTTAACTTGCCTCCGGCAATACTATCGCCACCTAAATAATTTACAAGGATTGTCCATTCTTCAACGGAAGGCAAATGCCAACCTTTTGGACAAGCTGCTTTTGCAGTTTCCCAATTATATAAATATCCGTATATGGCAGCATTCGCAACTTCATCATCATATGCCCAACACCCGTTATTTGACTTGAATGCAAGATTTTCAGCCATCCATGTTTGGGTACCGATTTTTACCGTTTTATAAGTTTTACCATCTCTCGAATCAGTAAAAGTTCCTTTTTCTTGTGCCGACAGACTTAACACAATTGGGAAAAATGCAATTGTAAGTAATAAAGTTTTCTTTTTCATCTTAATATTATTTTAATGGTCAATACTCATTTATTCTCAGATAAATATTTGAAAAAATGTATCAGAACTTAGTATATTTACGTTGGTCAAAAGCTGACGCATCACATTGCTTTAATCCAGTATTCGGATTAAAAAAGAATAACTTGCCAGCTGATTTCAATCTATTTATAGTTATTTTCTCACTTGTAACCATTATAAACTGAATATATTTCTTTATTGATTCTGTTTTTACTATTGCTCTTTTGTGCAAGAACATTGTAATATCTTCATTATAAAATAAATAACTGTCATAAAAAACGTTCCATTCTTCTGCACTATTAAATTGTCTCTCTAACTCCTTTAGTTCACTTTCTGAGTATTTTGCATGAACAATACATCTAATTTTAACAAAAACAACATCTGAATCACTTACATTCTGTGTAACAATTAATTCTTTCGGGACAGGTTTAAGCATTGTTTTATTGTCGGTGGTGGGTAATACAACTGACTGACATTTTAAAGGTTCCAATGTAACCAAGCTCAAAAGAGATACTAAAGCAATAATAAAACTGACAATTGATTTCATGCTGTTAGTTTATTGAGGTTCGAAATATAGAAAGATGCAACTGGCTTTTGGTTAAAATCGATTCTTATAAAAATGATAAATTAAGAGCTGATCAGTATCAATCATTTTCAGTTTCTACAACTTCATTTTCATATACCTCTCTATTTGCTTCATCTAAATAATCTATTTGTACATTATACTGCGGCAACAAATATATTCTAATTTCTCCTCCAGTACTCTTCCAAGATGTAATATAATTAATTTTATCACTTCTTAGAGCTTCCTTTTCACGACCATCACCTTCAATGTATGGTGCTATAAAGGTTTCGGAAGAAGTGCCTTTGCCATATTTGGTCTGCAATGGTTTTTTTTAATCAAAATATAGCTTTTTCAAAGCCTGCCACTCTATTTTTTCAGATTCAAATGACACTATAACCATATAAACAGTATTAGTTTTTTCTGTTCCATAAACATTTACTCCACATTCTTTTCCAAACAGATTACCTTCTAAACCACTTAGAGTTTCATTTCTCAATGTAATTTTAAAACCTTGCTTTACAAGCTTTTCTGAAAATGCATTTATATCTCCGTCTATTTGTATATCATTAAATTTCAGGTGATTATTTGTTTCATATACCAATTGAACCTGCGAAAATGCTAAAATACATAATAACAAGAGCACAGATGTTAGAATAGTTCTTTTTGTTTTCATAATTGTTTTCATTTTTGATATTATTTGTTCTTTCAATTTATGTAAAAATTAAATCTAAACTCAATAAAAAAAGTATAATAAAGATGTATCTAAGCAAATGGTACAATAAAATGCACCATTTAAAGGTGTTAATAGAACTCGGATTTTCGCTGATTAAGCGGAAATTGACGGATAAAATATAAAGGATTTCTCCCCGATAAATCGGGGTAGATTAAGATGCAAGTGTCTTAAAATCATATCGCTGAAGGCTATATATAAATCCGTTTTTTTGCATCCGCTTAATTAGCGGAAATCTGCGTTCCAATTCTTTGTTTTTAATGTAGAAATACGACTCCCGATAGCTATCAGGAGTGCATTCTATTACTTACTTATTTAACTGTTCTCCTTTCTTATTAATGTTAAATGTTTTGTTTGCGAGTGTTACTGAGGCCATATTGTCTGAAAACCCATAAGCAAAATCGTACATAAATGGAATTACTTCGTGACCTGATTTGTCAATAAATCCCCATTTCTCTACAGAGAATTCCTCTTCACCGGATATTTTGCTAACAGCGGCAAGACCTTCAGAAAAGCTAGTGGCATCATTGTATATAAATGGCACAACAGCATTGTTAAATTTATCGATAAAACCATATTTTCCGTCTTTTTGAACAAAAGCAAGACCATCGTCAAAACGAATACCAAGCTCGTAAATAAATGGAATGATGACATTTTCTGTTTTGTCTATAGCACCTATTTTTCCGTTGAGTGAAACAAAAGCAAGTCCCTCATTGAAATTTGCGGCATATTCGTATATAAATGGAATAATTAAAGTCCCTGATTTGTTTATAAAACCATATTTTGAGCCATATTTAGCACTAGCCAAACTTTCGGAAAATGGATTTATTATTGTGTACTTTGCTGGGACAACAATATCCCCGGTTATTGAATCTTGCAATCCGTATAATTTAGAAATACTGTCTTTATAAAGCATTGTTATTCTTTTAAGTTGCTGAGCTTGCATGGCAGTTCCACTTAAAAATAATACAATAATAATAGTTAACTTTATCATTTTCATAATAATACAGTATTTGGTATAAAATATTTCTCAACTTATAATGTAATGAATCATTTTATTTCATAGAACAATTTATTGTTTTTTATTTTGAACGTTTTATCTTAAGAATAACCAAGTCGTAAACAACCATAATAACCGCCAATCCCAAACACACCCAATAACCCCACAATTTCAATCCAAATACATTACTTAGTGTCATCGGATTAGTAAAAGAGAATGAAAAAACTGCTGCTATATTTATCATATTAAAAATACTGTTATAGTCTTTCAGCTTCACTATCAGTCCAATAATCCATAATATAAATGCAAGAGCAGCACCACATTGCACAAAAAGCAGAAGAAATACTTCAGTAATATACCCTATCCCAGTGTAATTTTTATTAGGACGTAAAACTGCTTTTAGTAATGTAGAATTCTTTGAAAATCTATCGGTCAATCCATCTTTTGTACTATCCACTTTTTGTTGGTTAGCATCTTTATTGACGAAAGCTGTTGTCTCTGTTTTGGTATTATCCTGTGCCACAATGGAAGAATCAATAGTTGATCCCTTTTCTGCTTCTTTTGGAGTACATCCTTGAGAAAAAAATGGAAGGAAAAATGATAGTAACAGAAGTACTTGTAAGATTTTCGATATTTTTTCTAGAGTTATCAAAATTGGTTTATCTTTTTAAATGAATATTTAGCATTTTTTTCAAGAAAAGTAGCTCAAATTGATATTCTACTTTTTTATACGTTCTCCTTTTTTGTTAATGTAAAAACTTTTATAATTTATCTGTACTTTAGCTTTTCCATTTTTAAAACTTTGTCCAAAATCGTATTTTAATGGAATGATGGTTGCACCTGATTTATCAATATATCCGTACTTGTCGAAATCGCTTACACAAGCCAGGCCTTCGCTAAACGAATTTACGGCATCATATCGTGTTGAAATAACTTCTTTGCCTGATTTATCAATAAAACCCCACATCCCGTCTATCTTTACTGCTGCCAATCCTTGTGAAAAAGAACTGACCATTTTAAAGTTAAACGGGATAACTACATTACCTTCCACGTCAATAAAGCCCCAATAACCTTTTGAATAATTACCATTTTCATCGTAACCATTTTCAGTCTTTACAGCGGCCAGGCCTTCAGTGAAAGGGCTAGCATTATCGTAAATCATTGGAATTATCACTTCGCCAAGTGTGTTTATAAAACCATCTTGTAAACTAAAACCACTTACTAATGCCAATCCAAAAGAAAAAGGATGCGCTTCACGAAAGTCCGGTTCAATAACAACTTTGCCTGTATTTGCATCTTTATAGCCCCACATCCCATTTTCATCAAAGGGTATTAGTTCAGGAATTGCAGGCATACTATGTTTTGAGGTAGAACCAGTAACCTTAGTTGTAGTTTTCTTTTGCTGACCTGATGCAATCGAAAAACATAAACAAAAAATCAAAAAATCAAATTGGTTGTTTTCATTTTCATACAGATGAAATGATTTAATGATTGAGAAAATTCTTAAAATTGTTACTTTATCCGTTCACCTCTTTTGTTGATATAAAATATCACATTATCTACGAATGAAACATCAGCTCGTCCATCATTAAAGTTATTTGCATAAAAGTATTTTATCGGAATTACTATTTTTCCAGTAGTATCCATATATCCCCAAAACTCATCCTGTTGAAAAGCTGCTAAACCTTCGTGAAATGATTCTATATATTGATATTTTAACGGAATTATTACTTTACCTGTGGGATCAATCACACCCCATTGATAGTATCCCGATGACACCCTCGCAAAACCATCTTCATATGGTTCAGCGTTGAAGTATATCATTGGAATTAATTCGTTCAAGTCCTGATCGGTATATCCGTATTTATTATTATACTTAACACGTACCATATCAGTGTTAGTATTGTCAATATCTTCATACTTGGATGTTGATAAGAATTTCCCCATTCTATCAAATAAGTTGAATTGATTGTTCTGCTTTGCAACAATGTAATTATCTCCCATAGAAAAAGCAATATCGGCAACAAATGCATTAATTGGTTTTCCTGTTTTATTTATAAGTTCGTAGTGCTTATCCCAAGTGTTTACCAAGGCAATGCCATTAAAGAAATTCTCAGCATCATTTAATTTGAATGGTATTACAACCTTGTTTTGGCTGTCGATAAAGCCATACTCATAATAATATCCACCTTCCCAATCATCTTCCAATCTTAAAAACGCTACCGACAATCCTTCTGCTGGATCATATTGTCCTCCAGTTTTTGAATGCTTTGTTACATTTCCACTTGCATCCTTAATTTCATATTCACCGGAGATTTGATTGTATCCAAAAGTTTCATTTGTAATGGGTGCTGAGGCGATGTTATTAACAGCAGATTGTGTTGGGGTACTTTCCCCAATATATATGTCATCTTTCCATATTCCAGTCTTTTTTGTTCCAGTTGAATAAACATTTGTTCCCTGTCCATTTCGTTTGTTATTTTTCCACTCTCCTTCATAATGCTCTCCAGTGCTAAATTCATAACGACCATATCCATTGGTGCAATCACCAGATACACATTTTGATTCTTTTACAATCAATTCCTGTGCAAGGCAACAAACTGAAAACGATAATAATAGAGTTGATAATAACGATTTTATTTTCATAATATGTATGATTATTGATATTTATTTCATAAGTTTTAATATTAGAAAAGCTACTTTTAAGATTCCGGTTTTAATATTAAAAATCGAAATAGGGCATTATTTACAATATGATGCAATCATCTCATCAACTTCTGTTGAGCCTAATTCTTTTGCATTTCGTAAATCAGAACATGCTGTTGGATTTTGTAATAGAATTTTTATAGTACCTCTTAAAAAATACGCTTCTGCATTATTTGGGTATAATTCTATCACTTTAGTATAGTCGAGGATTGATGCTTCAAAATTTATCAACCATGAATAACAATCAGCTCTATCCAAATATGCCTCTTTATCAGTAGGATTTAGTGCAATTGCTTTCGAAAAATCATCTAATGCTTCTTCCTGTTTTTTTTGCTCCATTTTTACTTTGCCTCTATAACGATATGCTAAATCCCACTTAGGATTAAGATAAACAGCCATATTGAAATCAATAATTGCACCATCATAATCTTTAAGATTTTTTTTTGCAACTCCTCTGCCATAATATCCTTCGAAACTATTTCGGTCAAGATTTATTGCCTTACTAAAGTCTGTACAGGCAGCTATATTATCATTTTGTTGTAGCTTTGATATTCCACTCAAGTTATAGGAATCAGCTGTTCCTGTTGTTTGGCTTTTTGCATCAAATGTGATGAGAAAGACAGTGATAAAAATTAAAAATTTTTTCATAAATTGCCATTTAATTGATTTAATATTAAGTATTTGTTCTTCTCCCTCTTCATTTGTAAGAATCGTTCTTGATATAACGGGTTACAATTTTATACCTTTTAAATCATAATCGTTATCATGTCAATTCTTCTAATTAATACGCTCACCTTTTTTGTTAATTTTAAATTCTTTGCCATTTAATTTTACATGCCCTTTCCCATCGCCGTAATCGTTATCGAAACCATAGGCTTCTTCGTAAATTAAAGGAATAACCACTTTCCCAGTTTCATCCACAAAACCACATTTTCCATTGAGTTTTACTGCCGACAATCCTTGATAAAACAAACCTGCTTCATCGTATTTGGCACTCACAATCACTTTATTTGTTCTATCAATAAAGCCATATTTTTCGTTTTGTTTAAAGAAAGTTATCATACCACTTTTCAAAAATCCTAAATCGTCGTATATTGTAGGAATCATAATTTGACCTTTAGTATCTACATATCCATATTTGTCGGATAGTTTAACTATATACTGCTTATCTTCATTTGAATAACTCCTAAATTCATCATATTTAATTGGCAATACAATAGTTCCAATAGAATCAATTATACCAATTTTGTCAGCTACCAAAGCTTTGTAATACCCTTTCGAAAAAGCAGTTAGCTCATTGTAGATAATTGGAATACTTGTTTTTCCCACAGAATCAACAACACCAAATTTATTGTTGAGCGAAACGATAAAATTATTAATTGAAACTTTCTCAATATTAGTATAAAGAGGTGGAATAACTTCCTTACCTGATTTATCAATATATCCATATTTGGATTCGCCTAATGCATCGTGCACGGTTACCATTGCCAAATTTCCTTTAAAAGATTCAATTATATTATATTTAAAATCTGTCATTAACTTTCCTGTACGATTAATAAAAGTAAATTTTCCTCCATATGCCGTTGTACTATATTCAGCTTTTCCGCCTTTATTTACAATTGCAAAACCGTCAATAAAACTTTCTGCGCCATCGAAATTCATTGCAATAATAACTTTCCCAGTTTTATCA
>JAIFKQ010000081.1 GCA_020049515.1 Paludibacter sp. | reverse complement strand
ATAGTCACATTGGGGGCACGAAAAATTTCAATGCATTAGTTGCTGAGGCACGAAAACCTGAAAATTTAGCGTTGGTAATGATAGGCGACCTTGTTACTGGTCAAAAAGAAGACTACGAAATTTTAAATCAAAATTTACCGTCATTCAATGAAGTTCCCTATTTCTTGATGGTTGGTAACCACGATTTATTCTTTAATGGCTGGAAAACATTTTACGAGTACTTTGGGTCCTCAACCTATTATTTTACAGTGTCAACTCCCACTGCCAATGACATTTATATATGCATTGACAGCGGAAGTGGAACTATTGGCAATAAACAATTAGAATGGTTAATATCTTTGCTGACTACCGAAAGGGCTAACTATCGTAATTGCATCGTTTTAACCCATGTAAACTTTTTTAGAAACCACAATCAAATAGCAACAAATCCGCTGGTGGATGAAATATATGTGCTATTGGATTTGTTTGCAAAAAACCAAATAAATTTAGTGATTACGGGGCACGATCATCGAAAAGCAGTATATGTTTTTGGCAACACAACTTACATTACGCTTAATTCCATAGCCGATAGCAATAAAACACCCAGCTATCTGAATATAAATATTTCAGACCAAAAGGCTGATTATGAATTTCATGACTTTAAATGACAGAATCAGAAGATGGGTGAAAATGCTGTGAAAATTTTCTTGCAGGTCATTTTTTTTCGGATTTTTAGACCCGATATGTAAAACAACAAACTAGCGTTACGTTAGCCAATCTAGGGCGTATTGAATAATTATTAAGTTATTGCTGCATAGAATTTTCAAATTAACATAGCATTAGTTTATACTAACAATTTTGCCGTTGAATGCTGAGCCTATGAATTGGGTTTATGGTTTGTGATTTTAATCAAAAAAAAGGTTGTCAATATATTCGCAAAGGACTTTCAGACAGTACATTCATTATCAAAAAGAAAAAAAACATATTTTTCATCTGCATATAAAGGTCTATTTAGATAAATGTCGTATTTTTGTAGCTAAACCAAAAAGAAGTGAGTCAAATTTTCTTAAGTAATTATTTATGACCGTTAAAATAGTAAATCAATCCAAACATCCACTACCCGAATACGCCACATCCCAGTCGGCTGGAATGGATTTGCGCGCCAATATATCAGAACCTATTTTGCTAAAACCTCTCGAGCGGAAACTTATACCTACAGGCTTATTTATTGAATTACCAACAGGTTACGAAGCCCAAATACGACCAAGAAGCGGATTGGCAATAAAAAATGGCATTACGGTGCTCAATTCTCCAGGAACAATTGATGCCGATTACAGAGGCGAAATTTGCGTTATTCTTATCAATTTGTCTGCCAACGAGTTTATCATAACCGACGGCGAGCGTATCTGTCAGATGATAATTGCACCCTATACTCACGCCAAATGGTCACTAACTGACAGTTTGGAAAATACTGAGCGCGGCACGGGTGGATTTGGTCATACGGGGAAGTAGTATTTTTTTCTGATAATGGAGGCCAATGGTTCACCAAGTACAATAAGAATTTTATTTTTAAAAAAACTCAGTGCCAATGCGCCTAAAATATCTTTTTATACTGTCTATAGTGTTGATTTCGTGCACTGCTCAAAAAAAAATGGCAGAGGATAATGTTACTCAAATAACAATTTCTGATGAGAGCCAACGGCAGTTTGACTATTTTTACTACGAGGGATTACGGCTAAAAGAAACTCAAAAATACGATCAAGCTATCGAAACATTTCGGATGTGCTTGGCAATAGACTCGCTGGATGCAGGTGTTCAATCAGAACTAGGATTGCTATATTCTTCTATTGGACTTGCCGATGAGGCATTGAAGCATTTGGAAAATGCAGTGAAATTTGAGCCCAAAAATTGGTGGTACAACGTGCGACTTATCTCGCTACTTACTGATTTTAAAAATTGGCAACGAGCCACTTATATAGCCGAAAACCTTAAAATAAACTACCCCTATAGGGAAGAAGTGTATCAAATATTGAGTTCGCTATACAAACAGACGAAGGATTATGACAAAGCTATAGAGTCTTATAATAAACTAGAAAGCATAGTTGGAATTTCGGAAAATTTAGCGTTCGAAAAATTTCAATTATATATTTTGGCAAATAAACCCAAAAAAGGAGTGGCCGAAATTGATAAGTTGATAAATAAATATCCTACCGAAACACGATACCAAGTGCTGAGAGGGGACATATTTATGCAACAAAAAATGCCTGAAAAGGCTTATGAAATATACCAAAAAGTGCTAGCCAACAATCCAGAAAATGCCTATGTTTATGTTTCGTTGTCAGAGTATTACAGTTCAAAGAATGAGCCCGAAAAAGCATTGCAGTCCATAGTAAACGCATTGAAAAATGAACAATTGGATGTGGACACAAAAATTGAGGTGCTGGGACAATATGTTGAAAAGTTGGTGCAAGACTCGACGAAATTTGCAGAAACAGAATCACTTTTTAAACTTTTGGTTAATAGCTATCCCTTAGAAGAACAAGTACACGGTTATTATGCCGTTTTCTTGCAATTTTGGAAACGCAACGAAGAGGCAAAATCGGCTTTGGAAACAATGATAAACATAAATCCAAAAAATGATCAAACCTGGATGCGACTCATTCAACTTTATGTTTCTGATAAAAATTTTTACAACTTAATTGCAATAGCAAATAGAGCAATTGAAAATGTACCGGGCAATTCTACTTGGTATTTTTATAGGGGGATAGGGCAATATCAGCTAGAGAAATACCAGGAAGCATTAGAATCATTCCAAACCGCCCTGCCATTTATTACTAATGTGCAACCGGTATTGAAAAGTGATTTTCTGACTCAAATTGGAGATATTTATTATAAACTAGGAAAGAAAGATTCTGCTTTTATAGCTTATGAAAATGCCTTAACGGCCAATCCCAAAAACATTATGCTAATGAATAATTATGCATATTATTTGTCGCTGGAAAAAACAGAATTGAAGCGAGCAGAAAAAATGAGTGCCAAAACGGTGGAACTAGACCCCAAAAATAGTACTTACCTCGATACTTATGCTTGGATTTTATATGAGCAGGGAAATTATTCTTTGGCCAAATTTTATATTGAGAAAGCAGTAGATAATTTGCCAAAAGAGGAAGATTCATCTGTCATTTATGAACATTATGGCGATATACTTTGGATGTATAGCAAAGCGGATGGCAAATATGACGAAAAAGCGGTAGAAATGTGGCAAAAATCTTATGACGCTGGAAATAAAACAGACGAAATGAAACAGAAAATTGAAAACAAAGGATGGAAAAGAGAGTAGGTAGATAGCAGTAGGTAGCAGCCCTGTCCTAAAAATACAGGACGAAAAATTGAAACGGAAAAAAAACTTCTTTGAGCTTTTTTGCACATTCATTTGGTTTGTTTAAAGTAAAGTCAAAGTTTAAAGTAATCAATACTTGCATGGTTACCCGCAATTTATTCTTTTTGGGACGGGAAGGGCTAGGGGTTATTTGTTAGTTTAGTGATAGTAGTTAGTAGAATATCGACCCTGAAATAAATCAGGACATAGAATTTAAAGAAACAAAGTTTGAAGTTGCTAATTTTGTTCCCGCAATTTAATCTGAATTTTCACGGGAGGTTTAGTGGCCGTTATAAAAATCATTTGCCATCCAAATTCCAATCCACAAAAGCGGTATGGAGGTGGTATTTTTTTCTATTTAAAATTATTAAAAGCATTATTATGAATAAAAGTATTTTTTATTATACCCTGTTGATGATTGTTCTATTTTCAGCTTGTAAAAGCACGAGCAAAATAACAACCGTTGAGATTCCAGTTGTCAGCGAACTGAATGAACGAATTAAACAAATTCAGTTTTCACAGCCCCAATTTTCTACGGCTAACGTAAGCAAAATGGCAATGGCAATAAATTTAAATGACAGAGACCTCAATGTTTCTGCCACTATTAAAATGAGAAAAGACTCTGCACTTGATATTTCTATTCAACCATTTATGGGTATTGAAATGTTTAAAGTGGAGTTGTCGCCCGATAGTATGCGTGTATTTGACAAAATGAACAAAAGGTATTATGTACTTGATTATAAATATTTTAAAACAAGATTTGGCATAGATGTAGATTTTTACAGCTTGCAGTCGATGATTTCGGGACAACTTTTTTGTATTGGAAAAAAAGAGTTGGTAATCGATAGCTTAACATTGTCAGCCCACGAAAACGGTAAATACAGTATAGGATATCAAAACGAGAACATACTTCAAAATTCACACATACTGTCTAATAATACCATAGAGCAGGTAGTACTAAAAGATAAAGATAACAAGTATCAAATGCAAACAAATTATGAAAATTTTGCAATGGTTAATACCGTAAACTTTCCACAAAAAATATCAATGCATATTACAAATCAAAAAAGTAAAGTGTCTTGCGACTTTTCTGTTCAAAAGGTAGAATTTAACAGCAAAGTCATATTTTCACCATCCAGCCAGCGTATCTATACTCGAAGTAATATTGACTTATTACTGAAAAAATAATTTTTCAATTCGTAGAAAATTCCAATTAAGCGTATTAAAAACTCACTATTTATCACTCAAAACCCTAAATAAATGTACTTTCAAACACTTATCCGACAATTGGTAATAACTTTCACTTTCTTGATGTTTATTTCGCCTTTGCCCGCACAAACTGTAAAGGAGTTGGAGAACCAGCGAAAACAAACCTTACAAAAACTTGAGACGACGAGTAAAATTCTAAACGAGACTAAAAAATCCCAACGTAGTTCGTTAAACAAATTGGTTATTATAAACAAAGATATTAAGGAACGAAAGGTGTTGATAAAAACAATAAGTTCGGAAATTGGACAGCTAGATAACCAAATGAACCGATTGGGACAAGAGAAAACCATTCTCGAAAATAGATTGAAAGTATTAAAATTGGATTATGCTAAATTGGTGCAAGAGGCTTACATCAACCGTGATTTGTATGCCAAAATAATGTTTGTACTGTCAGCTAACTCGTTTGATCAATCGTATCGCCGATTGAGATATATGCAGGAATATTCGCAATACAGGAAAGTACAAGTGGGTGAAATAGAAAAGGTAACGGCACAAATTCAAGTAAAAAATGACAGTTTGCAAAGTAATAAAGTGACTAAAGTAGATGTGGTAAAACAAAAAGAAACAGAAACTCAAAAGCTCTCAAAAGATGAAAAAAAGGAAAAGGTTTTACTTACAGATTTACAAAAAAAGGAAAAGAAATTGCGAGCTGATTTAAAAATTCAACAAAAGAAAGCAAATGATCTAAATAATAAAATTGAAAAAATTATTGCCGAAGAAATACGCAAAGCAGAGGCAAAACGTGTAGCGGCAGAAGCAAAACGTGTAGCGGCAGAGAATAGCCGTATTGCAACAGAAAATAAACGTATCGCTGCAGAGAATAAAATTATTGCAGAGCAAAATAAAAAGATTGCAGCCGAAAATAAAGCAAAAGAGGCGGCGAATCTGGCTGCGAAAGAAGCGGCGAAAACATCACCGAAAACAGCACCAAAAACAACACCGAAACAAGAACCGAAACCCTTAATTGAACCAAAACCCGCAATTAAAGAAATTCCAGTAATTGCCGAGGCTAAGTCAACGCAATCTACATCTGTTTTAACGAAAGAAGAAACATTATTATCGGGCGATTTTCAGCGAAACATAGGGCGATTGCCATGGCCAACTTCCAACGGATTTATTCGTGGACATTTTGGAGTGCAGCCACATCCTGTTTTGAAATATGTAACCACCAATAATAAAGGAATTTATATTCAAACTCCATCAGGCAGCACAGCCCGTGCGGTATTTGAAGGAATTGTTACGCAGCGTTTTTCTATACCAGGAAGTAATAACGCGGTGATTATAAAACATGGGAATTATCGCACCGTTTATGCAAATTTAACACAAATTTTTGTAAGCGAGGGCGACAAAGTAAGTGCCAAGCAAGCCATCGGAAAAATATATACCGATGATGAAAATGATAATAAAACAGAACTCTATTTTCAGGTTTGGAACGGTAAAAACCTTCAAAATCCCGAAAGTTGGATTGCTAGATAACACATTAACCACTAAGCACTCCCGTTTTGCGGAAGGGGCTAGGAGTTCTCATTTTTAATACTTATGGAAGAAATTTTAATTGAATCACAGACAGTAGATTACGGTGATAGTAACATTATCACCCTCGAAGGATTGGAACACGTGCGTCGGCGGCCCGGAATGTACATTGGAAAGCTGGGCGATGGAACACATGTGGACGATGGAATTTACGTGCTTCTCAAAGAAGTGCTCGACAATTGTATTGACGAATACCGCATGGGTGCTGGCAAAGCCATAGATGTGCGCGTGAAAGACGGACACGTGGAAGTGCGTGATTATGGTCGAGGCATACCGCTTGGGAAAATGGTAGAGGCAGTTTCGATTATGAATACCGGCGGTAAATATGATTCGAAAGCTTTCAAAAAATCGGTGGGACTGAACGGTGTGGGTACAAAAGCCGTGAATGCACTTTCGGCCACTTTTATTGTACAAAGTTTTAGAGATGGGCAAAGCAGAAGAGCCGAATTTGGGCAAGGCAAATTGCTTACTGACAGTGAAGTATTTGCGGATAACTCAGACCGCGGAACTTTTATATATTTTGTGCCCGACAATACGTTGTTCGAGAATTACGTCTATAAGGAAGAATATATTGAAACCATGCTGCGCAATTATGCGTATCTCAACACGGGTTTAACCATTAATTTCAACGGAAAAAAGATACTCTCCAAAAATGGATTGACCGATTTGCTGAACGAAAATATGACTGCTCAGCCGCTCTATCCTATTATTCACCTCAAAGGAGAGGATATTGAAATTGCATTTACGCACAGCGACCAATATGGCGAAGAATACTATTCGTTTGTTAATGGTCAACACACCACACAAGGCGGAACGCATCAAAGTGCATTTAGGGAAGCGTTGGCACGTACCATTAAGGAGTTTTATTCCAAAAACATGGAATTGGCGGACATCAGAAATGGCGTAATTGCTGCCGTTTCTATCAGCGTGGAGGAGCCCATTTTCGAGTCGCAAACCAAAACCAAACTTGGCTCCCGCGATATGGCAAAAGACGGCATTTCGGTGAATAAGTTTATTTCCGATTTTTTGAAAAAAGAATTGGATAATTACATGCACCGTAATTCCGAGACTGCCAACACCTTACTACAAAAAATTCAAGACTCCGAAAAAGAGCGAAAGGCCATTGCAGGCGTAACCAAATTGGCGCGAGAAAGAGCCAAGAAAGTAAACCTACACAACAAAAAATTGCGTGATTGTCGTGTTCATTTCAATGATTCATTGACCAAAGATGAAGCTAAAAACCTGGCAATTGGCAATTCCAGCATTTTTATTACCGAGGGCGACTCGGCAAGTGGATCCATTACCAAAAGCCGCGATGTAAACACTCAGGCTGTGTTTAGCTTGAAAGGTAAACCGCTCAACAGCTATGGATTGACCAAAAAAGTGGTGTACGAAAATGAGGAGTTTAACCTCTTGCAAGCTGCCCTCAACATAGAGGACGGCGTGGATAACTTGCGCTACAACAAAGTGATAGTAGCTACCGATGCAGACGTGGATGGTATGCACATTCGGTTGTTGCTGATTACATTTTTCTTGCAATTTTTCCCCGATTTAATCAAAAAAGGCCACGTACATATACTTCAAACGCCACTTTTTCGCGTTCGTAGCAAAAAGGAAACTTTCTATTGCTACTCGGAAGAAGAACGCCTAAGCGCCATGGTGAAGGTGGGAAGTAATCCTGAAATAACCCGATTTAAAGGACTGGGTGAAATTTCACCCGACGAGTTCAAGCATTTTATTGGAAAGGATATGCGATTAGACCAAGTTACACTCAAAAAAGAAGATGCAGTGGCCGATTTGCTGTCATTCTATATGGGCAAAAATACGCCCGAACGTCAGGTGTTTATTATCGATAATTTGGTGGTGGAAAAGGATATATAAGGATTTAATATTTATTCATTTACAATTTACTATTATGTTAAAACAAGTTCCTGTTTATATAAAAGAAGTTGGCATTGTGGACTTCAAAGGATTTAGAGGTGAGCATAAATTTTCCTTTGTTGATGACAATGGTGATTGGTGTCGTTGGACAGTTTTTCTGGGCAATAATAACGCAGGAAAAACAAATTTGTTGAAGGCAATTGCGAGCTTGGAACCTGAAGCAACGTTTTCAAATATATTTTATCCCAAAGTATTTACACAGGACTCATATCGAAATAAAATAGCTCAAGGTACTCAATTGGGATTAAGTGTAATTTCAACGTTAACGCCCTCTAATAATGAATTTTCAAATGAGTTTGTAAATAAATTTGATTTAGGTTTTTCAAAGTCCTCAGAAACTATATTGCAGCATCCAAAGGGAATACATAATACTCATGTTGCTTCAAATTTACAAATTTACGCTTATGGAGTAGTTCGGGAAATTGAAAAAAAAGGAATTTCAGAGAAAAAAATGAACGATTCAAATACTGACAATTTATTTGATAACACTAAGTTGGTCAATTTTGAAGACTGGTTATTTCAATTAGATTATGCCGCAAAAAATAGACAAGAGAAGGCAGCCCAACAAAGAGATATATTAAAAACGGTTATTACAAGTGAAATATTTCCTGCAATAAACAATCTGAAGTTTATTTCAGATGAAAAACTTAACAACTACATAGAATTCCAAACAGTAGATGGTTGGCACAAAATGTCTGAACTTGGTTATGGCTACCAAGCTACTTTATCGTGGATGGCTGATTTCTGTAAGAAAATGTTTGACCGTTATCCAGATAGCAAAAACCCATTAAAAGAGCCAGCTGTTTTGTTGATAGATGAGATAGATTTACATCTGCATCCACAATGGCAACGTGGTTTAATTAAATCGTTATCAGGTATTTTCCCTCAAACTCAGTTTATTGTTACCACACACAGTCCGTTTATAATTCAGTCGATGGAGAATGTAAATCTTTACACGCTAAATCGTGTTGGCGACCATACAGAAGTAAAGCATTTGGGTAATAAATCATATATTGGATGGAAAATTGAAGAAATTCTTAGTGAGGTTATGGGTCTGGAAGAAAACATCAATACAGATAAATATCAGGAGTTAATCAATCAATTTGATAAAGCATTGGATACTGATGATTATGCAAAAGGTAAAGCTGCTTACGACCAATTGATGCAGATTTTGCATCCACAAAGTGCTGAGAGAAAACTATTAGATATTCAATTCTCTCAACTATCCCCTGACAATGATAAAGCTTGAGTTACCTATAAAACCCGACAAACTTACACCAGAATTTCAGGCTGCAAAAACACAGGAGTTTAGAGATACAGGCAATTTGGTATGGAACATTCCGTGGCTAAAAGAAGCTGTTTTTAATATGTCGTATGGGAAATGCTGCTATTCTGAAATCCGTTTGGGCGAGGAAAGTAAATATATGGAGATGGAACACTTTCATCCCAAAATACCATATTCAGATGAAGTAATGCAATGGGGCAATTTATTACCAGCTTCAAAAAAATGTAATGCAAACAAAGGTTCACACGATACAATAAAAGAACCTATTGTTAATCCTTTTGTTGATAATCCAAAGGATTTCTTTTATTACAGAAATTTCCGCTATTCTCCAAAAAATGAAATTGCTAAACGCACAATAGAAGTGTTGGATCTAAATGACCGTAATCATTTTGTAAATCCTCGATTTAGAATTGCAAATGAGATTATAGAATTGCTTGAAGATTACAAAGAGAATTCTGATCATATAGAAAATGATAGAAAGCGAAACAGATATATTTCTCGCCTAAAGAGTTTACTTGGTCAAGGAAATCGAAAAGAAGTATATTCCGCACTAGTTTCAACAATAATTTTATCTGACGAGAACTTTATTGCCCTTGAAAAACTATTAATAGAAAAGAATCTTTGGGACGTAGAATTTGAGACCCTGAAAATTGAACTTGTATTTTGTGCACTTCTCTAGTTCAAGTAGATACATATTAAAAAAATGATATGTTTCTTTTTAAATTATTGATTTCATGTAAGATGAAGACATGTAGCAGTGTCTTTATGCTATGAAAATAGATTGTTTTCCATAATTAATGAACGAATAACTATATTGTTGCATTTACTTTAAGTCAGCATTAAATTATCAAACAAACACAAAATAGAACTATGAGCCTTTATAAACAATTGCAACAAGTTAGAAGTGAGGAGGATGTAAAGGATGTCTATATCAAAGCATTGGGACTAAAAGGCTATTCCAAGAATTTGATTGATATACAAACCAAAGAAATATGGTTTGAAGCGAAAGACAGCTGTAAAAATTCTACCTACGCAATGTTCACGCAATTAATGCATTATGTGCAGGAGGCATTGAATAAGGGCGAGTATGTTCCTCCGTTTTTGGCGGTGATTGATACCCAAAAAGCCGCCATTATGAAAAGTGAGGATGTGATTCCATTCCTTGCAAAAAAAACCATTAAATGGGGCACTTCTGCCAGTAAATATACGCAGGATGCGCTGGATGCTGTGTCTGCACACATTGGTACTCACTTTGTTTCTTTTAAAATTGAAACTCACGAAGAGGAGTTTATCAATACCATAAAAACTGCCATTAAAAATGGCGATATTATCCGTACCCAAATTACACCCGACAACCTGAAACAAGTGTACGACAAATGGGTGGTAATGATAGGGCGAGAAATTAAAGGAGTAGCGGAAGAGGATTATGCGCTCTTGTTTTTTGCCGACATTATGCACGATGGAACGGTTTCTACCCACGAAAACCTGCCGGCCGAACTGATGCACAAAAACAATGCACCGGTTTTTAGCCTTGGTGGAAAAATATATGAACTAGGCAACCGCGAAGGCTATCGACAATTCTGGGCCATTTACCACCGACCACCAAAAGCCGAATACCGCAATTATCTACTAGAACGCCGCGATAGTCTTATTCCGCTCGACGAACGAAGTTTCAAAGGTGCATTTTATACGCCATTGGCTGTGGTGGACAAGGCCTACGATAAATTGGCCGAAACGCTGGGCGAAAACTGGCAACGTGAATACACAGTGTGGGATATGTGCTGCGGTGTGGGCAACCTGGAAGTGAAACACAGTAACCCACGCAACATATACATGAGCACGCTGGACAGTGCCGACATAGATGTGATGCGAGCCACCAAAACTTGCGTGTCTGCCACTCGCTTCCAATATGATTATTTGAATGATGATATTACCGATTCAGGTGAAATTGATTACTCACTTACCAATAAAATCCCCGAAAGTCTGCGAAAAGCTATTGCCGAAAAAAAGAAAATTTTGGTGCTGATTAATCCACCGTATGCGGAAGCAGCTAACCGTGAAAATACTTCACTAGGATTAGAAGCTAAAACTAAAAGTGGTGTTGCTAAAACTAAATTTTCTTCCAATGCAATGATAGATTATGGAAAAGCTAGTAATGAATTATTTATTCAATTTGTAGCTCGTGTTGCACAAGAGATACCAAATGCAACAATTGCAATGTTTAGTACATTGAAGTACGTTAATGCACCAAATTTTGAAAAGTTTAGATTAACTTGGCAAGGAAAATATTTAGGTGGTTTTGTTGTCCACAATAAAGCATTTGATGGACTTAGTGGACAATTTCCAATTGGTTTTTTGGTTTGGTCAACGAATCATCTAATAAATAAAAAAATACCAATTACTGAAATTAGCGTTGACGTGTTAGATAGAAAAGTACATCCAATTGGAGAAAAAACATTTTATAATTTACCAAATAATTCATTTTTAAATGTATGGTTTAATCGACCTAAATCTAACAAAACATTTGTTATTCCAATAAAAAATGCAATCTCGCCTGCTACTTCAAAACCTAGTGTTATTAATTGGGCAGATGGAGCAATTGGATATATGCGTTGTTCTGTAAATGATTTGCAACATGCAGAACAGGGTACTGCTTTATTCTCATCGAGTTTTAGCGATGGACATGGTTTTTACATTACTTCAGAAAATCTTTGGCAAGCAGCAATAGTTTTTTCTGTTCGTCGATTAATCAAGCCGACATGGCTCAATGACCGTGACCAATTTCTGCAGCCTACTGAACCACTTACCAACGAGTTTAAATCGGACTGTCTAATTTGGATGTTATTCAATCGTAGTCAAAGAACTGCCAGTGCCAATGATTTGGAATGGAACGGACGGAAATGGAGCATTGTCAATCATTTTATACCATTTACCGAAGAAGAAGTAGGTTCACCTGAGCGTTTTGAAAGTGATTTTATGGTGGAGTATCTGCAAAACTTACCTCAGTTCGATAGTCAAAGTAGTGGGGGCGCGACTCAAAGTCGCACTCCCACTACTTTGACTCCCACTACTTTGACTCCCGAAGCCAAAGCCGTTCTTGCCGAAGGTAAAAAACTATGGCATGCCTATTTCTCACATACCGATGTGCGTTCGGTGCGGGATGAGTTAAAGTTAAACCGTGCAGATGTGGGATGGTATCAAATACGCAAAGCGTTGCAAGCCCGCAATGCCAGTGGCGATGTAGTACCTGTAAGTTTCAAACCCTTTGAGGAAGTCTATAAAGCTTTGAGCGAAAAATTGCAACCAATGGTGTATGAATTGGGCTTTTTGAGGGTGTAAACTATTGAGAAAACGATGGATTCCGCTCTCCCGATAGACATCATGACGCTACAAGCGGTTTGTAGGAAGAATAAACTATTGCCGGAAACGAACCGGTTACAATTTGTAACCAGTTGAAAATTCCACTCTTCTGATAGAAGAACTGATTAGCATTTTGTAAGATGAATAATCCAAACCGTTACAAATTGTAAATGTACGAATGCGAATAATATATGTGGTAGATAAAAAACCACGTCAGTCGTGCCAAGATTTGGGACTACTGAAATGCTTGCAGGGGATGTGAAAATGGATCTGATAGATGTAGCTGATACAGAACTGCTTTTCGACTAATTCAATCTATTCCTTCGCCAAAAGCTGCTTTATCAAAACAACAGAACAAAAAATTAGAAGAATAAATATATCACATGCCCATTTCCTACTACTCCGAAAACGATTCTCAGGACATAAACCCTGATGAATATTTCATGAAACAAGCTTTGCTAGAAGCCAAATTGGCGGGTAAGCGCGACGAAGTACCCATTGGTTCAGTCATAGTTTGCCAGGGGCGTATCATTGCGCGTGGGCACAATCTTACCGAAACACTGAATGATGTTACAGCTCATGCCGAAATGCAGTCGATTACCGCAGCAGCTGGTTTCCTGGGCGGGAAATACCTGATTGATTGCACATTGTATGTCACTGTAGAGCCTTGCGTAATGTGTGCTGGAGCTTTAGGCTGGGCGCAGATTAGCCGAATTGTTTACGGTGCGTCCGACGAAAAGCGAGGTTTTCAGCGTTTTGCACCTCATGCATTGCACCCTAAAACAGAAGTTGTTTCGGGCGTTTTGGAAGAAGAATGCAGTAAGTTGATGAAAGATTTTTTTAAGAAGAAAAGATAAAGGTATTTTTTCAATAAATAAGAAAGTTGGTCTTAAAGTCACCAATCGGCGGATAAAGGAGGCTTTAATACTTCAAATTTACCACTACTATTTCCGATTGCGTTCCAATACGATATTGTGGGCCCCAAATGCCCAGCCCCGAAGATACATAAAAGTGGGTTGCTCCTTTTTTCAAATAACCATGACCCATTTCATACATGTTTTTTACAATCCAATTGCCTGGAAAAAATTGCCCATTGTGTGTATGTCCCGAAATTTGAAAATCAATGCCACTTTCTTGTGCTTCGTATAAATGAAAAGGCTGATGATCAAGTAGTATAATTGGAAGTTTTTTGTCTAAATCCTTAACTATTTCCGAAATCTTTTTTCTTTTTTTATTGCTTTTATCTTCTCTACCAACGACATAGAAACGGCTATTAACCATTTTTACTTGGTCTCTTAACACTATAATGCCAGCTTCCCTCAAGTAATCGGCGGTTAAGTTTGCTGTTTCCGCATAGTGTTCGTGATTCCCATTTACCGCAAAAACACCCATTGGCGCATTAATAGCACGCAAATCTTCAGCCATATTTTGCCTTATCACAGGCTCCATCCATCTATCCGACACATCTCCTGCTAACAACACAATATCTGGTTTTTGGTCATTTATCAATTTCACCCAGCTTTGAAGTCTTGCTTTGTCAATGCTAATGCCAAGATGCAAATCGCTAATTGCCACTATTTTAAGTTCCTTATTCTGTTTAGGTTTATCAGTAGTCAAATTTAAAGTTACAATTTCGGGGTTATTGAATTTGTAATTACCAATAATCATAGCCACACCCGTAATAATCAAAGTAATAACCAATATCCACAATCGAAAACCGGCCACACTGAAAGGAAAAAAATGTATAAAGTGATTTATAATGCGAATAAGATCGACTATCAAAAATGACAATAGTAAATATATAAATACAATTACGTAGCTAAATCCGATAAAACTTAGCGTGTTAGCATAAAATTGTGACATCTGATTACCAAATATCATAGTGCCCATCATTACCATAAAAAGAGTAATCATAACCACAAGGTAAGTAAACCGAAGGAAATAAGCGGAGGGTAAAGTCTGCCAACCGCGCAACATTACATAACCGTTGATAGAAAACAAAATGCTTAATGCAATGATAAGAAAAGCGATTTTCATGATTCGGGTGAATATTTTTGAATGTATTGCTTAAACGTTTTGAAATAGAAAATGTTTTTGGGAAATTAATATCAACTTTATAATGTAACCTAACCTCTGGAAGCCAGAACCAAAAAGAAATTGAACATTAAAGGAGTATTTCGACGTGTCGCCCTTCGGCATTTACGCTGTCCACGATAGCTATCGTGGACCGATTTTGACATCCTATTTACAAGGTATTTGAACGCAAAAGGAGAATTCCGATGAGGTATGTCGACATTCCGAGAAGCGATACGTGCCGATTAATCGGTATAAAAAACAATAACTATTGCCTGTTTATGGCACATTAAATAGCTGATATTATGAAAGATATTAGAATATTGTGCTAAAACACCCAATTTGAGAAGCTAGGTATTACCTATTTGCTGAATAAAAGTACAAAAAAAAGGGAGTGTTAGCCCCCTTCTTTAAATTCAATTTTGGTTTTTTATTAGTAGAAATGCAAACAGATACTATTTCTTAAATTTATTTTAGAGTGAACCGAAAAGAGTTTAGCAAAACTTAAATAAAATATAAAATAGTATGAAATTATCCAAATCATCACGCTATCGCCACGCCAATTAATTTACCAATTCCAAAAGTAATACCAGCCGCCGCCAATCCAAAAGCAACTTGCCTTAGGCCCGAAAACCAAACGCTTTTACCTGTAAATAAGGTTATTGCAGTACCAATTAGAAACAAACCTACCGCACTAAATGAAACGCATAAAAGTAAAGCTAACAATCCGTCGGCAAAGAAAAAAGGAGCCACTGGAATGATTGCACCTATGGTAAACAAGAAAAATGAATATAAGGATGCTTCTATGGCTGAGCCTTGCAATTCTTCTGGATTTATACCTAACTCTTCTTTAATTAAAACTGCATGTGCTTTCGTTTTATCAGTCATAATTTCTGCGGCCATAGTACGCGCTTGTGTTTCGGGAATACCTTTTGCCATATAAATTAGTGCCAACTCTCGCTCCTCGCCTGCCGGGTTTGTCTCTAATTCGTCCATCTCTACCGCCATTTGGTTTTCATACAGTTCTTGCGAGCTTTTTACCGAAATCCACTCACCCAAAGCCATTGATAAAGCCCCAGCCAATAAACCTGCTACTCCCGCCAGCAAAACACCTTCCTGACTAGTAGTAGCTCCAGCCACGCCCATCACCAAGCTAAAATTAGATACCAATCCATCATTTCCTCCAAGTACAGCCGCACGTATGGCATTGCCGCCCACCGTTTTGTGGCGCTTTTCAAACCTTGCCTGCTGCGTTCCACTAATGGAATTATCTTTTTCTAAAATGGACCATAAAATCTTCACATGGTTGGTTTCTGTGCCAGTTATCTCCATTTTATTTCTTTCCTTGGTCCTAATTATGGCATTTGACAAACTTTTTTCAGTGTCCATCAATGCCCCCAATACATAATCGTAACCGAATACCTTGCCTATTGTATTAAGCGTTTTGGCTCTCCAGGATGGCAGAATCAAATTTTCGGTTGATATATTTTGCTTCTGTGCAAATGCTTCCGCATGACTTTGCTCTATTTCGCTCATTTGCCGAAATATATTAGCTACCGATTCGTCCGATTCATTTTCGGCCAATTTTCTATATAGATAGCATGCATCTATCTCTGTCTGAACACTTTTATTCTTCATTATATATTCATTTTTTTAAAGCCCCCAACCCCCGAAGGTGTCTTAAGACTAATTTGTGTATTCTTTGTTAGTTGCACTCTTAAAGTCCTCTGGGGGATTTAGGGGGCTATCAATGCCATCATTTCATCTCTATTCAAATCTTTCAACGGGTTGGTAGAAGTGATAAATGTATCGGCTAGTTTTGACTTGCTTTCTTGTAATTTTTGAATTTTCTCTTCAATAGTTCCCGTTGAAATAAAACGATAAACCATCACATTTTTTTGCTGTCCTATCCGGTGCGCGCGGCTTAAAGCTTGCATTTCGGAAGATGGATTCCACCACGGGTCAATTATGAAAACATAGTCGGCCGCAGTTAAGTTCAATCCCACACCGCCAGCCTTTAATGAAATAAAAAAACAATTCACCTCCGGGTCAAGTTTAAACTTCTCAATCTCCGACTGTCTTTTAGCGGGGGGAGTAGAACCCGACAGCCAGGCGTATTTCCAGTTCTCTTTTTCAAAATAATCGGCCAACAATTGCAGATGTTTTGTGAAAGAAGAGAAAATAAGAACTTTGTGATGTTCCGATTTAAGGGTTTCAAATCGCATGATAATTTGCTCAAACTTACCCGAATCGCTTGAATAAGTATCATCCAAAAACACGGGATGATTGGCAAGCTGTCGTAAGCGTGACAATCCCTGTAGCGTAAGAAAGGCTAATTTTTGGTGATCATAAGTAACGTCATTTATCAACAAACTACTTCTGAGCTTGTTCTTTTCTTCGTTATAAGCTGCATATTGGTCATCACTCATGTCACAAAAAACAGTCTCCTGACTTAAGGGCGGAAGCTCTGGCGCCACTTCGTCTTTTGTACGCCTTAAAATAAAAGGTTTGATAATATGCAATAATGCGTCTTCTTTTGATTTGTTATTTTTGAGAATTGGATTAATGTAAGCATTCCTAAATGAATTTTGAGTACCCAGCAATCCTTCATTCACAAAATTAAGCTGAGCCCACAAGTCTGTCAGCGAATTTTCCACAGGTGTTCCAGTTAAAGCTAATCTATGTAGCGCATTTAATTGTATTACAGCTCTATAGGCTTGAGAATCTGGATTCTTAATGTATTGACTTTCATCTAGTATTAGGTGATGAAACTTGCAATACTTCAATAACTCAATATCGTTTCGCAAAGTACCATAAGTGGTTAGAACCACGTCGTAAAATCTAAATATCTTATATATATCATTGCTTTTCAGGCGTTTAATACCCGTATAAATATATATTTTTAGATTGGGTGCAAATTTCTTAAATTCGTTTTGCCAGTTATGAATCAATGAAGTAGGCATTACTATCAATGAGGTTTGCGGGGTAATTTCAGGATTTATATCCAGATCTATTTCTTGATCAAAAATTGATAATTGGATTTCTTTTGCAGTAGAAATTATATTCTCAGATAATGCATTTTTTTTCTCAATGGCTTTATTTTTTTTATTTGCAATATACTGTAATAAAGAAATGGTTTGCAGTGTTTTACCCAATCCCATATCATCCGCTAAGCAACCTCCAAAATTATTGTTATAAAGATTAACCAACCAAGCAAAGCCTTTGTGTTGATAATTACGCAATTCAGCTTTAATTCCGTATGGTACGGGTGGAAGTTCATCATTAACATCAATTTCTGATAGCTCGGTTACTTTTTTTCCTTGCATCAAATTGATTATACCAAAGTAATGTTTTTTCAAACGAATTTTTTCGTCCGATTTCTTACTATAAAACATTAGTTCATAATACCTTGTAAACCAATCTAGTGGCAAAATAGCAATGGTATCATCGGGCAAAACGTATTCTCTAATGTTGTTTAAAATATGATTTCGAAATCGCGCAAAAGGGATTTTATACTGTCCGAAAACTGCCACCACTTGTATATCAAACCAATCCTGCCTTGTATCAATATCAGTTTTAACAGTTATCTCTCCAATAAAATACGTTTTTTCGGGCAGGCTTTGTGAAAATTCAAATTCTTTCAGTATATCATTATGATTTTGAAGCCATTCTATAATGGATATTAACTCTTCAGCATTTTCAATCTCAACTGTAGGTTTTACTATTGAGAAATAGTTAACGCCTGATTTTACTAGCCCAGCATTTATTAAAATATCAATTTTGGATTTTTCCCATAATTTATCCGAATAAAACCAATACAAGGACGTAATGCCATTATTATCTGATATATATACGTTTTTTCTTTTAGGAGAATCAATTGGAAAAAGTTTATCATCATACTTAAAATTTAAATGCAAAACAGGTGACATGCTCCAATCGCTATCTAATGATAAAATAGCTTTTTTGACAGGATTTACTTCCTTAATATCAATTCCTGTAGCATTAACCTCGTATTTTTCAACGCAGTTTTTTACGAATTTCTGCATGTAAGTCTTTTCTGCAGAGGCAGGAACGAGGATGTGTTTTTTTGCAAAAAAAGGAACTAATTTTTTTATATCTATCTCACTAAATGTGTGCAATTTGTGACTAATAACAATGACTGCAGGTTGATTGCATAACGAATAAAAGGACTTAGCAAACAAATCAAACTTCTCATTATTAGACTTTAAACTTATAAAATACCGAATTTCATTGTCTTTTTCGAAATTAAAAACTACTTCCGACAAAGCTTTGTTGACAATCACTTTATCGACATCGTAAAGTACTCTGTTTTTGACAGCATCTCTCACATATAAACCAATATCAGTGGTTTTGAGAATATCCACTACACGTCTGTGAAAACTTTCTATTATTGGACGAATGTATCTTTCGGTAGTCTCCTGAGATACTTTTTTGTGAAATTCGACCAAACTTTTCTCTTTCGAGTAATTTTTCATCAATGTTTTTTCCGAAACTTTCTCGGCCATCATCACAATTTCTTTTTCCAAAGGGCTTAATTTCAAAAAAAACGTGGATTTAGTTCCCACAATTTCGAGGATGGTCAATGCGCCCGATAATTCTTCTCGCACCAAAACAGGTTGAAGAATTGATCCCCAAACGGTATGTTCTGTAAGTGTAATTATAAGTTTTTCAAACATATAAGTGCTAAATGTGAGAAGATAATAGATCCAGCATATTTCTTGCAATGCAACAACAAAATGTAAACCCAGCAAAATTACAAAAAAATACTGACTTACTAACTACAAAAAAAGCTCTGAAGATAAACCTCAGAACTCGACATCAATACGGTAAGGAACATACCCACTTAAAAACGCGAAAGGTGGTCACGCTTGACCACCAATCTTTGTTAACCTTAAATCTAATACTTTGAAAAAATCACGATGCAAAAGTAATGCTTTTTTGAATACCATCCAAGCTTTTTCCAATAAATATGTTTGATAAGCATGTTTTATAACATATAAATCATCGGATTTGAGGGTTTAGGGGTATAATAATTTGTTTTTTAGCAAAATATGTTTTATTTGATAAATACCGAAAAAACATTAATGTTTTATTCTTAGTGGTCAATACTTGGTTTAAATTTAGACTTAGAATTTCTAAGAGTTTTTAATGGAATTAAGCTTCTTATTATTAATTGATTAGCAATTTAATCGACAGAATGTCTAGTAGCGTTCAAAAATATAATATCTACTTATTGAATCTGATTCAAAGATTAGAAAGTAAAAGGCAGGACGCCAAGAGAATCATTAAATGTGGTTATACTATTTAACTGAGGCATTAAATGGCTTTTGAAATTACAGATTTCAAAACGATTTTTCATTGAATTGTCAATCTAATTTGGTGAAAGGTGATATATTAGAGAGCAATAATTCAATTGGGCAAAGGTGTATAAAAGACGAAAGGTAGCTTGCCTCACGGCATACTACCAATCTTTTTTTAACCTTAAATCTAATACTATGAAAAAATCACGATGCAAAAGTACGGCTTTTTTGGATACCATCCAAGAGTTTGAACAGAAATATGTTTCAAAATCATGTTATATAACATGATTTAACAACAGGATTGATTAAATTTCTATTTGTATACGATTTTAGTTGATATGAAAGATGTCTGAGGTCAATAATTGATTAAAAGTAAATTGAAGTAAAAATAAAAAACGAGTCAAGAACAATAATTCAAAACTCGTTGTATAATTTTCGAAAACCTACCCACTTAAAAACGCGAAAGGTGGTCACGCTTGACCACCAATCTTTGTTAACCTTAAATCTAATACTATGAAAAAATCACGATGCAAAAGTACAGCTTTTCTGAATACAATCCAAGCATTTTGCAATATATATGCTCCAAAACTATGTTATATAACATGTTTTAATTGTTTTGTGCTGATTATACTATCAAATTGAGTCATTATTGCAGAATAATTCTTGTATTTGAAGGAAATAAAAAACGAGCTAAGAGCAAAAGCTCCGAACTCGTAGAATAAATTTATAGAAGACATACCCTCTATAAAACGCGAAAGGTGGTCACGCTTGACCACCAATCTTTGTTAACCTTAAATCTAATACTATAAAAAATCACGATGCAAAAGTACAGCTTTTCTGAATACAATCCAAGCATTTTGCAGTATATATGTTTCAAAACTATGTTATATAACATGATTTAACTATGGGCCTTGTTTTCAAAGCATCTTTAAATCGAAAATCGAATTTTAAAAACCAATAAATCAAAGCACTTTTAGAAACTGTGACTTTAAATTCACCCTTCAGGGGGTTAGGGGGCTAGCCTTTAAAATCCAATCGCTTTTAGTCCCAATCCCATTTTTTCGTCCATTCCAAACATTAAATTCATATTCTGAACAGCCTGACCAGAAGCACCCTTCAATAAATTATCTATCATCGAAACAATCCCTTTGTTGGTATTTACTACCTGTTTCATATCCGGATTTTTATCAGTAACGAAAGTAAATGCTGCATCTTTGTAAAATTCTTTATACAAATCCTTGGCTTCCGTTAAGCTCAAGCTGCTTTGAGTATAAGCAGTTACATAAATTCCACGTGGGAAATTTCCACGCACAGGAATAAAATTGACCGCTTTGAAAAATCCAGGTTGTAACTGTCGGAGCGATTGACCAATTTCTTCCAAATGTTGGTGGTCAAAAGCTTTATAAATGGAGATATTGTTATTGCGCCAGCTAAAATGCGACGTTTCAGAAGGTTTTACGCCCGCACCAGTAGAGCCCGTAATGGCATTTACATGAATTTCATCGGTAAGTAAACCAGCAGCTGCCAATGGTAACAGTGCCAACTGAATAGCTGTGGCAAAGCAGCCTGGATTGGCAATGCGAGTGGCCAACTTAATTTCTTCACGATTCAATTCGGG
>JAIFKQ010000059.1 GCA_020049515.1 Paludibacter sp. | reverse complement strand
CAATGTAGCATTTTGAAACTGTTTTTTCTGCAAAAGTAATAAAACTATTGCATTTATGCTGTTATTTGAACATTTTATACGCCAAAGAATTGAGTTTAGCAGAAATAAGAATGTGCTGATTTTCCATTAATTCGTTCAAGTGTGTAATTTAAAGTCCTATTGTTCTATTTTTTTTCTTGAATCAAATGTGCTTTTGTTTGCCAAGTTCTTTCGTTTTTTTTTACTATCTACCTAAAATCTTGGCTATACTCATACCGTTAAATAAAGATTGTCAGTCTGTTATATTAGACCTTATTTATACTCACTTTTATACTGTCTAGTTGAGTATGTTCCGATTAGTCGATTTTATTTTTTGAACGCTAAGAACACTAAGATACAAATCGGCATGTTCCATTAGCAACTTTGCACCTCCCGCTTCTCGGGATGTCCCATTTGCGTAAAATAACACTTGTCGGAGTGGACTCCTTGTTATTGTTTTTGAGTGTGTAACGTGTTAATTTTCAACTAAGTGTAAGTGCTAGATTGCTTTCTCAAGAGTTAACTATTGGCCAATGGCAGCGTAATGATAAAAGTAGTGCCCTGATTTTTATTGCTAACAAAGGCTATTTTTCCGCCCGAAAGTTCAACAATGTTTTTTGAAATGGCTAAGCCCAATCCCATTCCAGTAGTTTTGGTAGTGAAGTTTGGAGCAAAAATTTTATCTTGCGTCACTTCGTCAATGCCCGTTCCGTTATCGGCTATTTTGATGATGGCCTGCTTGTTATTTGTTTCTAGTTTTACCGTAATTTCGCCCTTTCTATCTTGAGGTATTGCTTGTATGGCGTTCTTTAAGAGGTTGTTAAATACTTGCACGAGTTGTTTGGGGTCAGCCATTATAAATACATCTTGTTTTATCCCTACGAAATTTATTTTTACATCTTCGTTGTTGTTTGCAAATAAATGAAGCACCGATTTTAGTTTCGTTGCTATATCGGTCAGTTCAAAATTAGCCTCGGGCATACGTGCAAAATCAGAAAATGTGCCTGCAATACGCGATAAGTTATCAATTTGTTCGATAAGCATGCCAGCCGATTTCTCAAAATAATCATCAAAGTGCTCGTCGTTCATTTTTTTTGTACGCTGCAGTTGCTGTATTGTCAACTTCATGGGAGTAAGCGGATTGTTAATTTCGTGGGCTACTTGGCGTGCCATTGATTTCCAAGCCGATTCACGTTCGGATTTTGCAAGCAGTACAGCACTTTGCTCCAACTCATCCAACGTGCGATTGTATTGTAGCACCAACTGGCCAATTTCATCGTTAAATTTATATTCTATCTTTTCGTTCCTTTGCCCCAATCGCATCTCTTTAAGCTTGTTCTCCAGCATGTTGAGTGGCGCCGAAAGTTGTTTTCCAATAAGCAAACTTACCAGTATTGCTAATAAAATAATAATAAGATAGATGTGAATAATAACAGATAAAAAGCCTTCTATTTCGTTGCTAATTTCATCCTGGCTGAAAAATTGAGGAACCGATATATAGCCCACTTGCAAATAATCACCGTTAATAAAATCGGTGTATCCAGTCAGATAATTTAGCTTTCCGATGTGTTCGTATTGGTTAATGTTGGTGTTTTGAGAAAAATAGGGTGTTGGTGATATTCTATTGCTAATCAATTTTTTATTGAAAATAATGGGCTGAGAACTACCCACTAATTCACCTCGATTATTGTACACATGTATGTCGGTGTGATAGGTGTATGATAATTCTTGCAGGTCAAAATTTAATGCTTGCATGTTTTGCATGGTTAAATCCTGATTCCAATAATACATATCCTGCAATGCTTTCTGAATGTATCTTTTTTTATTTTCGAGGTTGTAAATTTGCTCTTGTTGATATTTATCCTCAATAAAATTTACCGACACATAAAATATGGATATAAAACTTATAACAAGAAGTATAATAAATGCATACTGAAATTTGCCTGTCAACCCAAGTCGAAAATTTACGATACCATTGGCCACCGAGTAAATCCAAAAAAGGAGGCAGTATATCGAAAAAAAGACGATAAAAGTATATGAAAAATACAGTATGTAAGCTGCTGGTTTATAGCTTTGTTGCTCTGTGATTGCAATTTGTGTTTTATTTTGAGGTGTGTAAACATAGTATTTTCGGTTGTTATAAACTGCGATAAAAAAGTCGGAATTATTCTTCAAAATCCAGTTGCTGGTAGCCAAAAAATCAATGCTGCCAGAGGAATATACCAGCTTTTGACGTTCATATTTAGCAATCGAAATATTTAATTGCGATTGTATGTCTGGCGTGTTTGCAATCAGTAAGTTAGGGAAGCTATAACTCTTGAAATCTCGGCGCGGATAAAATTCCATAAAAAACGCTATGCTATCTTTTGTGTTAGTATTTGTCCGAAATTCACCAATATACGACATGTTATTTTCACTGGTAGGTACTGTGAAAAAATGAGTGTTTTTAAGCTGATTTCCCCCCGATTGAATGAACTTTTGATACACGTTATAAGTTTCTGACCCAATAGGGGCAGTACTCAATCGCATATCATATTTATTCCAAAAGCCTCTCAAATAGGTTTTGTTAAGGTACTCGTTTGCTATTGACAAAGAATCATAATTTTGCAGCAGTTTGCCAATATTTTTATCATTAAGTATAAACGAATTCAATTCTTCGAGTAAAATCTCAGCCATTCGGTCATTTTCGGTATTGCCATTTATAAAAATATTCTGAGCTAGTATTTTATATTTACTCGCTTTGTTGGCATTGGTAATAGATATTGTATTGAATATAATGAATGAGGTGTAAACAATAGTCCACAAGGCAATAATTACATAAATCTTACTAGGTTTAACTGCTTTAATCCAAAGCGTAAATGTGATCCAAATGGCTAAATAAGAAATGGTTACTGTTATTGATACCTCGGGTAAATATATCTGATATGCTATAAATATAAATGCAGTAATAGCCGTTTCTATCATAAATAGCTGTGGGAGCTTTTCGTTTGATTTAAACCAACTGTGGGTTTTTATAAATAACAAAGCCAGCCCTATTCCCCAACTTAAAATCAAAAAGTAAATCCATATTTTGATGAATGAGAAATCGTAAAATTGAAGTATAATTAATTGAATACTAGAGTGGTATATTAGCCCACTTAATAAATAGTGTAGTAATGAAAAATAGAACGTAAATGAGGCCAACAGAATAGTGCGTGGCCACAGTTTATTTAGCTTATCGGTATTGACATGAAAATAAAACAAATAAATGGTTGATAGCAAAAAACCAGTAGCCAGCGTGAGGTGACATATAGAGGTTAAAAATGGGTTGGAGGAATACTGAAATGAGCTAAATAATTTATTCCAAAACAGTAAATCCGGTAGGTTAAAGTACAAACATAGACCTATAAATGCCCCTACTGCAATCATTGAGGTAAAAAAAGATTTAATACTAAGCGCTTTTTTAGCGTAAAACCAATGGCTATTTGCATAGAGCAGTAAGAATAGGAAAAAGGCCAACGAATAGGCAATAAGCCCTGCTATAGACCAATTCTCGTTGTAAACTGGCGATTGGGCATCTGACAAAGAGAATAAATAGTTGTTTTTGGTGCTAAATACGGCCAGTTTATCTAATCTTTTTCCATCAATAACTTGCACTTCTTTATCCATGCTAAAACCGTCGAAAAAGGTATTTACAAGTTCCTTGTTTTGGTAAGGGTAGTTGTTTTTGATTGGTATTAGAGCAGCTATTTCGGTTGAATTGTATGATAATGAAGAGCTTATACAGTGTGCATTTGGAAGCTGCACATAATGCCAATTGGAGTCGGTTGTTAGCGGAATGTTGCTTACATCAAAATTGTTGTCCGACCAAAATACCATTTCCTTATTCTCAAAAACATAGTAGCTTATGTTGTTGCTAGAAAAAGGATAGTGAGCCAATGAATCGATGGAGGTATGAATAATTACCTGCTTAAGGTATTCGAGCGTTTTGGTAGCTTCTTTTTCTTTTTCAATCAATTCAGATTGAAATTTTACTGTTTGTATGTCGTTCTTTGGAGATGTTTTGTAAGCATAATCGCACACCAAACCAGTAATAATGCTGATGAGCAATGTTATGGAGGTGAAAATTAATTTCTTGTTGCGCATTATGCTCGCGTTATTCATTTTTTTTTTTCGATCAAATTAGAGATAAAAAAAATAAATTCAAGGGTGTGTCTTGACTTAATTTAATTGATTCAAAAATGTAAATTTGGATGCTTTACGAAGAATCAAAAAAATAATGCTTCCCTTATCTTTTGGTAATTGAATAAATGTTCCCCTTTATCATTTCTAGTCAAAAAAATTAGGTGCTAAAGTAAAACCCAAAAACCCAAGTGCAAAGATACTAGATTTTTGCATATCTTTAATAAGGAATGAAACAGGTGTTTGTTTCTAGCTGATTAAATGTGAGAAAAACGCTATTGGAAGGGAATTTACACGAAAGTGTGGCCGACTTGCTAAAATTTCAACTATAGTTTTGAATAATGCAAAACCAACAGAGTGTAGGGGAATAAACAAATAACCGATTGGCTTACAGATGGAAAAATGAATATTACATCTGATTTGCCGACCATTAATCAATATAACTCAGAGCAAATAGTTGGCAATTGTTGACGTATTGATAAATTATTAAGCTGTTGCTGCACTGAATTTTCAAATTAACACACCGCTAGAGCGAAAAAAAACGAAGACCTTTTTCATTGTCTTCGTTTTTTTATTATTAAGTGTTTCTCTTACTTTTTATTTAAGAATCCACATAAGTCCATTTATATCATCATTGCTATCATATACTGTAAGTGCTTGTTTGTAATTATCAGTATTAGCTGTTTTTTCACTATCAAAATACTGAAATCGCATAGCAATTTTTTGATTGTTTCCAGTTCCAGGTCCAGTTCCAAATGTAGGAACACCTGTGCGACGATATGTAAAGTACGACTCAAGGCCACCATGGCGGAACAAAGCCAAGTATTTTTGCTCCAAAATCTGGGTTAGACCTACAGCGGTATTTCCATCATACTTTACACCCATTTGGTTGTAGTAAGTATTTCTATCCACAGGAACAGTAAAAATGTCATAGGCATCAGCGTTTGAAATGCTAGCTCCTTGCTTGAAGAAATGTACCGTAAGGTTTCCTGATTCAGGAATTTCATAATACTCCATTGAAGTGTTAATCCCTGCTTTGTAGTAGTCTTCTGCACCACCCAAAACACCAGTACTTACCCAGCCTCTATTTATAGCTTCGGCAATATTAAAACACATTTCTTGGTAGCTAATTTCCAATGAAGGCTCTCCGGTATATGTCCGATAATAGCGAAAACGGTTAAGCAACGAATACTCGCCCGCATTTGTTTTATTGTACATAATGCCAAGGTCTTCTCCGGCATTTGCTGCTTTAAATGCATCGAAGCTTGTGGCCGGCGTGGTGCTTGTAACTAAAGCTTTGGCTGGTTCGCAAGTGAGGAATACGCGTGGGTCTTTTAATCTGGTTAGAAGCCCCACATAGGTATCGCTACAATTATTACGTAAGGCATCGAACCCAAAGTTACCTGGGTTGTTAGCATAATTGTTTGTAGGATAAATGTATTCGAACTGAAGGTTGTCAGCAGCACTTGTCATAACAGGATATTTTGCTGAATTGGAGATAATATCGCTGAATTGCTTTTTGATGTCCAAGTCAGTATCGTCGCTACGTTTGCTTAAGTGAATTAGCAAGCGCAGACGAAAAGTGTTTACTGTTTTTTGCCACTTGCTTAAATCGTTTTCATAATAAAAATCACCCGATAATGTTCCCCCTGTAGTTGAAGCTTGTAGGGTTGTGAGTTCTGTATTACACTCATCAAGCCAAGTAAGGCATTGTTTGAAAACCTCTTTTTGAGTGTCGTATTTTGGTGTTAAATTATTAACTCCTTTCAGCGCTTCAGTCATAGGTATGTCGCCCATTTGCAAACTCATTTTACTAAAGAAATAAGCACGTAGAAATTTTCCCATGGCCGAGTAAACATTTTGTTGAGGTAGCCCAAGCTTAGTAGCTTCCTCTTCCATTTTAACTACATTTTTAAGTGTAGTGTAATAGTTGTCGCCTGCACCTAAATCATAACGGTTGTTGCCATAATAATCGTAATTGATTAGAAAATATTGGCTACGACGTTCTGTGGTTCCAAATGGTGCATCGTGTAGGCTCATAAGTACTCCGTTGAGCAAAAGCGACGAGGGTACTGAGTTAGGCACATTGGTGTTTTGTTTTAGTTGGTCAAAGTCGCTGCACGATACTAAGACCAAAACAAGCAATGTGAAAATCGTTGTGAAAATACTATATCTTTTCATTGTTGTAATTTGTTATTTTATTAAAATACTATGTTTACATTTACTCCGTAACGTCTGGTAGTTGGTGATTGTAGTCCAGTAGAACTTGATGCTCCGTTATATTGATCAAGATCTACATCTTTAAATCGTTCGTCGGCATAAATATATAAAAGATTACGCGCTACAAAGGAAATTGAGGCTTTTGTTAAACCTATGGGCGCAACCCATTTTGTAGGCAAATTATAACCAACTGTCAACTCGCGTAGTTTGGCATAAGTTTTACTCATTAAGTTTGCCTCGTCCAAATTGTAATACTTGCTAATGTAATCTTGTACACGTGTAGTGCTTGTATTGGGAGCAAAAGTAAGTGCATCGTAATTAGTTATTGCACCTGTTTCAGAATTAGTCTGAATAGCTACTCCGTTAGATACTACTACTCCTTGGCCAATGTATGACCCTTTGTAGGTAGTGGATCCAGCATTTTGGTCGTCTAGGTCACGTGCAATACCATATTCGCCCTGCACGGTTTCTATATTACGCCCTCCACGCATTGTTTTGTTGTGAATGTAGTCGGTAATAACACCACCCACATTGCCGTCAAATTGGAATGAAAGGTATGCGTTTTTATAGGTGAATTTATTTAAAATACTCCATTGGAAATTACCGTTTTTATTGCCCAGATTTTGAGCTACTTTCATTGTTAGTGGCTTGCCAGCAGTGTCGTGAATGATATTGTCCGCCTGATCGCGATAAAATGCAGTACCGTAAAACACATCTGTTCTATCACCTACTTTGAAAAAGGTATTGTAAGTATCTTGTCCCTTTGGCAATTCAAGGTAAACTTCTTTTGAAGTACTCCAATTTCCCATAATATCCCAGCTAAAGTTTCTCTTGCGAATTGGTGATACATTTAATGCAAGTTCAATACCTGTACGACGTGTTTTCAACGCATTGATATAATAACCAGTGTAGCCGGTGGCGGATGAAATTACATTTTGTAAAATTTTTGGTCCGTCGATATATTGGTATGCAGTAGCTGAGAAATCGACTCTGTTTTTAAATAAGCTCAAGTCAAATCCTTCTTCATAATTTACCCGCGCAAAAGGCTCAATGTTTGGGTCGCTCAATGTATTTGTATATGAAGCAGCTGGTTGTGAGTTATAAAGTTTGGACTGAGTGTAAGATGAATTTAACTCGTAAGTGGCACCACCGTAAGGGCTGTAATAATTTTCGCCATAGCTAAGTGGATAGCTGTAGATATTGCTGCTTGGCGTAGTACCGATAGTTTCGCTGGTTGGTACTCCTTTTACCATTGCATAAGATCCTCTAAGTTTTAAAGATGAAACGAAATCGGGCATTTTGATATAGTCCGATACCATTGTTGCCAACGATATACTCGGATAGAAATAAGTGTCATTGCTACTCAAAATGGCCGATGATTTATCCATACGTGCCGTTCCTGAAAGTGTAGCATATTTCCCAAAGTCAATATCCATGGAAGCATACCCACTTAACACTCTCATTTTAGACTCAAAACTGTTTGCCACAATAGGATTGCGAGAATTACTAAAACTATATACACCTGGTACGTTCAAATAATCGGTTGAGGTGTAGCTCGAATTGTAGTTCAATTGGCGTATGTTTCCACCAGCCAAACCCGAAATTTGAATGGCGTCGCCCACCATATAGTTGTAGTTTAATTGTAAATCTGTATTGCTATCAAATAAGTTACGTCGATCTTCGCGGTAGTCGCCCAAATTGCCTTCACGTCCATAAGGATGTGCCCATACAGGCATTTTTTCATTGCGAAGCTGGTTGTAAGTTGATACTTGTGAGCGTAAACTCATGTTTAAGTGATTGTCAATCTTGTAATTGGCGGTTACGTATCCAAAAAGGTCTTTTTTGTTATGACCTCTTAGCCAGTGGTTTACCATTGCCCATGGGTTATGATACCGTTGATATTCGGCAAAAATAGGCTGAATACCTATTTTCCCTTCTTGCCATATCCCTTTAATTTTAGGGTCGTTTACATCCCAGTCGGCACCAGACCAAATAGACATATTGTAAATTAAGCTGTTTGGTCCGTAGTTTACATCTGGAATGTTTTCAGAGTATTGGTCGTTGAAATTCAAATTTGCATCCACTGTTAGCCTTTTGCTTATTGCATAAGAGGCCGACATATTTAGGTTAGTAATATTCAAGTCCATGTTTGGAATAATACTTTGCTGATAAGAATGAGACAAAGAAGTTCTTAACGAGAAGTCTTCTCCTGTTTTAGTAACAGAAATATTGTTAGTGGTTTGAAATCCTGTGCGCAAAAAATTATCTAGGTTGTTTGCACCACGGGCTACATAAGGTGTTGGTTTGATGTTTCCTGTCCAGTTTAGTCCTCCCGGAAACGTTGTAGTCCAGGTTGTATTTGGAGTGTATTCACCATCGTATTGTGGTATTAATTGTCCTCTAAATTTTGGTCCCCACACATCGTAGTCATTATCGTTTAAGCCTCCACCTTTGCCATCTGCAAAAGCATATAATTGGTTTCCACCTGCACCATATTCATTTTGAAGTCTTGGAAAAGCCAAAAAGCCGTTGTCGAATACATTTGAAGAATTAATTTCTACTACTAAATCAGTTTTCCCTTTTACCCCTTTTTTAGTGGTAATTAAGATAGCTCCATTTTGTGCACGGCTGCCATAAAGAGCCGCTGCAGCAGGGCCTTTTAGTACAGTGTAACTTTGTATGTCGTCTGGACTAATATTCCAAGTGTCTGAACTAATAGGCACGCCATCAACCACATATAGTGTTAATTCGTTGCCACGCAGCAATACGTTTGGTTTACGAAGCATTTCCGAGTTGGCACCTATCGAAAGCCCGGCAACCTTACCGGTTAAACCAGTAATTGGGTTTGGGTCGCGCGCTTTTACGAGGTCTTTGCCCTCCACCTCGCGTACTGCATAGCCAATAGTTGATGATCGTTTTTCGATACCTAATGCTGTAACAATTATTTCATTAATCGTTTCTGAGGTTTCATCTAATGTTACAATCATTTCTGCACCCGTAACAGTTACGTTTTTGGTGTTGAAGCCCACATACGAAAATACAATTACTTCGCCTTTGGCAGCTTGAATGTTGAATTTCCCACCTATATCCGAGATGGTGCCTGCCGATCGGCCTTTCATTATAATGTTTACACCAGGTAAGTCAGAACCGTCAGTTCCTGACACTTTTCCTTGTATTGTTAACTTTTGCGCAAAAGCAAAAGTGCTAATCAGAAGTAATAATACTACTCCAATTACTTTGTTTAATTTTGACATGATAATTTTTATTGATTACTAATTACTAATTTTTTTTATGCAAATAGAGTCCTAAGTCGCAGCTCTTCAGTTAGTTAAAGTGCTGCAAGTCAATGTTTGTTGTAATAGAATGTAGTGTGAGTTTTCGAGCGATTATTTGTTGAGTTCTACTTCGCTCACAAATATTCTGAGTAGGTTTGAAGCGTTCCCTTTTGCTGTATTGATGCGACGTTCAAAGCTTTCCGTGTCCTCCTCCAAAATGTTTAGGGCCACATCAAGTACTTTATTATAGTCTTTTTTTGCATCCTCGGCAGTTAAGTTTTCTTTTTTCAGCTCTTCTTTTAAATACTTTTCAATTTTTTTGACAGAAAAATAAATGTCAGGTTTACGATAAATCATTTTTGTAGCCGAGCTCCCAGGAGCGATAGACTCTGTGTAGCTGTACATTTTTTTGAATAGATACTGCTTTTTTGCCATATACTCACCAAAAATATGTGTTCCGGCATCGCTTGGGTCTATTTGGTTTATATAGCTACTTTGATCCATTGCCATAAATCGAAAATAAACAGTTGATGTATTCATATTCAAAGTTGGCGAAGCATGCTCGCGCGCATTCGTGAATTCAGCCAAATATTCTTCGGCAGTAGCGGAGTGTGCCATAAAACCAACTACCAGCATAATAGAAATTACTTTTCTCATCGTTTTAAAATTTAACTAGATAGATACCTTTTTTATACCATTTTGTTTGCGAAATAGATAATGCAAAAATACATAAAGCATTTTTCTAGGGGGTTAACCAGACTTTATATTACTATTAAGATTGTATTATAAAATTCAGCTGTGTTTACTAATACGAAACCGAAAATCGATTACCAAAACTTTATTTTGCCAATCGATTGTATAAGTCTTTCAATGTCAGCAGGGTATATCTCTCCGATGTTACCAATTCTAAATGTGTCGCTTTGCGCTACTTTGCCAGGATAAATTATAAACCCTTCTGCTTTGAGCAATTCATAAAAGTGCATGAAATTGAATTCGGATTGTTCAGGCGATATAAATGACGTAATTATGGTTGACTGCAATGCATCGGGGAGCAAGGTCTCAAAGCCTAAAGCTCGCATCCCTTTTACTAAAGTTCGTTGGTTTTCGGCATATCGTTTTTCACGTGCCAATATACCGCCCTCTTCTTCCAATTCGATAAGGGCTTGCATAAAAGCTCTTACTACATGCGTAGGGGATGTAAAACGCCATTTGCCACCTCCATTGTGCATAGTTTCCCATTGGTCGTATAAATCCAATGAATGTGAGCGTGCCCGATGCTTACATTTTTCTAATTCCAATTTGCGAGCAATGATAAACCCAAAGCCCGGTACGCCTTGTGTGCATTTATTGGCAGAGCTAATAAGAAAGTCAATATTCCAATCGGCCACATCCATACTAATGCCACCAAAGCTACTCATTGCATCTACTATCGTAATTTTATTATAACGCTTTGCTATTTTTGTAATTTGTTCAATAGGGTTGAGTATTCCAGTGGTAGTTTCACAATGTACTACTGCAACGTGGGTTATGCTTTCATTCTCGACCAAAATTTGCTCTATTTCATTGAGATTGGGAATGTGAATTTCCGCTACAGTATAGGGTATATAATGTATGCGAAGCATTTGGGTGATGCGAATAATACGGTTTCCATAAGCGCCATTTGAAATAATGAGCACTTTGCCATCTTGCGGAATTGCAGAACCAATAACAGACTCTACAGCAAAAGTACCGCTGCCCTGCATTAGCACCGAGCTGTAGTCTTCTGCTTTTTTGGTTGCTAATTGTTCTATTTTGTGTCGTATTTCTTGCACAATATTCAGGTTGTAATCATCGTCCCATGTACACCAATCGCGTAACATAGTTGCTTTTACGGTTTTACTCGTTGATAATGGACCTGGGGTGAGTAGTAAATAAGGATTATCGGGAAGCTCTTCAATTTTCATGCTTTTTTTTATTATTGGTTAGTTTGGATTTTTTTTTAGCTAAAACTTAGTTTGTGATATGTTAGAAATTAGTAGTTTTTAGAAAACAGATTCTACTTTTTTTGTTGATTTTCAATTCCAATAACAGTAGTAGTGATTCTATTAACAGTGTTTGAGTCTGCTCCGATAAGTCCATTTTGTTTTTTTTTTTTGAACGCTAAGGTCACTAAGAAGCGAAGTCTTGATATTCAATTTCTTTATTTCTTTGTGTCTTAGCGTTCGCTATAGCCATCGGGATTGAACCTTTGCGCTCCAAAAAACACTTATCGTTATGGAATCCTGTTTCTATAGTTAGATTAACATAGCAAAGTGTTTTTAGCACCATTATTATCAGAAAGGGAACTTTACGGAAAGGTTTTTGTTAGAGCGTATTATCAAATTTACAACTTCAAAATCTCCTTTGTTTGAAACAGGAATTTCAATAGTCGATTCGCTAAAAGCGGCAATTGTAAACTGGGTACCATCTGTTGATTTTAGTATAAAGGGTACATCCGAAACATTCACAACGCGGTAAACTTTTTTATCTGAAATTTGACTTATTTTTATTGATGCTTTAAAAAATTCGCGTAAATAGTCTTCTTTTCCCGCTAAAAAATGGCCAAACCAAGCTATTGTGCGACCAGCAAAAAGTGCTTCTTTCAATGCTGATTCACTATTCTCAGTGGCTAATACCAATGTCATAGGGCGATGATTTTTCGATAAATCGTACAAATTTTCAACTAACCCATGTATGTCGGATGCAGCTGTATAGGCAATTCCTTTTTCGTTGCACCAATCAAAAGCAATTGGGTAATACTCTTGTTCGTTAAATACTTCTACAGCATGCAGCATTCCTTTGTTTAATAATTCGGTATGAATATCCCACCATTTACAAGTATCAGGTTGTTGAGCTTTCCATCCCGGGTGATTCCAAATTATAAATGCACCCTGCTTTTTGGCTGCCTCAAATGCATTCATATAGTTCGGAGTATCAAGCTCGTTGGTATTGGTTAGAAAAAGAGCATTGAAATGACCTGGAGTCATTGCCCGAGTTATTTCAGCTCCTTTTATAAGCAATATCCCCTTCTTTTCGGCATAAGGCTTGGCTATTTCGTACGACGAATTATCGTCGCCACTAACAAATTTTTTCGAAGGATTATTTTCAATATGATCTGTAATAGCTATTACATCCAAGCCCTCTTGCCATGCCTCATCAACGCGTATTGTAGGCCAAACCTGCCCATCCGAAAATACCGTGTGCATGTGAAAATCGCACTTGAGGGTTTTGTAACCCATGATGTTAGGAACGTTAATGAACTTGCGGCTATTGATACGTGTAATTTCGGGCATTTGTACATTATTCATGTTCTGTGCTAAAAGGCTAAATGTACATAAAGCCATTGCAAATAGAGAAATCTTTGTTTTCATTTTACTTTTTTGTATGTATTTAAAATTGATATTTAAATTGAATTTCGCTAGTCTCATTTACCATTTATAGCTTTAGTGCGAAGATGCTTTTTTTTAACTGCGCTCTGTATAATGGTTTTATTTTAATTATTGGTATTCATAAATATTAGTTTTTGCTTTTTTCTTAATTGCTACATAGGTGAAGCTACACAATACCAAGCCAATAAATGAGAGAATAAGAGTAAGTGTAGCAAAGAATGAAACCCAACTAACATTGGGTGAAAAAAAGTTTTTCATCATAAACGACGATACGCTTCCTAAATATCCAATAGCATCCGAAAAATAAAATAAGAAACCAATGTTTCCCACCTGCTTAAATGTGGCAATAAACCTTTCGAATAATAAAGCATGATATGCAATATAGCCGAGGTAAACGCCAAACCCGGCTGCTATAATCCACATAACGCCACTAATTAGTTGCATGTTGAATAGTATGGTGCTCAGCATGTTCACTATTAGCCCAAATGCCACTAAACCAACCGATGTGTTTAACGCTTTTAAATTATTTTTTAAGAAAGCCATCGATGCTATAATAATTAAAACGCCTATTCCTACAGGTATTTCCGAAGTGGTAAATATCTCAGGAATACTTCCCATGCCTAACTCTGTCCATATTTCGGCTGCAAAATTATCCCGTATGTCGCGCAATACGGTCAGAAATACAAATATTACGGTTAATGGAATTAATATGTATCTGAACTTTGTCAGAAATCCTATTCTTTCTTTCTTGCTCATTGGTAGTCGGATAGTTCGCTGCTCTATATCTTCCTCCGATGGGTTTGGCACCATGTTGAGCAACCATACCGAAATAACTAAAGGTATAATGAAAATGGCTCCAGTAGTAAATGGCATCCAATATTCAGAAATGTGGAAATTTAGTAAGAGGTACTTTCCTACGGATTTTACAAATCCCGAAGCAAAAATAAAAGACACACTTACCGCTGCACCAAGTATCTCTGTCGTTTTTCTGCCCTCGAGATAGGAAAATACCAATCCCCAAACGATTCCTAATGGCAGACCGTTAAAAAACATCCAAACAATGTTCCATGGGCTCGGGGTTATGGCAAATAATAAGAGTGCCAATTGTGCTATTCCAATCACAAATAATATATATATTGATCTGTTTTGAGGTTTCAGTTCGGAGATAAGCTTAATGCCGATAAATTTAGACAAGGTATATCCAATTAATTGAGAGCTAATAAGCCATATTTTATAATGAATACCCAAAAAAAACTGTTCGTCGAAAGTAGCAACTGTAAATGTTTTACGAAAGGCATACATACACGAATAAGTGAAAAATGCGGCTAATGATGCGTAAATTACAAACAACCATTGTGGCTGTTTTGCCAATTCATCTTGAACTCTTTTCTTTAAATTTGGCATACTTTTTTAATGTATTATTTCTATGAAAGCATTTTCTAATATATTTAAAGCACTAAGCAGTTCATCTTCCTTTATAATAAGAGGTGGGCAAAGGTTAATCACGTTGCCTTGCGAAACTTTAAAACTCAAGCCATTTTCTAGGCAATGATAAAGAACCTTTTCTGCATGTTCAATAGCTCTTGTTTTGCTTTTTCGGTCGGTAACTAATTCTACACCCCACAATAATCCTATTCCGCGCACGTCTCCAATCATTTCAAATCGGTTTTGCATTTCACTTAGCCTTGCTTTTATTATCAGCCCATTTTGTTGAGCTTTCTCTATTAAATTCTCTTTTTCTATGACTTCTAAAACCGCCATTGCGGCCGCACTCCCTATGGGCGATTTCTCGTGGGTAAAATGACCTACCGAGTGCCCAACAGCATGATTGAATTTCTCGCTAGTAAGCAAGGCCGCCATTGGAAATACTGCACCTCCAAGTCCTTTGCCTATTGTTACAATGTCGGGTGTAATGCCATAGTGCTCGAATGCAAAAAAACGCCCTGTTCTTCCAAGTGCTATTGGTATCTCATCCAATATAAGAACTACATTAAACTCATCACATAATTCACGTATTCTACGCCAAAAATTAAGAGTAGGTATTTGTACATCAGTGTTTCGTATTGTTTCAGCAATAAAAGCACCTACATCCCCTTCGCATTCAAAAACATGTCGCACATATTCTACATTTTTGTCTTGATCTTCATCGTTATCCCAAAATGACCGATATGTGTTGGGCTGTGGTACATGCTCAGTGCCCGACATTAAAGGTCCAATATTGCTGCGAAATGAAGCTTCGCCACCTACCGAAATGGTGTCCAGGCCGGCTCCATGAAATGCGCCCCACATCGATACAACTTTAAACTTGCCAGTATGTATCCGCGCCAGCTTTAGAGCCATTGAATTTGCTTCCGACCCACCAGGCGCAAAAAGAACTTTGTTTAAACCAGGGGCTAATGAACCTAGCTTTTGTGCCAAACCAATTGCATATTCGTTTGTGTATCGTCGGGGCGAAAAAGGAAGCTTTGTCAAGGCCGATATTACAGCTGTTAAAACAGTTTCATTTCTATAGCCCACCTGATGCAGATTGTTGCCGTGAAAATCAAGAATTCGTCGTCCAGATGCCGTAATAATATAAGAACCATCGCATTCGGCTAAAACCTCCAAGCATGGAGTAGATAATGCTTGATGTATAAAATAATCAGCATCGGTTTTAAGCAAAGCGGTTGTATCTGGCAATAGTTTTTGCTGCCACTCTTTTCGTGATTCGCTAAAATTTACATCTCCCTCTGCTTTATAATTTATTGTTGACATGTTTACAAATAATAAACTTATTGTTGAATTTTTATGCAAAGAAACAAGAAGTATATTACAGTTTTGTTTCAAATAAATTAAATTATTATACGCTATAGCGTATTTCTATCAATTGTTTTATCTTTGTAATTCAATTCATCGAAATACCAATTGTGGTTTAATATAAGTAAACATTATGCAAGGGAATCAACTAAATTATATTGGCAAGCGAATGAAAGAAATAAGGCTTTCAAAAGAACTTAAACTAACTAACGTTGCTATTTCTGCAAGTATTAGCAAAGGACTTCTCTCCCGTATTGAGAATGGTAGAACAATACCCTCGTTGCCCGTATTGTTTAGTATTATTACTGCATTAAAGGAAAGTCCGGCTGCTTTTTTCGAGAATATAGATTATGTTACCAACCAACCTTTTTACCTGTTGATTAAAAAAGAGAATTATATCCCAATTCAGAAAGAAGACTCTATTGGATACAATTACTTTAACATAATGAGCCAGTCCTTCAAAGACGTAACTTTTAACGCCGTATTGCTCACCCTCAATCCAGACGCAAAGCGAGAACTAGTAACTACCGATGGTATGGAATTTATATATTTAATAGACGGTGAAATAGAATATCGGTTGAATGACGTAATCATTACGATGGAAAAAGGAGATTCACTGTTTTTTGAAGGAAGAGTTCCACATTTAAAAATGAATAAGACCAATATAACGGCACAAATACTTGTAATATATTTATTGTTTAATTAAAAAAATAAGACATGTCGAATAAAATTGAAATGGTTGTTTTTGATATGGCTGGCACAACCGTACAAGACAACAATGAGGTAGAAAAATGTTTCTTTGAAGCGGTAAACAATACTGGTTTGAAAACTACGAAGGCAGAAATAAATGCCATGATGGGTTGGTCGAAAATTAAAGTGTTCGAAACATTGTGGCGAAAACAACTAGCAGGGGAACCCGATGAAATTATTAACCAAAAAATTCAACAAACTTTTATTGTATTCAAAGAAGTGCTCGAAAATCATTACAAAACAAATGAAGTGTTGCCTACAATCGGTACACTAAAATTGTTTAACTATTTGAAAAGCCACGGTATTAAGATTGTATTGACCACCGGTTTTTATAGGGAAGTTACCAATATTATATTGGATAGATTAGGCTGGAATAACGCCTCCCAACTTATTGATATTTCAGTGGCTAGCGATGAAGTTGTGTCCGGTCGTCCAGACCCTTTTATGATTTTCAAAGCTATGGAGTTGTGTGGTGTGTCGGATGTTCGGAAAGTGATTAAAATTGGTGATACGCCATCCGATTTGAGTGAAGGAAAAAATGCCGGCTGCTTATATTCGTTTGGTATTACAAATGGTACACATACCCGCCAAGAGCTCGAAATGTACGAAAACGATGGCTTTTTTGCAGATATGGTGCAATTTAAATGGTTTTTAGAAACTATTTGTGAGTAGTACTGAAAACTAAACTAATGCTGTGTTGATTTTATGATTTGAAAATGCTGTTCAGCTACCAATGAATAATGATTCAATACCTCACAAATTGACTAAAATTACACGAATATAAAAAGGCTGTCTGAAAACTCTGACAGCCTTTTCTATTCTCATTTTAAATCCTTAAGTCTTGTCCGTTAATTGTTGTATTTTTGTTTTGTAAAAGCTTAGATGCAAAGGCCTATTCCCCGATGGTTATGGTAAAACTATCGCCCTCGAAAAGCCCTATTTATAATGGACATCAATCCTTTGCACCTTTATATCTTAGGGTCAAGAAATGTAAATCCACTTCTCGGAGCAAACTTTTCTTATTGCTTTATTAATTTAAGAGTCGGATCTTCATCTATTTGATAAATGCTTGTTTGTGTAAATGTTCTGCCAAACATATCTTTCGTACTTATTTCAATTTGATGTTTGCCAATAGGCAGATTTACCTCCAAAGGTGCTTTCCACAAATGCAAACAAATTATTGGGTCTGAAGGTCGTCTGCCAGGTACTAGGGTTTCCAAATAGTCCCAGTCTTGCACATACCGATTGTAAGTAGGGTCTATCTCGTTTACCTTTTCCATTTTCAACCAACTACCCTTGTCAATTCTATATTTCACTTCATCGGTGGGAGATGCCATAAATACATTTGCATATACATTGTATGAACTGCCATACTTACTAAATGGAACTTTTTTTGCGTGATAAATCGACATTTTATAATTCTCTGGCATGCCTGCTACTTTGTAGTCTAATTCATACTTATTGCCAGTAATTTTTAGCAAAGCATATCCTTGTGGTGTACCGTCGCGCATGGTTGTAACAGGTGTTCCCTTTTCAGTTATAATACCCGAATACCAATCGCCACATGTAGCCCCAACATTAAATTCATGTATTGCATTTTCTCTTTCAATACCCTCCTTCTTTCCACTAAGTGCTTGATATTGAATGTGAGTGTGTGCCGATAATACCAATACTTGCTTGTGCTCTTTTACTAAATTGTATAGCGCGGTGCGGTCGTTTTGTCTAAATGCTTCATCGCCCTCCTCTTTGTTGTCTAGCGGAATATGTAACGAAATTACTATAAGCTTATCCTTATCAACATATTTCAAATCATTTTTTAAAAACGCTAGTTGGTCTTTACGCAACCCTCCCCAATAACCCTTTTCATCCCGTGGGTCGGGATATAGAATATTATCGAGTACAATAAAATGTGCATTTCCATAATTAAATGAATAATTATTGGGACCAAAATGTGCTTCGAAAGTTTCATCCGAAAGTGAATCAACCTTCGCATCGTAATTCATATCATGGTTTCCCATCACATTGTACCAAGGTAGCCCAAGTGGTTTTATTGCCTGCTTATAAGGTAAATGCAAATTTAAATCGTCGCCAACTAAATCACCTAGCGAGATGCCAAAAATAGCTTTTTTTGTTCCATTAGATACAATTTCATTTACAATTGCTTTGCTAAAAAAATCGATGTGTTCTTTTATGTAAGGCTGAGGGTCGCCAAAAATAAAACAGCTAAATTCATTGTGTTCTGCAACTTTGGTAAGTGCAAAATCAATAGACTTGGGCAGCTTGCCTGTTGCAGATACGCCTTTGTATTGAAGCTGAGGAGAACCTTCGGGTTTGTGAAGATAATAAAACAACGGACTATTGTTTTCATCCATACTAAATGAATATCCAACTGGCTTGATTACAAAAATAATTGCATCGTTATTGACCGGAAGTTGATACTCGCCTTTCGAATTTGTAAGTACCACATCTTTACCATTCGACACGCCAACATTGGCAACCCCTTTTTCATTGTGGTTCTTTTTTTTGTCATTATTTGTGTCTTCAAAGATAGTTCCTTTTGCAATTGATTGAGCAACTATTCCATTTGCTATTAAAAGCAAGCCATATAAAAGAATTTTTTTCATTTTGTTGTTTTTTCTGAACTTTATTGTTTTTTGAATTTAATATAAAATGCAAATCTCTTCATTTTTTATTACACTACCATTGCTGAAGTATTGCTAACCTGTTTTTTTTGAGTTAATTCTTTGTGACATCCAATCTAATACGCAAGGGTTGCTAATTTAGGTTAGTCTTGCATTTTCCTTTAATTAATTGCTTTTGCTCCACTGCTATCAATGGAGTGCTACTTCTTTTTGCAGCCTAAATAGCATCTAATTAAAACATTGGTTGACAATAACCCTATTAAAATAAAATGGCTGATAGATGTTGTGGTAAACGAATGAAGTACAGATAGTTCTATGAATGAAATTTGAAGATTGAATGTGCTCCGATAAGTCGATTTTATTTTTTGAACGCTAAGAACACTAAGACACAAAGGCGCAAAGTGTTAATATTCATTGCCTGAATATCTTTGCGTCTTAGCGATTTTGCACCTTTGCGTTAAAAAAAACACTTATCGGAGTGGACTCAAGATTATAAGGTGCTGTGCAGCAATAATATACCGATTAATCAATACGACATAAACTGATCTACATAACACTAAATACCAACAATAAACCCCCAAATAAAATTTGGGAGTTATGTTTCTACCACTCCGTTGGAGTTTTTGTCTGTGTTTAAATAGTTCTTCCAATTCTAGGTGTTGGAACGAACTTATTTTATCATTATTTTTGAAGTTTGATTGGCTACCTTAAGGATGTAAACGCCTTTAGATAGTTTTAAATCAATGCTTTGTGCTGGCTCATATACAGCTGCTTTACTTCCAGTAAGGGTATAAACTTCAATGTTGGAAGTGGGAAGTGCGCTGAAAGATAGCGTGTTGTTCGAAACCGACCAAGCGTTAGCATTAACTGATTGAATCTTTGTTGGTGGATTAAGTGTCGGCGCAAAAGCAATGCCTCTAAAAGCGGTGTTTGTAGCACCTGTTAGCAATACACTTGCTACTGAAGAGGCTCCTTCATCTACAATTTTTACAACTTTATTGTCGGTGGTAGTGGCGTAAATAACTGGATTAGCTCCCGACCAATCTACAGTTAAACCTACTGCACCTTTTACGTCTGATGCTAAGGTGTAAGCTGGTGACCAGACTTCAGCTGTTTTTGTGTATTTCATTACACCACCTCCTCTTGCTATAAGCCTATCGTCGGCCACGTAGCAAATATCCGAAGTAGAGTTAAATGAAAAGGCGTATGGAGAGCTTGTTCCTCCTGTCTCGATGGCAATTACACTTGTCTCGCCAGTAGCTGTTGGAAGTCCTGTTCCAACTTTGTAGATACCCTTTGTGCCAGAGCCTGTTGAAAAATACAATTGTCCATTAAAAATATTAACCACACGTACATTCGTTACAGTGCTCGAAACTTGTGCAGCAGTACCCGTTCCAAAATATTGTACGCCATTAAAACCTGTACTTCCATTGCCTCCAGCCCAATAATCAGAACCATTTCTTACGGCACTTCTAATGTTATCGCCCGTAAAAGCAGACGCAGATACCGACGAAGTAACATTCTGCTTTTTATCGTAACTTAAAATGATTCTGTTTACTGCCGACGATGCAGTGCCTTTTATACTTGTCGTTCCAACCGCAGCATTGTATCCTGCAAAGCTAATGTAAGTGCCATCAGGCGACAAAGATAAAGCGCCTTCTGAGCTCGCGGTGCCCGAGTTAGTAATCATATTTACACCCGTGGTTGGATTTGCTATTGTTTGTACGGCAGCTCCAGCAGTCGTAATTTCTTCCAAAAATGTAGGTGTAGCAGCACTAGTTAAAGCCGCAACTCCATCTCCAACTCTCAAAACTACAAGATTTCCAGATGTAAAATCTGTAACAACACCTGCAAAAGCAGCTCCAGTTAGCACTAATGCCAAACTAATTAAAATAGTAATTCTCTTCATGATTCTAAAATTCTTTTTTATATTTATAATTATTCTGCAAATATTCCAAAATAGATATTACATGCAGATTTCATTTCAATGAAATAGATGTTATATTAACACGCGCAAATGGTGAATGCCCGATAAAGGATTAAATTCATAACAATTTAATGACAAGTATAAATAAGTAACTTAGTGATTAGTGGTAAGTGATTAGTGATAAGTGATAAGTGATAAGACCGATATTGTAGCGTTGGGTTTTTAACCTCATGGCGTGAAATGTGATTGATGAAGTAGCTTAGTGCCAGCGGCACGACCGATATTGTAGCGTTGGATTTTCAACCCCATGGCGTGAAATGTGATTGATGAAGTAGCTTATTGCCAGCGGCACGACCGATATTGTATCTTGTGTTTTCAACCCCATGGCGTGAAATGTGATTGATGAAGTAGCTTATTGCCAGTGTCACAACCGATATTGTAGCGTTGGATTTTCAACCCCATGGCGTGAAATGTGATTGATGGATTTACTACCAACTACCAACTACCAACTACCAACCACCAACCACCAACTACCAACTACGAACTACGAACTACCAACTATCCACTATCAACTATCAAATGATACACCGAGCATACTCCGAGTTATATAAGTAAATAAATTGGAAAAGATACGATAATGATACGAAGATAATACGATACTATATAATATCGTGTTATTACCGTTTTATTACCGTATTATCTACGTTTTATCACCGTATATAGTACGGAGTGTCCTCGTTGTATCGTCGGTGTTGAGTTGGCATATTTCCATGCATTTCATTTCCCTGCAATTCATACATGGTTAAACGTATTCAACAATGTTGTGGTTGTGGGATGGATAATGTAAAATCCGGAAGGGATTGAATATGATTAGCCATGGGTAAAAACCCATGGATGCGATGATTAGCCATGGCTGAAAACCCGTGGATGTGGTGATAACCCATGGAAGGTGTGAGAAATAGGCGCACAAACACAAGGTTGTTTAAAAATAGGGTATTTCATTTTTCATTTCTATTATATCCATGAATTATCACCCAATGGATAGAATGAACGTATTTTTTT
>JAIFKQ010000049.1 GCA_020049515.1 Paludibacter sp. | reverse complement strand
TTGAAATTTTTGTAATACCACCGTTTTTAGCAGCAGTGCTTATGCTTGCATCAGCATCAAAAGCGAACAATTGAAGATAAACGACTCCAGACGATTGACCAACTTTTTTTCCTACTGGATTGCTGGTTGCAGTGACAGGCAAAGTAATAGAACAACTTGTCATCATTGCTGCTGCGAAAATAACAGCTGCAAACATTTTCATTTTTTCCATTATAAATTTTATTTGTTTTTTGCCTACTCATAAGCTTTTCGGCTTCCGCTCCCTACTCTATTTTGGATTTTCGAGTTGTTCCATAAAAATTTAAGTCTGCAAATATATGATTAATTTTCTAATAATTCTCACTAATTGCCAACTATTTCTAAAATTAAATTTAGGAATCTGTATTTTCAGTTTATTTTATGTTCATCACTAAAAAAAATGGACTTCCATTTGCATGAAAGTCCGTTTTTCGAAGAATAATAAAAATTTACTCCACTATTTTTTTAAATAAGTTCTTCATATTCACCAAATCACCTATAATTTTGTGTAAGTCTATAATAGCTACACGTTCTTGTAACATTGTATCACGATAGCGAATGGTAACCATATTATCTTCCATGGTTTGGTGGTCAACGGTGATGCAGAAAGGAGTTCCAACGGCATCTTGACGGCGGTAGCGTTTTCCTATCGAATCTTTTTCATCATAACCGCATTTGAAATCGAACTTCAATTCGTTCATAATTTCGCGTGCTTTTTCGGGCAAGCCATCTTTTTTTACCAATGGCATAATGCAGGCTTTTACTGGTGCAAGTACTGGTGGTAAGTTGAGCACAACTCTGGTTTCGCCATTATCCAAGGTTTCTTCGTTATACGATGCAGCCATTATTGAAAGAAAAGTACGGTCAACTCCAATGGAAGTTTCGATAACATACGGAGTGTAGGATTCATTGATTTCCGGATCAAAATACTTGATATTTTTACCTGAGAATTTTTCATGGCTACCCAAATCGAAATCGGTCCGGGAGTGAATTCCTTCCACTTCCTTAAATCCGAAGGGCATTTCAAATTCAATGTCGGTAGCAGCATTGGCATAATGAGCCAATTTATCGTGGTCGTGGAAACGGTATTTGTGGTCGCCAAGTCCAAGCGCTTTGTGCCATTTGAGTCGCATTTGTTTCCAGTGTTCAAACCATTTCATTTCCTCGCCTGGACGAACGAAAAATTGCATTTCCATTTGCTCAAATTCACGCATACGGAAAATAAACTGACGGGCAACAATTTCATTTCTAAAAGCTTTACCAATTTGGCAAATTCCAAATGGAATTTTCATGCGTCCAGTTTTTTGCACATTCAGGTAGTTTACAAAAATACCTTGAGCAGTTTCGGGGCGTAAATATATTTTCATTGCACCATCGGCTGTAGCTCCAATTTCGGTAGAAAACATCAAATTGAATTGACGAACATCTGTCCAATTGCGAGTGCCGCTCACAGGGCAAACCACTTCGTAATCTTCGATAATGGCTTTAAGCTCGACTAAATCAGAATCGTTCAATGCTTTTACAAACCTGCCATGAATTTCATCACGCTTGGCTTGATTCTCTAACACACGTTCATTCGTTGTACGGAAAACGGCAGCATCAAAACTTTCGCCAAAACGTTTGGCAGCTTTCTCCACTTCTTTGTTGATTTTGTCATCGTATTTTGCCAATAAATCTTCAATCAACACATCGGCACGGTAGCGCTTTTTACTGTCTTTGTTGTCAATCAACGGGTCATTGAAAGCGTCAACGTGACCAGAAGCTTTCCATGTAGTTGGGTGCATGAAAATGGCAGAATCCAATCCCACCACGTTTTCATTGAGCAAAACCATTGAATCCCACCAATATTTCTTGATGTTATTTTTAAGTTCCACACCATTTTGACCGTAGTCATACACAGCAGCCAATCCATCGTAAATTTCGCTCGATGGAAATACAAATCCGTACTCTTTGCAATGTGCAATTAATTTTTTAAAAATATCTTCTTGTGAAGCCATAATTATATAGTTGTAATTTATTTATTTAAATAACTCGATTATATATTTTGCATTAAAAACTCATGAGCAGGTATTAAATTCACTTTCTTGCCATTTCGTTCAAACACATCTGATTGATGGTGAGTTACAATTGTACCTTCCTTCAGGTCGAAAAAAACTAGGGCATCCATCAACCCGTTAAATTCACGTTCGAAATTCAAATCATCTATTAGGTAGCATACCTGAATGGCGATTATTACTTTTTCTTGTTGTTTTACCACAAAATCGCATTCTCCTTTTTCTTTAAAATAAAATATCTCTTTGTAGTTTGAACGTAATTTCAAGAATACCAAATTTTCTAATTTCCTTCCATTATCTTGTGAAAATGAAGACGTTACTGCACTCACAATTCCCAAATCGATAGAATACACTTTTTTGGGATTGCGCAATTGTACCTTCATCGAATAATTAAATTGTGATATAAAATCAACAAGATAAGCGTTTTTTAAATATGAAAAATACTCCAACACTGTGGAAGCAGATTTCAAACCTATACTTTGAGTCAGTTTATTGGCCGAAACTGTGCATCCAATATTTGACAATAGATAAATTGTAAGCTTTTTGAGCGTTTCTACATCTTTTATGGCATATCTGATGGCAATATCGCGTATTAATATGTCATCTAACAAGCTTAATACCACCGCCGTGACTTCGCTTTTTACATAATCGGGAATGCCACCGACCTTCATATATACATCAACAGACTCGGCACTATACTCCAGTTTTTTGATATTGCAAAATTCCTCAAAAGAAAAAGGGAACAATTCAGTAGATAACTGTCTGCCAGTAAGATGCGTTCCTAATTCCACGCTCAACAATGAGGCGTTAGAGCCAGTTATAAACACTTTAAACTCCTCGCGAAGCAATTGATTGATAAACATTTCCCAATTTTTTATCAATTGTATCTCATCAAAAAACAGTAAATTGACATTTCGTTTAACTATTTCTGAATGTAGTCGGATAAAGTCATCTGTTTCAAAACTGTTTAAGCGTATGTCTTCCCAATTCAAAAATATTGCGCTCTCTTGCTTTTTATTTAAGATTTGCAACAACAAAGTACTTTTTCCACAACGACGAATTCCGGTGATAATTGTAGCATAATTATCAACTTCAGGTATTTTTTCTAAAGCCATTCGTGCTATCCCTGTTGTTTTGCTTACAAAGTCATTGGTTTGCAAATCAATGATTTCTGATAGCTGATCTTGTCTGTACATCTCGTTTTTTTTGCAAAGATACAATATCTTTCGTTATTGGCAAAAGATATTGTTCGTTATCAGCAAAAGATATTGTTTGATACCAACAAAAGATATTGTTTGCTACCAACAAAAGATATTGTTTGCTACCAACAAAAGATATTGTTTGATACCGGCAAAAGACATTGTTCGTTATCAGCAAAAGATATTATTTATTGCAAAAAAAATAAGATTTAAAGCCTATAAATCAGCTGTTTTTGGGTAATTGACACCATCGTTTTCATTGTTGCAATTCATACACCTCAAGAATATATTAACACACTAATTTCTAAAACATATTTTTCAAGAATCAACAGTTGACACATTAAAAAAATCTTTGATAAAACTAAAATATATTCTTAATAAAAAAGAGCTGCAAAGTTACTGATTTTTTTGTATTTTTGTCGGTTGAAAAAGAAAAAATCTACTGTCCACTTAGTTGGACTTTTTTTAATAAACTTTCCAAATGAGCACAGACGAAATAATAGACGCAGAAAACGAGGAAGACGAATTGACGGACGCAGCCGAAGAAGTCAATGATGAGGTCAATGGTGATGCTGAATCTGCTGCACATTCTAGCTATAAAGTACCTAAAATTAAAGACGATACGGTAAAACATCACTTGTCGGGAATGTACCAAAACTGGTTTTTGGACTATGCCTCGTATGTGATTTTGGAGCGCGCCGTACCTGATATTTACGATGGGCTGAAACCTGTACAGCGCCGTATCTTGCACTCTATGAAACGGTTGGACGATGGGCGCTACAACAAGGTGGCCAATATTGTAGGACATACCATGCAGTTTCACCCACACGGCGATGCGTCTATTGGAGATGCGTTGGTGCAACTCGGACAAAAAGATTTGCTGATTGATTGCCAGGGAAACTGGGGAAATATACTTACCGGCGACGGAGCTGCTGCGCCACGTTATATAGAGGCGCGCTTATCGAAATTTGCGCTCGAAACGGTTTTCAATCCCAAAACTACAGAATGGAAAGCTTCGTATGACGGACGTAACAAGGAGCCAATTGCATTGCCAGTAAAATTTCCACTTTTATTGGCACAAGGCGTGGAAGGAATTGCTGTAGGTTTGAACTCCAAAATTCTTCCTCATAATTTCAACGAATTGCTGGATGCTTGCATTGCACATTTACGTGGCGAGAGTTTCATATTGCTTCCTGATTTTCAGACGGGTGGTTCTATTGATGTGAGTAGATATAACGATGGCGAGCGGGGTGGTGCTGTGAAAATCCGTGCAAAAATTGGAAAGGTTGACAATAAAACGCTGGTCATTACCGAAATTCCTTTTGGGTCAAACACTTCAAAATTAATTGAATCAATCATTCGGGCGAGCGATAAAGGCAAAATTAAAATCCGAAAAGTGGATGATAATACTTCCGCCAATGTGGAAATTCTGGTGCATTTGATTCCTGGTTCTTCTTCGGACAAAACCATTGATGCGCTTTTTGCTTTTACCGACTGCGAATTGAGTATTTCGCCTAACTGCTGTGTGATTCACGATAATAAACCGCGCTTTTGTGGTGTGAGCGAAATGTTACGCATTAGTTGTCAGCATACGGTGGAACTGTTGCAATTGGAACTGGAAATACAAAAGGACGAATTACTAGAGCAGCTTTTCTTTACTTCGCTCGAAAAAATATTCATCGAAAACCGTATTTATAAAGACAAAGGATTTGAGGACAGCACATCACAGGATGAAGTTATTGCTCATATTGATAGCAGATTAGAGCCGTTCAAGAAAGATTTTATCCGCGAAATTGTTCGGGAAGATTTTCTGAAATTGCTCGAGATAAAAATGATGCGTATCACTAAATTCGATTCGGACAAAGCAACGGATACATTGTTGGCCATTCAGAAAAAGATTGATGAAATAAATCATCATTTGGCTCATATTGTTGCATTTACAATTGCTTGGTACGAGGGTTTGAAATTAAAATACGGCAAAGAACATCCCCGATTGACAGAAATTAGAAACTTTGAAACCATTGTGGCGTCTAAAGTGGTGGAAGCCAACGAGAAGTTGTACGTAAACTACGAAGAAGGATTTATTGGCACAGCACTCAAAAAAGATGAATTTGTGTGCAATTGCTCTGATATTGACGATATTATCATTTTCTTCAAAGATGGAAAATATAAAGTGGTGAAAGTGGTGGACAAGCTTTTTGTAGGGAAAAATATTCTGCATTTGGATGTATTCAAAAAGAACGACAAGCGAACCGTTTACAACACCATTTATAGGGACGGCAAAACGGGGCCATATTACATCAAGCGTTTTTCGGTAAATGGCATTACACGCGATAAAGAATATGACATTACGCAAGGCACAGCGGGTTCTAAAGTGCTCTATTTCACAATGAACCCCAATGCGGAAGCGGAAGTAATCCGTGTTACGTTGAAACCCAAACCACGGTTATTTAAACTAAATTTTGAAAAAGATTTCTCCGAAATTGCCATCAAAGGTCGACAAAGTATGGGAAATGTGCTTACCAAAAACGACATTCTAAAAATCACATTGAAGCAAAAAGGCGGTTCTACTTTGGGTGGTCGCCAAGTTTGGTTCGACCGCGATGTACTACGATTAAATTATGATAACCGTGGCGAGCATTTGGGTGAGTTCCAAAGTGACGATTTAATTTTGGTAGTTTCAAGCAAAGGAAGTTTCTACACCAGCAATTTCGACTTGAGCAATCATTACGACAAGGACATTATTGCAATAGAAAAGTTTGATGCCAATAAAGTTTGGACGGTAGCTTTGTACGATGCGGAACAGAAATTCTATTATCTAAAACGCTTTCAGTTAGAACCTTCGCAAAAGCCACAGAACTTATTGAGCGACAATCCCGATTCTAAATTGCTGGTGATGTCCGCTGTTGATTATCCACGTTTTGAGGTTGCTTTTGGCGGAAATGATTCGTTCCGTGAGGCATTGGTGATTGATGCAGAGGAGTTTATAGGTGTAAAAAGTTATAAAGCAAAAGGGAAGCGTTTGACTACTTTTGAAGTGGGGACGGTTAAAGAATTGGATCCGATACGTTTTAACACCTCTCCCCCACCCCTTTCCGAAGAAGAAGAAGAAGAAGAAGAAGGAGAGGGAACTGAAAACGAAAGCAGCGATGAAATAGATGATGTTGAAAACATTAATATTGGAATGATTGAAATTGAAGATATAGATGTAGAAACATCAATTGTAGAATCCGCTGAAGCTATTAAACCAAAAACTGTAATTGTAAAGTCCGCTGAAGTTATTAAACCAGAAACTGTAATTACAGAATCGGCAAAAGACATTGAACCAGAAAATGAATCGGCAGAAATAGAAGAACCACAGCAAAAACCATTGAAACTAAAGAGAGATAAAATTCCAAAAAACAATTGACATTGTTTTAGGCAGTTATAGATTGTCAACTGATTATTTTTGAAAAGTGTAAATTTAATCTCAAATAAGAATTGACTTATTTACAAATTTCTTAAAATTAAACTATTAATGAATAAAATACGTTTGTTGTTTTTGTTTCTTTTATTGCTATTATGTATTGAAAATCAGGCAACGCACAAAATTTATCTCATTCATGGGTTTGGAGGTATTGGACTTGAACTAGAAAAAATACGCAAAATAATAGATGACAAAGGATTTGTAAATGAGATATATACTTATCAAAGTTTGGCAAAAGATGTCGATTCGGTTGGTGAGAATTTGTTTGAAAAAATTAGAAGTGAAAATTACGACAGTATTTCATTTGTAACTCATTCGATGGGCGCATTGG
>JAIFKQ010000136.1 GCA_020049515.1 Paludibacter sp. | reverse complement strand
CCAAAAAGCAATAATAAATAATGTATCCAAGGGTGTTCTTTGTGGAGCTTTATCATAAAAGAATGGAGGATTTAAAAACATTATTTGTTGCCGACGATAATCATCAAAACCTAGTTTTTTTTCTAATATTGTTTATAAGCGTATTCCAATATCACTATTCACCGCTTTATAAAAACGGTTTTATTGATTTTTTTCTGGACAAAAATAAAAACGCTAAACCCTTTATTATAAGGATTTAGCGTTTTCTTACTGCGGTCCGGACGGGACTCGAACCCGCGACCTCCGCCGTGACAGGGCGGCATTCTAACCAACTGAACTACCGAACCAAGGTTTTTGTGTCAGGCATTGTTTTCTAATGCGGTGCAAAGATACTGCTTTATTTCGTTTCTGCAATAGCTTTGAAATGTTTTTTTAGGTATAAAGATGGTTTTTTTTCTTGAGATTTTGTATAATGCTTATTTTGAGAGGTATTAGCACTAAAATAAATATGTTTTTTTTTATTCAGCGAAAAAAATACCTGTATCCGATTAAAATATTATCTTTGTAATCTATTTATAGTAAAATTTTATTAGAATAAAAATGAAAGGAAATGATAATACTGCGGTGCTTTTGATGCATTGCCCTGATAGACCCGGGATTTTAGCTGTTGTTACAGAATTTATAAATCAGCATAAGGGAAATATCCTTTATTTGGATCAATATGTAAACCGTGAAGAAAAAGTTTTTTTTATGCGTGTTAAATGGGAATTAGATGAATTTCAAATTCCAAAAGAAAAAATTGGGGAGTATTTCGAAACGCTTATTGCGTCTAGATTTGCAGTTGTATTCAGACTGTACTTTTCTGATATAAAGCCACGCATGGCCATTTTTGTCTCCAAAATGTCACATTGTCTATACGATTTGTTAGCTCGATATGCTGCTGGTGAATGGCATGTGGAAATACCACTCATTATTAGCAACCATCCAGATATGGAGGCTGTAGCCAATCGTTTTGGCATTGAATACCATGTATTTCCAATTACTAAAGAGAATAAAAAAGAGCAAGAATCGCTACAACTTGAGTTACTCAAAAAAAATAGCATTACTTTTTGTGTACTTGCTCGATATATGCAAGTACTATCAGCCGATTTTATTACTCATTATCCCGATCGTGTTATCAACATTCATCATTCATTTTTGCCCGCTTTTGCTGGAGCCAAACCTTACCACGCAGCCCACGAAAGGGGCGTAAAAGTAATTGGTGCCACAAGTCATTATGTAACCAGCGATTTGGATGCGGGTCCAATTATAGATCAAGATGTAACCCACATTTCGCATAAAGATACTGTAGAAGAGTTGATTAAAAAGGGGCGTGATTTAGAAAAAATTGTTCTCTCGCATGCTGTTGAAAAACATATTGAACGGAAAATTCTTGCATACAAAAATAGAACTGTAGTTTTTTGATAATCTGAACAGTATTATATTTACAACTGATTTTAGTTTTTTTTTATTATCGTTTCTTGTAAATTTTCAAATAACTCTTACATTCAATATTTTATAGTTGAACTTTTTACGTATTATTCTTTGTTTATTTTAGCACTGAAAGCGCAATGATGCTAAGTTTCTGCCAATTTATAAACTGTTTATCTATGTCAGTAAACATTAATGACGTATCAGTTGTTTTGCCATTTCAGCCTCCATTTGCAAATTAGATAAATAAAAATAAGTCAAACCACAATCCGAAAAGTTGGATTGTGATTAAATTTTCTTCGACTTGACCGAAGCAGATAAGCAGTTTTATTATTAAAAATAGGAGAGAAAGTTCGATAATACAATAACTAACAGTTTTCTAATATTTAGCTTCTTTGCGTTGAAAGAATATTGTTTTATAACAAACCAATATAAATTATAATTTCTAAATAGCCAATTTCTAAATTAATTATTTTTCTGTTTCTAAATTAATTATTTTAATTGATTTAATTTCATTTTTGATTAAATTATTAACATGTAATTGCAAGTTTTTTTAACTTGAAAATCAAAAGAAAAGAAACATCCAATAATTGATTTATAACGTTTTATCTTGCTAATTAAATCGGAACGGGTTTTATTTTAACCTTTTGAATCACAAAAAAAATGGTCATAACCATATTTATCAATATGAATCCTTTTTCTTTGAAGCATCTTTCAGTAATTCAATTGGTTTTTGCTTTAAAAGCGGTACAAGTTTATAATCCCATGTCTCTTCAAATTCCCAGTTGGCTTTTAGGGTGAATTTTCTTGGGTAATAAAATACTTCCTCTGGCTGACGTTTTGTGGTTAAATCTCCAGTGTCCCATTTTCCATTTGAGTTTTCATCCACAAACATTCGTACATAATATTCGCCAGGTTTTAAGTACTCAAACACAGTGCCTTTTTCGGAAGCTGGTTTTGAAGCTAATAATATGTCCTTATTATCAAGTATTTGCAAAACAACTTTAGGATTGATGGGAGTCAAAAATATTTTTAAACTTGAGTATTCATCAAGCGACCGAATTTTAAATTGACTAACATATTTATTGCTGATTTTTCCGTAAATGCTTTTAAAAGCAGCCGAATCTACAGTCAGCTCATAACTCATTTCTGCAATCCATTTATTTTCAATGGAATAAGACATTTTTGTAGAATCAATTTGCTTCCACTTAAATGGAATAGTTTTATAAACGGTATCAACTTTTTGACTCAGTTTAATTTTACTAATATCAAAATTTTCTAATGGAGCATCGAAACGGAGAATAATGGGATTAAAAATTTCAAATGTTCCTGCTACGTTATTTGAAAAAATGTAGGGCTCAATTTTTAGCTCATTGGATTTTTTTGCCGATTTTGCTTTAGAATTTATTTTTGTTTTGCGAAATGAAACATTTAGTGTATCCGTAACAGGCATTAACTGAAATATCGAATCGGTTTTCAAATAACTCACCGCCATCTGCATAGTATCTGTCTTCCAAACAGTAGAGTCTGTTAACCAGTAAGTTATACTGTCCATACTATTATTTTTCTGAACCATATATTTTCCATCCCAATCAAAATTCAATGGTTTAATTGTTGGTAATTCTGTCAATGTTGTGTTAAAATACAAACTGAACGAAAATGGATTTTTTCTTTCATTTTTTGCCAAATACTGTCGTTTTTTACTTTCTTTAAAATATCGCAGCGTAACATCGTCAGGCAAAAACCTCGTCCCCATATAGTTACGTATGCTGTCAACATGAACAGAGTCCTTCCAGATTGTGTCCTGCATTGCCTCTATACGAGAGTATGGCGTTACCAGCGAATCATACAAAGCCAAACCCTCGCCAGGTTGAAAAAAATAATCACGATTTGCATCTCCCAATGCGAAAACTTTATAAGTTCCTTTTTTTACATTATCAATAGAAAAATGTCCTTTTTCATCCGTTTTTCCGATGCGAAGAAATGGTTTTTTAAAGAATACTGAATCACTGGTTTCTCGATAAATACCGACACAAATTCCCGATATTGGATTCAAATCTTCTGCATTGATAACAGTACCCGAAATTTTCATTGTATCAATCTCATTCCCTGTTGCAAAGGAGAATACATAGTTTTTTAACGCGTTTTTTTCGTTTAAGTCAACAATTGCATTTCCAAAGTTGATAGAATAGGTGGTACTATCCATCAAATCTTCATTAAATTCAACTGATATTTTTTTTCCAAACGACTTTACATCTGGTGGTTTAACCTGTGGTGGAGAAATAATCACATTTTCTGTAGCCTTTTCAATTGATACAATTTCATCAAACAGTATTTCAATTTGTTTTTTAGAAAAATTGAGTGACCCATTTTTGGGATTAGATTTTAATACCTTTGGCGGCGTTAAATCTTTTGGCCCTCCAGTTGGTCCCTCAGCCATATTGGCACAAGCATAAGCCATTAGCATCACTCCAAAAGCAACTATTGCGAAATGTATTTTTTGTTTATTTGTCATTTTGTTAAAAGGCCTTTGCCCCTCCCGTAAAGACGGGATAAATTGCGGGGAGTCGGAGTTAGTATTGATTTCCGTTTTTTTTTTAGCTATTTTTTTAATGTCGATGTACAAGTTTTACAATACTTGCATAATCTCACTATAGGTCCCGATAGCTATCGGGATAGGGGTTCTTTATTCGTAGCTATTTACTAGTCATTACTTTATGTCCAATTCTGCAACGCAAACATTTTTTCTCGTCACAATAATGTTTTTTTAGTTGCAATAAAGCTTGAGAATCATACGCCGAATCGGTTGAAATTCCCAGTTTCTGCCAGCCCGTAACTACAGAATTTACTTCACAAGGAATTGTTTCCAACAATTGTAAAGCTTTATCTTTTAGTTCTTGTATGTTTTTTTGATGTGCATAGCAAAACAAAAAAGGGACTACAGTGTTAATTAATATTCCATTTATAGACCTAGCACCCAACCTTTTATTGCTTTTTGAGCTTTGGGCGGTAAATAAATAATGAGTTTGCCAATAAATTGAAGGTTCGCAAACAAAAACAGAACGTAAGTAGTCGATACTTGGATTTTCAACAATTTTGGAAAATAATTTGGACGATGAATGGATCAACGCTGCAAATTGAGCAATTCGAACATGAGGGAAATTGTCAGGTCGCAAGCGCAATAATTTCCATTGTGTGGCATTCATTGGTTCCAACGCAAATTTTGCCCGTAGAAAGTCGTATTCTTGTTTCAATTTGCTTGCATATTCATCTACAGCATCTTCATTCAACAATCCTGCTTGTCCAAAAAGTAATGCTTCCAACTGAAATAGGTTGTCTTTGTGTTTTCCCAGTGCTGAAAGTGGAAGTGATTTTGCCAAACTTTCAAAAGCCTGACTATTCGTTCCAAAACCAAAATTTCGAGCTAAAGTGATATAAAATGCCTCTTCCCAATGCTGATTTTTTTCAACTAATAGATTGTCAATTGCCTGCATTTTCTGTTCCAATCGCTCCGTGAGCAAAGCATTTTTCCAACTTTGAATAAAAATACTTGGAATAGTTCCAATTTGGTCGGCACATGGAATCCACTTCTGATCATTAATTAGCTGTTCATAATTGGTCTCAATGTGTTTGGGATATACCAAAACCATCTGTGGTATTCGCTCACCATCAATGCGATATACATCACCGTCAGCGGCATTTACCACATGCAAAATCACACTATCATACGCCTTGTCGGTGTGATGATTGTGCTTTTGCCAGTCACTCGAATGGGTATGAATTTCCAAATTTCCAGCCCAGAGTGTTTCGCCAATTTTGATTTTAGCATTGAAAAAATCAGGTCCAGCATCTGTATTATATTTTCCCACATCAATCACCTCAACTTGTTCGCCGTCAGTGGTAAAAAGGTCGTGCGCAGTAAATAATTTGTGCTGCCAAACATAATGCAAGATAGATTCTTTCATACAAAATTGCAAGTATTAGGGAAGATTAGAACAAAATTTACGAGTCCTTTTTTTTGAGTAATAAATAGATAACCGCAATAGGAACAATAGTTTAGATTAGTCCTTATTTGTTTAAAATTCCTATTTTCTATTGTGCCTACTGTGGTTCACCCTTTTATGTCGTTTTTTTTAACTTGTAAAAGAAGAACTAAAAAATCAAACAGTTTTAAGATATTCAGTAATATTCCTTTCGATACGAGTGGTTACATTTGCGATATCAGCTTTCATAAATAGCTCACCCGTAATGTTTTCAAAAAGTTCTATATAACGTTCGCTAATTCCTGCCACAATTTCTGGTGTCATTTCCGGAACTTGCTGACCGTCTTTTCCTTGAAAACCGTTTTCCATCAACCATTCGCGTACAAATTCTTTAGAAAGTTGCTTTTGAGCTTCCCCTTTTTCAAAAAGTTCAAGATAGCTTTCGGCATAAAAATAGCGTGATGAATCGGGGGTATGAATTTCGTCTATCAAGTAAATTTTACCATCGCGGCTACCAAATTCGTATTTTGTATCCACCAAAATCAAACCACGTTCTGCGGCCATTTCGGTACCACGCATGAACAAAGCCATGGTGTATTTTTCCAGCATTTCGTATTCTTCTACCGATACAAGTCCTTGACTCAGAATTTCTTCACGAGTAATGTCTTCGTCGTGGCGTCCCAATTCTGCTTTGGTAGTTGGTGTGATAATTGGAGTTGGGAAACGTTGGTTTTCGCGCATACCGTCGGGAATTTTCACCCCGCAAATTTCGCGAGCACCACCCTTGTAAGTTCTCCAAGCACTTCCACAAAGGTAGCCACGTACAATCATTTCCACAGGATAGCCTTCGCAGCGAAGTCCTACGGTTACCATAGGATCGGGAGTAGCCAGTTTCCAGTTTGGAACAATGTCAGCCGTTGCATCCAAAAACTTGGCAGCTATTTGGTTCAACATCTGGCCTTTAAATGGAATTCCTTTTGGCAATACCACGTCGAAAGCCGAAATTCGATCGGTGGCAATCATTACTAGTAAATCGTTTTTTACTGTATATACATCGCGTACTTTGCCGTGATATACATTTTTTTGTCCATCAAAATGGAAATCGGTGTTGGTGAGTGCGTTCATATTTTGTTTATTTTTCTTATTTTATTGTCAGATCATTTTTTGTTCGTTTAATTCTAGCCATTCCCGTTCTGCTCAAATTACATTCTTTTCTCACTATTTTTAAATTTGCTTTGTCTTTATGGTAATTTCTAAATCTTTCGGCAAGCGTTTCATCTTTAAAAACCAATATATTCTCATCGTTTGTAATATACTCTATTTCATTGACTTCTATGCGATTCAGCTCTTTAAATCTATCAACTATTACCGAAAATGTATTTGGTTGGCGATGGTCAACTGCTAATTCTTCCCATTTTGATAA
>JAIFKQ010000192.1 GCA_020049515.1 Paludibacter sp. | reverse complement strand
TCTTTAGGTTGTTTATTTTTTTCAATTCTTCAATTGAAGTGTTGTACGTTTTGGCAAGGGAGTATAAACTTTCGCCTTTTGCTACTTTGTGTGTTGTAGGCAACGTGTTGGATTGTTCGAATATTACATTATTTATTTTTGGATTAGCTTCTACAGCTTCCACTAACATTATTGTTTCTTCTTCTTTTACGACTAAATTCTGGTTTTTGTTAATTTTATTGTTTTTCAGATTGTTTTTTTCTTTCAGTTCTGCTATCGACATTCCATATTTTAACGCAATAGACGATAACGTTTCGCCTGATTTTATGCGATGATATTCTGCTGGTATAAGCTTTTTACTTTTCTGTACTTTTCCTGAAAAAGGTATGACTGCAGACGTTTCGGTCACTTTTGTATTGTCTGCTTTGATGGTTTGATGAACTGCCAGCATTGGTTCAAAACCGACCACTCTGTTGGCCTTGATAAAGCGCTTATTATAATAGGATTCTTTAGAATTGGAGATAGTTACCCCGCTATGAACGGCGGAATGAATAAAATCGAACTCACCATTTTCTTTGGCCGCAACCACAATGCCTACATGCCCGACGCTTTTACCTCTACCTCGCCCAGAAAAGAATACTAAATCGCCGGTTTTCAGTTGGCTACGATCAATTGTATCAAACTGTTGGGATTGGTCTGCCGAGTTACGTTGAAGATTATAACCAAAATTACGGTATATATAAGAGGTAAAGCCAGAGCAATCAAAGGTATCAGTACCATTTGCTCCATAGCGATAAGGTGTATTCAAAAACAATTTTCCGTAATTTACGATAGAATCTGTTAGCGATATTTGATTGGGAGATAAAAAATTCAATGAATCTTTGGGAACTGATGGTATATCATTTGTAAGCTTTTGAGCCCACGAATAACATGTTGAAAACAAAGCGAATGAGAGTATAAATATTTTTTTTTGCAATATCATATCAGAAAATTTCTGGTTATTAACCTATTGCAAAGATAAGTTTTTCAAATTAAAGAGTAGGATAATTTTTTATTCTTTAATGAAAAAAGAGATAATTTTTAAAAATGTAAGTGCAAGATTTCCAATCTTTTCGGGCAATATACTAGCAGAAAAAAGTGCTTATAATGAAGTAAGTTGAATCTACATAGTGTGTTTGAATTGAATTATAACTTCAAACTAACATTTTTGGAAGTCACTTCCAATTGGGTGTTTTTTCCTAAGATTAATGGTAAATTATAATCGACATGACCGGCTGGAAAATTGAAACAAACAGGGAAATTATACTCGCTTACGGCATCCAAAATTATTTCGGAAATGGTTTGCATCATCAGTGGATCTTCATCGCAATCGCTAAATTGGCCAATAATAAGCCCAGAAAGATGTGCTAAAACCCCACTAAACCTAAGGTTTTGCATCATGCGGTCAATGTGATAGGGATTTTCGGCAATGTCTTCTATAAACAGAATAGCACCGGAATAATCCAAATCGAATTGACTACCACGCAAGGCCATAAGTACCGACAGATTTCCCCCTATGAGCTTTCCAGATGCACTTCCATTTTTGTTTTGATGATGGGAAGGAAAAGTATAGGTGGGCATTGTGCCAAATAAAATTTCACGCAGTCGAATGACAGGCTCTGCATCGCCTGACAATTCTGTGAGATGTTTGGCCATAATGCCGTGAATAGAAGCAAAACCCAAATTTGTAATGGCATTGTGCAAAATGGTTACATCACTGAAACCAATAAGCCATTTGGGTGATTTTATAAATTCAGTGAAGTCTAATTTGTCAATTATTTGTGCAATACCGTAACCACCTCTACTACAAATTATTGCTTTTACAGTTGAGTCATTCAAAGCATCTTGTAAATCGGCAATTCTTTGCTGGCGGGTGCCTGCAAATCGTCCGTATTCATTGCGCGCAAATTTACCTTCCGTAACTTGCAATCCCCAATTGGTGAGTACTTTTGTGGCTCCATCAATAAATTCGGGATGAATGAAACCCGAAGGTGAAATGATACGAATTTGGTCGTTTGGGTTTAAAAATGCTGGTTTCATATTGCTCAATTATAAATCTAATGATTGCTGTTTATTGTTTTTCTTGTTCTCAATGGCTGTAATATTTTCGGCCACAGGAAGCTGTTCGGGCATTGTGCCACCAATTTCTTCAATAGTTTTGCGCACTTTTTTGCCTATTTCGAAGTGTGTTTTATTGGCTTCTTTTTTCCCTTGAATATTATCTTTTCTGAGTTTATCTTCGGTCTGCGTAGCACGAAAAAGATTGGCTGCCAATTCGGTACTTCCCATGTGATCGAGAATTTGTTGGTTCTTTTTCAGCCCTTTTTGCGTATGAATTGCCTTTGCATCCATTCCGCCATAAAGTCCTTTGTAGCCGTGATTTTGGAAAATGGCATAATCCATATTTGTAATTACACCGGCATCGGAGGCAGCTTCAGCTAGTTGTGAATTGTGTCGGCGTAGCTCATTCCTCAAAAACAAACGTCTTTCATCTTCTGTAGATAAAGCATTATATTCGTCCATTTGCCTTATCTCTTGCAAACGCGTTTGAACAGCAAAATAGGTCTGACCCTCAGCCACTACCGTTTTTGCGGGGTCTGCATTTTGCAATATTAAATAGCAGGCATAACGCGATAAATTGAAGCTATCTACCTGTCTTTCAACACCTGAACCAACCAAAACCATATCGTTGGCTTCAACGATATGGTTTTGGGGCTCTATGCCACTATTTTTACAACTTTCGATAGCTTTTGCTATTACTGTTTTAAAGTTTCTATAGTCGGCGTAATCGAGTACTTTTGAGAGGTCTCGTGCTGACCAAAATTCGTTTCCTTCTACATCAATTCGTTTGATTTGCTCAAAGATTGTAGCTGTTGTTTTTGATATTTTTTTGGTCATAAGATTAGATTTTTTAAGTGTTTTTTGAATTGATTTTAAATTAATACCTCAGCCATTTCCACAATTCTCCCCAAGTAATTTTTTTACCATACATCAAAATCCCTGTTCTATAAATTTTGCCAGCCATCCAGGTTGTGCCAATAAACGACAATACTAAAATGCTGATTGACAGCATTATTTCCCATGCAGGAACTCCATAAGGCAACCTTACCATCATTACTATTGGCGATGTAAACGGAATCATGGAACACCAAAATGCCAACGGACCGTCAGGGTTTTGGGCACTGTAAATGGCGGCATAAATAGCAAAGATAATTGGCAAAGTGAGCGGCAACGAAAATTGTTGCGTGTCGGTTTCATTATCTACGGCTGAACCAACTGCTGCAAAAAGAGAGGCATAAAGTAAATATCCGCCCAGAAAATAAAGCACAAAAAGTACAACTATTTGTACAAAATCAAAGCCACTAAGCATGCTGTACACTTCACGAACCATATTTTGGGTTTCACTAGCTGGTGGTGCTTGCATGCCCATTCCCATGGTATTAGCTTGCTGCAAAGCGTCTAAATCAATATCGCTGCCTATAAAACTTCCTGCGGCAGCAGAGATTAACAAAGTGAGCACCAACCAAAGAAAAAATTGGGTGAGACCAACCATGGCTATCCCAATAATTTTACCCATCATCAATTCAAATGGCTTTACGGACGATATGATAACTTCTACTATGCGGCTTGTTTTTTCTTGTACCACGCCGCTCATTACTTGTGCGCCATAAATAACGATAAACATATAAATCATAAACGCCGAAATCATTCCAATGGCCAACGACAATTCGGCAGAACCAACTTTATCTTTGCCGTTTTCGCCCCATTTTACAGTGGTAATGTCAATGTCTGCTCTAGACTCTTCCACCATTTTTTTTAGGTTAGGAATATTGTGAGAAGCCAATTTCTTTTCTTCTACAAAGTTATTTAGCAATCCTACAACGTAGCTTTTTAACTCTAAATTTACTTGTTCTTCGGAGTAAAGCGTGGCAGCTTTGGAGTTAACGGACAAATCATCTGTTATAACTAACAGCGCTGCAAATTCTTCATTTTTTTTATTGTTTTTTCTGACCTCTTCGGCAGGTTTATTTACAAAATCAAATGAATAGCTTTCATTGTTTTTAAGTACTTCATGGTAACTATTTGTACGGTCTATAACTACAATGTGCTTTTTTGTGCTGTCTTTTATACTTGCTAGCCAAAGGGGCACCATTATCATACCTGCAAAAAGCACAGGCGTTAGAAATGTAAGGATGATAAACGACTTTTTCATCACTCGCGTGGAATACTCTCGTTTTATTATAAGGCTGATTTTACTCATAAATAGTTACTTTTGACGTGTTTAATATTATTGTATTCTTTATTTATTCATTATTACTGCTAGCAACCTTCGTGTTTTTTACAGTTTCGATAAATATATCATTCATGCTAGGTAACAACTCTTTAAATGATAAAATTTCGGAATACTTCATCAATTCATTTAGCAAATTATTGTTACTTTGGGCAGCTTGTTTTTTAATTACACTTTCAACAATTCCATTTTTCTGTTGTTGGGAAATAATTTCAAATCCATTGTCAGCAAAAGGACTTGCAGAATCAACCCTAAAAGTATTGGTAGCATGCGAGGCCCTAATTTCAGCCACATTTCCTTGCAATACAATTCTTGACTGATTTACCAACGATATATTCTCACACAATTCTTCTACCGACTCCATGTTGTGCGTAGAAAAAATGATGGTTGCACCGTTATCACGCAAATTGAGAATTTCACGTTTCATAAGGTCCACATTTACAGGGTCGAAACCGCTAAATGGCTCGTCGAAGATTAGTAATTTTGGCTCGTGCAAAATGGTGGTGATAAACTGCACTTTTTGCGCCATTCCTTTGGAGAGCTCCTCCACTTTTTTGAACCACCAGGCTTGAATTTCAAACTTCTCAAACCAATACTTCAATGCCTTTAACGCATCAGATTTGGTCATCCCTTTTAATTGTGCCAAATATAAGGCTTGCTCGCCTACTTTCATTTTTTTATACAATCCACGCTCTTCGGGCAAATAACCAATATGTTGCACATCGGCAGAGCTTAGTCTTTTGCCATTCAATCGAACTTCTCCACTATCGGGGGCCGTAATGCAATTAATGATGCGAATCAGAGTCGTTTTGCCAGCACCATTGGGCCCCAACAAGCCATAAACAGTGTTTTCGGGCACTGTTAAACTTACACCATCCAAAGCGCGATGACCAACAAATTGCTTCACTACATTTTCTACTTCTAATAAATTCATATCTTGTTATTCTTTAAAAACGGATTTATGAGTTATTTGGGGTTCAGAGTTTTCCTTCGTCACAAAAACTATAATATTTATCATGGGCAATAATGATATGGTCGAGCAGCGAAATGCCAACGGCAACACATCCAGCTTTTATCTGTTTTGTAATTTCTACATCTTGATGGCTTGGTCGGTTTTGACCTGAAGGATGATTGTGTGCAACCACGACGATAGAGGCTGATTTTTCGATAGCAAATCTCAACAGCATAGGCAAGTCAACAACAGTCTGACTGGCACCCCCTTGCGTAAGTCTTTTCACATCAATAACTTTATTTGCACTGTTGAGCATACCTAACCAAAACTCTTCGTGAGGCAAATCGGCTAAATGAGGTTCAAACAGCTCATAAAGGTGTAAACTCGTTTTTATTTGCTTGCGTTCCAAAGTAGTAGCAAGTTTTCGCCGTTTGCCCAATTCCATCGAAGCCATGATGGTAATGGCTTTGGCTTGACCAATCCCCTTAAATCGTTTGCATAAATCAGAAATGGTAAGTCGTGCCAATTCATTGAGATTATCACCACAATCATGCAAAATGCGTCGAGAAAGCTCCACGGCAGTTTCGTTTTTATTGCCAATGGCTATCAGAATTGCTAATAATTCAGCATCAGAAAGGCTTTGAGCACCTTTTGAAAGCATCTTTTCGCGCGGTCGGTCATCTTCTGCCCAATCGCGAATGGTCATTCTTTTTTCTTCATTTTCCATGCGTCAAAATTACACAAATTATTTAATTAACAACGCAGCTTGCAAAAATAAAAATTGAACTGAAAATTGTGTCACCAAATTATTATTCAATAGACATTACTTTGGTAAATCTTTTTTTTAACTGTATATTATATTATGCTAATTACATATTTCAACTGTAGAAATTGTTTCTTTTCATTTGAGCACAAAAAAACCTACAAATGTATGTAAATACGCATGTAGGTTTTTAAATTGCCTGATTATCAATTGAATGAAAACCAATAAGTGACCTCGATGGGATTCTAACCCATGACCTTCAGAACCGGAATCTGACGCTCTATACAGCTGAGCTACGAAGCCTTAATTTGAGGGTGCAAAGGTAGCAAATTTTTCCTATTCCGAAAAGAAGAAATCAACTTTGTTAATACAAAATGAGGAAATAATTGCTTATTCCCTCATTTATTAATACTTCTGATGACAAATATGTAAACTTGGTCTTCAATTCCCCCTTCGCGGGCCAGGGGCTTTATCTTCTATTGCCGCCCATAAAAATCATGATGTAATACACCAAGGTGGCCAATGAGCCCAATGCTGCCACTACATACGTGTAAGCAGCAGTTTGCAAAGCATCTTTTGCCTGGTCGTGGGTTTCGTAATTGGTAATTCCAGCACCATTCAACCATGCCAAAGCACGTTTGCTGGCGTCAATTTCTACTGGCAAAGTTACAAAACTAAACAAGGTGGTCATGGCAAAAAGCACAATACCCGCCAATAATAATTGAGGGAACGAGTTGACGAAAATAATTCCAGCCAACAACACCCATTGCATCCAGTTGGACGCAAAACTCACCACCGGCACCAATGCCGAACGCATTTTGAGCGGTGTGTAAGCAAATGCATGTTGTACAGCGTGACCACATTCGTGAGCAGCAATGGCAGCCGCAGCCACACTATTTGACCCATACACGTTTTCGCTCAAATTCACTGTTTTGGTAAGCGGGTTATAATGGTCGGTAAGGTGACCACTGGTAGAAATTACAGTAACATCTGTAATGCCACTGTCGCGTAACATTTTTTGTGCAACCTCTTTTCCTGTCATTCCATTGGGAACGCGGATTTTTGAATAACGTTCGAATTTAGATTTCAAACTGCGTTGTATAAGCCAACTTACTAAGGCTACAACTCCGAAAATAATATAACCGATAAACATTTTATTTCAATTTTAATTGTTAGTACAAATTTATTCTCAAAATCCTTGCCAGTTGACAAAATGACAGTAAAAAGTTATTAATTATTAACTATTAATTATCAATTAATTGACACCACTTCGTATCCAATATCGTCCACCGCTTTCTTAATTGTTTCATCGCTTACTGCTTTTGAAAGTACCAATTTGGCAGAGTTATTTTCTAAATCTACTTTTGCTTCCACGCCGTCAAGTGCATTCAATACTTTTTCTACACGAGCCGAACAGTGTCCGCAGCTCATTCCTTTTATTTGCAATGTTTTTTCTGACATAAGTTTAAATTTAATTGTTTCGTGTTCTGGGTTTTGGGTTTCGTGTTCCAAGTCCGAGGTTTCGCGTTCTGGGTTTCGTGTTTGGATGTCCACTTTTTGCATACTATTTAATCGGGTTGCGACTAAACTATTTTTAATTATTGGGTTAAACCGCATCAATCGTAATGCATTCAACACTACCGTTACCGAGCTAAAACTCATGGCAGCTGCCGCAAACATTGGATTGAGCTTCCAACCCAGCACTCCATAAAAAACACCCGCTGCCAATGGAATACCAATAATATTATAAAAGAAAGCCCAAAACAGGTTCTGTTTGATGTTTATCATCACCGCTTTACTCAGTCGCAAAGTGGTAACCGCATCCAGCAAGTCACTGCGCATCAGCACCACATCGGCCGATTCTATGGCAATATCTGTTCCCGCACCAATGGCAATTCCCAAATTGGAACGCATCAAAGCAGGCGCATCATTTATTCCATCGCCCACCATGGCCACCATTTTCCCGGCAGCTTGCAGCTTGGCTATTTCTTTGTCCTTGTCTTGCGGCAACACTTCTGCCACTACATTTGGTATGCCCAGTTGCGACTGAATGGCTGCAGCTGTTCTAGCATTATCGCCCGTTAGCATCACCACTTCCATTCCCAGCGCCTTCAATTGCTCAATGGCTTCCTTGCTGGTTGGTTTCAACACATCGGCCACCGCAATTATTCCCAATACTTCTTTTTCATTGGCAATAAACAAGGGCGTTTTGCCTTCGTCGGCCAACATGTTTGACATTTCGACAAAATGATGCATTTGCACTTTTCTATCATTCATAAGAAACAGATTTCCTGCCAAAAATGTTTTGCTGTCTATCAACGCTTCGATGCCTTGCCCGGGAATAGCTTGGAAATTTTTCACAGTTTCTACTTTCAATGACCGGAGTTCTGCTTCCAATAAAATTGCTTCGGATAACGGATGTTCGGACAACTTTTCTAGTGAAGCTGCAATTTCTAATAATTGATTATCAGTTATCGTTTTAATAGTGAAAATATTTGTCACTCTTGGTTTTCCTTCAGTAAGTGTTCCAGTTTTATCGAGCACTACTGTATCAATTTTGTGGGCTGTTTCTAGCGATTCGGCAGATTTAATCAAAATGCCATGCTCAGCGCCTTTACCCGTTCCCACCATTATGGCTACCGGCGTGGCAAGTCCTAATGCACACGGACACGAAATGACCAAAACAGCAATGCCAATGGACAAAGCAAAATCGAAAGGATAACCGAGCAGCAACCAAACTACGGTTGCCAAAACAGCAATTCCAATAACCACTGGAACAAATACAGCACTAATTTTGTCGGCCAATTTGGAGATGGGCGCTTTAGAGGCCGAAGCATCTTCCACCAACTGAATAATATGCGACAGTGTGGTATCATTTCCCACTTTTGTAGCGCGTAATGTAAAATAGCCTGATTTATTGATGCTTGCCGACAATACATTGTCACCTTTTTGCTTGAAAATAGGCATGCTTTCACCCGTCAGTGCCGACTCGTCCACCGACGAATTACCACTTTCCACAGCTCCATCCACAGGTACGCGCTGCCCAGGCTTTACGACCACAATATCGTCCACTACCACCTCTTCTATTGGCAGTTCTATTTCTTGATTATTGCGAATAACAATGGCTGTTTTGGGAGCCAAGTCCATTAATCGGGTAATGGCATCGGAAGTTCTACTTTTGGATTTTGCCTCTAAATACTTCCCTAAAGTGATAAGAGTGAGAATAGTAGCACCCGACTCAAAATACAAATCGTGATAAAACTGGACCACAGTTTCCATATCATCGTGTCCCAATGCGAAACCAATGCGATAGATGGCAAAAATACCGTACACAATAGCCGCCGAGGAACCGATAGCGATGAGTGAATCCATATTGGGAGCAGCTTTAAAGAGTGTTTTAAAGCCTTTAGAAAAATAGTTTTTATTAATAAAAGCAATGGGCAAAGTAAGCAGAAACTGCGTAAAGGCGTAAGCCAGAGCGTTTTCATTGGCATGAAAAGCATTTGGGTAAGGCAATCCGAGCATGTGACCCATGGAAATATAAAGCAGCGGAATAAGAAAAGCAAAGGATATCCACCAACGCATTTTCATTTCATCTTGTTCCAGTTTTACGAAGTCGATATTGGGAGATGCAGCCTTTTTATTCCCACCAACAACTTTTACATGTGCCTCGTAACCTGCACTTTCCACCGTTTTTTCTATGGAAACAACATCCAATGTGGTGTCGTCAAAATCCACAGTCATGCTATTGGTCAACAGATTAACATTAACGGTTTTCACTCCTTGCAATTTAGTGATATGCTTTTCCACTTGCGCTACGCAAGCAGAACAAGTCATACCAATAACTTCAAACTTCTCAGTTTTCATTTCTATGAAATTAAGTATGTTCTGTAAACATTCTTCACGTTATAATGTTCATAACTATATATATACAAAATCAGTAAAATACTAATAAAACACAGCCCGTATTAACAAGTAGAATAGAAACCCCCTATGTTCTTTAAACTATATTAACAAATAACAGAAATATGGAAACAGAAATGAACAATTCGTATCCTTCGCGGAACAACAAAAGTCTTGGTTTTGGACTAGTACTTATGCTTGTAGGTGCTTTATTCTTGGCGTTTAATTTTAATTTTATTACATTCCCACTTAATACAGTAATTTTTTCGTGGCAAATGTTACTTATTTTTATTGGAGCTATAAACCTATACAAAGCTAAAGTTATACCTGGAGTTATCTTGGTCTTTGTTGGGAGTTTTTTTATTATTCCAAAAATATTTCCAGAAATTAACGAGCAGTTTATTCACATTTATTGGCCAGTACTGCTCATTGCAGCTGGAATAGTTATCCTATTACAACGTATTATTAAACCAGATTGGGGGTTTGAAACGTGGGAAGGTAAAACGCAGAAGGGCAAACAACGTCAGCATACTTATCAAAAATGGGATAAAAATCCTCAAGGGTTTACTAAAAACAGCATTTTTGGCAGTGGCGAACATATTGTTCTCGACCCAGAATTTAAAGGTGGAGAATTAAATGCCGTTTTTGGTGGCTTATCTCTCGATTTGCGAAGAACCAATTTAGTAGCAGGCGAAACTGTTTTGGATGTAAATGCAGTATTTGGCGGTATAACTATTTTTGTACCTAATGATTGGCTAGTAGAAACGCATTTGGATGCAGTATTTGGAGGCTTTCAGGATAATCGTATGCCCAAAGAGCCATTAGACACCACAAAAAAACTAGTTATTACTGGGTCGTGCGTATTTGGAGGGGGTGAAATTAGAAATTAAATCTATTATTGAATACGAAAGGCTGCAATTCGATTGAATTACAGCCTTTTGTATAAATACCTCATTGACATTATTATAAATAATTAATAAGAATGATGGTCGCTGTTTATGTCCTCTATGTCGGTTCTTTTTTTCTCCATAGCTTTCCATGTATAAAAAATATAGCCTAGTACTACTGGAATAAACAATGAAACAATTGACATTGCAGTAAGCGTATAGAGGCTAGAAGATGAGTTAAAAATAGTCAGTGAACTTTGTAGGTTCGGAAATGCTGGGTAAAACGCCGTGTTGTTATAGCCAGCAATAAGAAATAAGCTACAAACAGTCAATACTGTACCTATTCCTGAAAACCAAATGCCACTTTTAAATTTCGCCGATAGAAGCGTTCTACCAATGCCGTACAACACCAAAATAACTCCCAACAAGAATGTGCCTAAAATAATGGGCATCTCTATTAAGTTGGTAAAGTATTTATATTTTTCTAATGATACAGTTCCACTTGTGGGATCTACTGCAAATCCCTCAGAAAGGAGAGTCCAAATTACAAATGTCAGGAAAAACACAACAAAAGGGAGTGCATTGAACCATAGGTTTTTACGAGATCGTTTTTCCATTTCTGGGCTGTTTAATCTATTCACAAAAAACAACAATGCTTGTGAACGAGACAAAAAGAAAACTGCAAGTCCTAAAGAAAGATTCCTAAGACTCAACAAAGCCTCTAACCCATGCCAAGGGTTTTGCCATTGACTAATAACTGGTGCCAGTTGATTGGTAATGTTTCCTTTGTTTACTAAAAAATCAGAACCTGTAAAAAAAGTTGCTATAGCCACACCAATTAAAAACGTAGCCAAAAGTCCATTAATATAAAGGAACGAACGATACGTTTTTGCACCATATACATTGCCGGGTTTGGATTGAAACTCGTACGAAACAGCTTGAATAATAAAGCAGAACAGAATGGCCATCCACACCCAATATGCACCACCAAAGCTAGTGGAATAGAACAAAGGAAAGGAGGCAAAAAAAGCACCTCCAAAAGTAACCAAGGTGGTGAATGTAAATTCCCATTTACGTCCGAGAACGTTTACTAACAACCGTCGCTCATCCTCTGTTTTGGCTAATGAAAACAGCATAGTTTGACCACCTTGTATAAAAAGCAAAAACGCCAGTAGGCCCCCAAGTAGTGAAATTATAAACCACCAATAATGTTGCAGAAAAGAATATGTAATCATAATATTGAATTTTATAAGTTATTGAAAACAGAAGAGTTTTAAGAAAATTACGTGTAATAAAAAATTAAAACGCTAAAGAGAAATAAAACGCCGCAGGCAAATAACCCTGCAAGCAAATAACCCTTAAGCCTCTTCTGGGCCTTTCTTTATTTGTTTAAGCATAATGCGTATTTCGGCTATTAACAAAGCTGTAAAAAGTATTAAGAATAGAAAAAATGTAATCTTAACAGAGTCAGTAGATATACTCGAAATAGCAGCTTGCAAAGGTAAAACATCCTGAATTGCCCAAGGCTGACGACCTACTTCAGCTACTGCCCATCCCAATTCGCCAGCAATATAACCTAGTGGAATACTCCACAAAGAAGCTCTTAACAACCAATTGGCATTTTCAATTTTCTTTTTATACGTATAAAACAAAACCAATGAGAATAAAAGAATAAAATACATACCCAACATAACCATGGCATGAAAAGAATAGAAAACGGTAGGAACGTGAGGAATTAATTGCTCTGGTCTATCCAAATACCCATATCCAAACTGAGGGTAGTTTTCTTTTAATTGTGCTTTGTGCAAAGCAGCCGCAGCAGTATCTTTATTATTAACAGCAAGTTGGTAATTGGCAAGTGATTGGATAGCAGCTTTACCACGGGCTTGTTTTTCTACAAATGAAAGTGGTTGCTTTCCATCTGGAGTTGGATAGCCACCATCAATAACATTCTTAACGCCTGGAACAAAGGCATTTACGTCTCTATACCCCAGTAAAGAAAGCATATACGGAATTTCTACTTTGAAAAGATAGGGATTTTCATTGTCATTGTACGATTTCTTATCTGGATTAAGAATTCCAAATGCAACCAATCCAGCGCCTGCCTTTCCTTCGTAAAGGCCTTCCATAGCAGCCAATTTCATAGGTTGACGCTGAGTTACATTATACGCCGACCCATCTCCAGTAAATGCGACTAACAAAGACGATACAACACCAAAAATAGCACCTACCATCATACTTTTAAGAGCAAAATCAACCGAACGTTTTTTTAATAAAAACCAAGCACTCACTCCAATAACAAACAAAGCACCCATTACCCACCCTGACAATACAGTATGTAAAAATTTGTTTAATGCTACTGGTGACAATAAAATACTCCAAAAATCAATCATTTCATTACGCACAGTATCTGGATTAAACTCCATGCCTACAGGATATTGCATCCACGCATTGGCCACTAAAATCCATAATGCTGAAAGGGTTGCTCCAAAAACAGTAAGCCAAGTAGAAGCCAAGTGAAACTTTTTACTCACCTTATTCCAACCAAAAAACATGACGGAAATAAAAGTAGCCTCCATAAAGAATGCAAAAATTGCTTCGATAGCAAGTGGTGCACCAAAAATATCGCCTACAAACCAGCTGTAGTTAGACCAATTGGTGCCAAACTGAAATTCTAAAATAATACCGGTTGCCACTCCAATTGCAAAATTCACTCCAAAAAGCGTCATCCAAAACTGAGTTGCTTTTTTCCAGGCCTCATTACCAGTTTTTAAATACAAAGTTTCCATTATCGACATAATAACGCCTAGACCCAATGTGAGTGGCACAAAAAGCCAATGGTACATAGCCGTAAGAGCAAATTGAGCTCTTGACCAGTTCACTAATGATACATCCAATAAATCCATAATTTTTTCTAGTGTTTAATTAATAAAGTATTTTGTTATTTCGAATTGTCAATTAATTCTTTTCTCACATGACTTGCTTTGCCATCTTCACTGTCAAAATTGGAATTAAGAATATTCGGAAAAAAGAATATTCTTAATATAACAAACATTATGAACAGTTTTATGAAAATAATAAGCCAAAGGGTTTTCCCTACGGTCATATTTGTAAAACCATCTCGGTAAAACAGATAAAGATTGGATATAAATTTTGGAGCTTTCATTTTAAATACTTTTAAAGCTGTTATTAGGCTCACAAAAATAGTGATTTTTTTTGTATAATTATAAAAATGCAATTGGTATATTTGAATTTAGCTTTTAATATTTTCTAAAATGATTGGAAAATGCCATTTTCGTCTTATCTTGCTTACGTGCAAAAAAAGAAAAACGCCGAAAGAGTTATTCTTTTCGACGTTTTTGATTTAACTTATCAAATTTGAAGCAGCATTAATTACCTATTTCTGAGAGGAATTTTATTCTTACCAATCTGATTTCGGTTTCATCAAAATCATTTTCACCAAGTTCCTTCAGTGCTGGTTCAATTTTATCTGTTTCGGCAGTATTGAAATAATCAAAAATTTCATCAATATGGTCTAAATCCATTATTTCGTCCAAGAAATAATCAATATTGATTTTAGTCCCGGAATAAACAATGGCTTCAATTTCATCTAGCAATTCGCTAATGTCAAGCCCTTTTGAGAGTGCAATATCATCCAACGCAATCTTTCTGTCTATAGCTTGAATGATTGACACCTTTAACTTTGATTTATTGGCCACCGTTCTAACCCTCAAATCTTCGGGTCGTACAATCTCATTCTCTCTAACGTGCTCCTTAATTACTTTTAAAAACTCTTCGCCATAGCGTTTTGCTTTACCCGCACCTACACCTGGTATATTTTGCAATTCATCCATTGTAATGGGGTAGCTAGTAGCCATTGCCTCCAGAGATGGATCTTGAAAAATTACAAAAGGAGGTACTTCTAGCTTTTTAGACAGCTTCTTGCGTAAAACCTTAAGAATGGAAAATAACACATCGTCTGCAGCGCAAGTTCCTCCTTGGTTTTTGACCGAAGAATCCTCATCATCGTCATCAAACTCCTTGTCTTTAACTATGGGAAATGATTGCGGTTTTTTCATATATGCCTTGCCTTTAGGAGTTACCCTTAGCACACCATAGGTTTCAATATCTTTGGATATAAAACCGGCTAACATGCCTTGACGAATGACAGCATGAAGTAGCTTGTCATCTTCATCCGAGGCAGAGCTAAAGTTCTCTAACACATCGTGCTGATACGATATTACAGCCGATGTTTCATTGCCTTTTAATATATCGACAATATGCTCAGCCTTAAATTTTTCTTTTACAACCAAAATGGTTTCTAATACCAAGGACAATAATTCTTGTCCTTCTACAAATTTTCGTGGTTTCATACAGTTATCGCAACAGCCGCAGTTTTCTTCCATGTATTCTTCGCCAAAATAATGCAACAGCATTTTTCGTCTACATATAGAAGCCTCCGCATAAGCTTGTGTTTCCAATAATAATTGATTGCCAATTTCCTGCTCGGCCACGGGTTTGCCTTGCATAAATTTGCGTAATTTATCTAAATCTTTATAGGCATAGTAAGCAATGCATTGACCTTCGCCACCATCGCGCCCGCCGCGTCCCGTTTCTTGATAGTATCCTTCCAAGCTTTTTGGCATGTCATAATGAAGCACATACCGCACATCAGGTTTGTCAATGCCCATCCCAAAAGCTATTGTTGCTACTATCACATCTACTTTTTCCATCAAGAAGCTATCTTGATTATCGCTTCGCACCGTTGTTTCCATTCCAGCATGATACGGAAGTACAGAAACGCCATTCATGCGAAGTGTTTCGGACAACTCCTCTACCTTTCGCCTGCTTAAGCAGTAAATAATTCCTGATTTTCCAGCATTTAAACGAATGTACTTGATAATATCCTTATCAACATCATCTGTTTTTGGTCGAACTTCGTAATATAAATTAGAACGATTAAAGGACGATTTGAAAACCGTAGCATTTAACATCCCTAAGTTTTTCTGAATATCATGTTGCACCTTTGGAGTGGCTGTAGCAGTCAGCGCAATCAGTGGAGCTGCACCAATATCGTTAATTATGGGTCGAATACGTCTATATTCAGGGCGGAAATCATGTCCCCATTCCGAAATACAATGCGCCTCGTCAACAGCATAAAATGAAATTTTAAGTTTTTTCAAAAACTCTATATTTTCTTCTTTAGTAAGCGATTCGGGTGCTACATATAACAATTTTGTTTTCCCTGACAGAATATCATTTTTCACTAAATCAATCGCCTGCCTTGATAGCGAAGAGTTTATAAAATGAGCAATGCCATCTTCCTCGCTAAAATTACGCATCGCATCAACTTGATTTTTCATCAAAGCTATAAGTGGTGAGATAACAATAGCTGTACCCTCCAACATTAATGATGGCAGTTGATAGCACAAAGATTTTCCACCACCTGTAGGCATTAACACAAATGTATCTTTGCCGTCAAGCACGTTTTGAATAACTGCCTCTTGGTTTCCCTTGAACTTGTCGAACCCGAAGTTGTTTTTCAGCTGCGTTGCTAATGGAGAAAGTTTGGCCATATAAATTTTATTTGTAAAAAAATTGAATGCGAAATTAGTATTTATTGTCGAATTATCAGCATAGTTTGAACTTTATTTTGCTGATATATGCAAATAAATTCCATTTTTGTTATCCTAGGCTATATTTATTTTCTGAACAAAATTATAAACAGATTTCGTATATACAACACTATTTGAAAAAAAAAACAGGATATTAACTATTTAAATTAGTCAACATCCTGATTTTATGATATAAGCAATTGTATTTCAGCCAATAACATTTTTATGTTTAAGCTGTTTTTAATCGGTTCACATTTGCTTTTTCAATTTTACTTTGAGCATAAGGCAGCGATATTGTTAAGCTTTTTATATTTTTGGATGGCATTTCAAACATTTCGTCCATCATAATGGTTTCGGCAATGGAGCGAAGACCACGTGCGCCGAGTTTAAATTCTATGGCTTTATCCACAATATACTCTAAAACATCTTCATCAAAAATCAATTCAATAGCATCCATTTTGAACAATTTGGTGTATTGCTTGATAATTGAGTTCTTTGGCTCTGTCAAAATACGTCGAAGTGCAACCCTATCCAATGGTTCTAAGTATGTGAGAATTGGTAATCGTCCAATAATTTCAGGTATTAAACCGAATGATTTCAGATCTTGAGGAGCAATATATTGCAACAGGTTATGTTTGTCAACTTGTTCGTTCTCTTTGCCCGCATTGTAGCCTACTACTCTCGTATTGAGGCGTGAAGCTATTTTTTTCTCAATGCCATCAAAAGCGCCTCCACACACAAATAATATATTTTGAGTATTAACCGCAATCATTTTTTGGTCTGGATGTTTCCGTCCTCCTTGAGGTGGCACATTCACTATGGCACCTTCCAGCAATTTGAGTAATCCTTGTTGAACCCCTTCCCCACTAACATCGCGTGTAATGCTTGGATTATCGCCTTTTCGAGCAATTTTGTCTATCTCATCAATAAAAACAATACCACGCTCAGCAGCTTTAACATCATAATCGGCCACCTGCAACAGTCGTGTAAGAATACTTTCAATATCTTCGCCCACATATCCAGCTTCGGTTAATACTGTAGCATCAACAATAGCAAAAGGAACATGCAATTTTTTGGCAATAGTGCGAGCCAAGAGCGTTTTTCCAGTTCCAGTATAACCCACCATAATAATGTTCGATTTCTCAATTTCCACATCATCATTTGTATTTTCTTGCATCAATCGTTTATAGTGATTATAAACGGCAACCGAAAGAAACTTTTTGGCTTCGTCTTGTCCAATCACATATTCATCAAGGTATTGCTTAATTTCTATGGGCTTAGGCAATTGTTCTTTTTTTAAATTGGGCAAGTTGCTTTTAGTAGCAGTAGCATTTTCTTTTACAATTTCTGAAGCTTGCAGAGCACATTCGTTGCAAATTTGGGCGTTATCTATTCCCACAATAAAAAAACCTACTTGCGATTCGGGACGTCCGCAAAAACTACATTTTTTGATATTTTTAGCCATTCTTTTTTGTTGAGTCAAAGGACAAAAGTCTAAAGTACAAAGACTTATCATTAACCTTTTTATTGTAAATAATTGATAGATAATTGATTTGTTTAGACCGCTGTAAATCACGAAGCATTTAATTATGCTTCAAACCGTAGAAGAAACGGTTGGGTGCATCTAAACATGAAACGCAAAACACGAAACTATTTTTTCCGTTCGTTAAAAAGCATTTTATCAATCATTCCATATTCGAGTGCTTCTTGCGATGTCATCCAATAGTCACGATCTGAGTCTTTTTCGATGCGTTCGAAGTCGTTTCCAGAATGGTCGGCTATGATTGTATATAATTCCTTTTTAAGTTTTTGAATTTCGCGGGCCGTAATTTCAATATCCGAGGCTTGACCCTGCGCGCCACCCATCGGTTGATGAATCATAACGCGTGAATGTTTCAACGCCGAACGTTTTCCTTTGGCACCTGCCACTAATAGCACAGCGCCCATAGAAGCAGCCATGCCAGTGCAAATAGTTGCCACATCGGAACTAATAAACTGCATGGTATCATAAATTCCTAACCCTGCATAAACTGATCCTCCTGGAGTATTCAAATAGATGGAAATATCCTTGCCTGGGTCGGCAGAATCGAGATAAAGTAGCTGAGCCTGAATTACATTGGCGGTATAATCGTCAACTTGAGTGCCCAAAAAGATAATACGATCCATCATTAGACGGGAGAAAACATCCATTTGAGTAACGTTTAATTGACGTTCTTCGAGGATAGAAGGAGAAATGTAATTGCTGGTGATATCAACATATTTGTCGAGAGCCAATCCGTTCATGCGAAGATGCTTGGTTGCAAAATCGCGAAAATCATTGTTTATCATAAATATAAGAGTTTGAAAGATTTGAAAATTTGAAGATTTGAAGATTTGAAATCAGTTTAAAACAACAATTATCTAATCTCAATTTCAGCCATTTTATTAAGTTATTTTTCAAGACTAATTATCGAAAAAGGCTTTTAACCATTATCCAAAATCAAACAAATATAGAACTATTTTGTTTATTTTTTTATGAGTTAAAAGCCTTTCTGGCAAAATATTCTAGGAAATTGTTTTATTTACAAACAATTATTTCCCTTCAAACATTTTGTTGAATTCCTCTATGGATATTTTTTCCTTATCAAGCTTAACAGCATCCTTAAGGGATGCAAAAACTTTGGCATCGGCTACACGTTCGATTATATTCTTTCGAGTATCATCTTTTTTCAACATTTCGTTGGCATAATTAGCAATAATGTCATCTTCCATACCAACCATACCGTATTGAGCAAATTGGGCTTTGGCCATTTTCTTGGCAAAATCATCTACATCAGCTGTTTCAATTCTAGTTTTGAAAGTAACAATTAACTTGCTTTTTATCAATTGCCAAGTTAAATCAGCAATCATTTTTGGAAAATCTTCTTCCAATTTTTCAGTTGTCAAATTTGTATTCGACGACAATACCCATCTTTTCAAAAAAGTTTCGGGAAAAGTAAGATGAGCATATTTTTCAATTAATAACTTTTGCGCATCCATCCCAAATTTATATTCACTATCGGCGATTAAACCTTCTTGAATGTTTTCGCTAATTTTGGCACGGAACTCTGTCTCGCTAGTTACAACGCCTTCACCATAGACTTTGTCGAACAATTCTTGGTTAATTTCCGCTTCGTGATAGCGTGTAATGCTTTCAATTTTAAGTTGAAAATCGGCTTCAATCAGTTTCGCTTCATCTTTTGAAATTTTCAACAAAGAGCTAATTTCAGATTCGTTTACAAAAGCTTTCGCTGGGTTGAAAGTCACAAAATCTCCTTTTTTTGCACCTTCAAAAAATGCTTTTTGCGCATCGTCTTTCATGTACGCAATAGTAAGTGTAGCGTCTTGAACTTTTATTCCATTTTCGTTCACTTTACCATTTGTCATTTCTAGCAACTCACCTTTGAGCATGTCTTTTTCTTCAACAGTCTCTTCTTGGATATATGTACCAAGGCGGCTTGTGTGCGATTTCACCTGATTGTCAATCATTTCGTCGCTTATAGCAATCTCGTAGTATTTTACTATATCATTTTTATTTAGTTCTACTTCAAACTCGGGAGCTATACCTAAATCAAAAACAAATTCAAATTCTTCTTCAGAATTCAAGTCCAACGTTTTTTGTTCGGTTATGTTTGGCAAAGGCTCACCAAGCGTATTGATATTATTGTCACGAATGTAGCTCAATAGGCTATCAGAAACCAACTTATTTAACTCTTCAGATAGCACTGCTTTTCCATATTGCTTTTTAATTATACCTACTGGCACCATGCCCGAACGAAAACCAGGTATGTTCGCTTTTTTGCGATAATTGCTTAATGTTTTGTTTACTTTATCGGCATAATCTGCTTTTTCAATGCGTAATGTTAGTACAACATTGTTCTGATCGAGGTCTTTTCTGACAATATTCATATAATTTTTAATCTAGTAATTTTCTGATATTTATCTTTTGGTATTGGGGCACAAAGGTACAAAAAAAATGAGATACACAATACATATTTACTCTAAAAAAAAATCGCAACTTTTACTTGCTGATTTCCAAATGCTTATTACCTATTCGCATTGACCCGATGGCTTCTGGCATGAAAACATGCTTATTTGATAATGAGTAGCTAACGATTTATTTAAAATTAATTTTGGCTTTTTGCTCTTTTATCTTTCTCATTCAACTTTTTTTTTGTTCCTTTGTTTTATAATAAACCAAAAACAAAAATATATAATATGTCCAAAAAACTTAAACGTTCGAAAAATCAATTAGTTGCAGGTGTCTGTGCGGGATTTGCTGAGTATCTTGGCTGGGATGTTACGCTAGTGAGAATTCTATATGTTTTGATTTCAATCTTTTCAGCGGGATTTCCGGGTATTTTAATATATCTGGCGTGTTGGATGATTATGCCTGTTGAGGATTAGTGAAAAATAGCTATGCGGTATTACTATTGTTTTTTGATTTCAGGGTCAATAATGTATATATTCATAAAGGATTTAGCCTTGCACTAATAACTTTCTTGAAAAATGCTAAGCTAAATAACGCCACAGGCAAATAACATAACAAAAAGTGTCATTTAAACTCACATCTCCTTTTCAGCCTACTGGCGACCAACCACAAGCTATCAAAGAATTGGTGGAAGGATTGCGTGCGGACAGAAATTACCAAACCTTGCTTGGTGTTACTGGCTCGGGTAAAACTTTTACCATAGCCAACGTGGTGCAACAAGTTCAGCGCCCAACCTTAATTTTGAGTCACAACAAAACCCTTGCTGCACAACTATATAGCGAATTCAAATCATTTTTTCCCGAAAATGCAGTTGAGTATTTTGTGTCTTATTACGATTATTACCAGCCCGAAGCCTATTTGCCCGTTAAAGATATTTACATCGAAAAAGATTTATCTATCAATCAGGAAATTGAAAAATTGCGACTGGCAACCACGTCGGCTTTGCTATCTGGCAGAAGGGATGTGCTGGTTGTGTCGTCGGTTTCGTGCATTTATGGCATGGGAAATCCAGATGATTTTGGCAGCAATGTGATAGAAATACATCGTGGGCAAAAAATTGTGCGAAACGACTTTTTACGCACATTGGTGGATAGTTTATATACGCGCAACGAGATTGAACTGAATCGTGGAAACTTCAGAGTGAAAGGCGATACGGTAGATATTTTTCTGGCGTATGCGGATTTTGTGCTGCGAGTTATGTTTTGGGGCGACGAAATAGAGGAGATTCAAACCGTGGATCCCATTAACTTCCACATCATTAACACGCTTGATTTTTATAAAATATACCCTGCTAGCATTTTTGTTACTACCAAAGAAGCTATTGCCAGAGCCATTCAGCATATAGAAGTAGATTTGGCGCGACAGGTGGATTATTT
>JAIFKQ010000146.1 GCA_020049515.1 Paludibacter sp. | reverse complement strand
CATTATATTACTTAGACTAAATAATGGTCACTAATTATTGTCGTATTATACTTTTATATTGGTAAAACAAATTTGAAATTCACATCAAAACTTTTTCTTTTTTTGTATAAATAAATCTATTATTGTGTCAAAACATATTTAATATTTATAACAAATTAAATAACGCAATGATTTATACCGCACATAACCAATAGTTTGTGAGATTTCAGTTTTAATAAAAACATTATATATAACTATTTTTTTTTGATACTTCAATAAACAATTTGTATATTTGCCTCAAATTGCAATGTCCACATTACAAAATGAGCCAAAAAATCGAACATACTGGAATCATCAGTCGCATTGATAAAAATCTTATACAGGTTTTAATCATCCAAGAGTCTGCGTGTAGCGGTTGTCATGCCAATGGCGCTTGCTCGGCAGCCGATATGGACGAAAAGCTGATTGACGTAGAAAGCAAAGATGCCTCGTATAAAGTAGGTGATAAAGTCATTCTATCTGGACAAAGTTCGATGGGTCTTCTTGCAGTATTGCTTGCATTTGTACTACCATTTCTATTAATACTTCTTTCATTATTTGTTTTACGTAATTATGCGTCCAGCGAAGCAATTTCTGGAACAATTTCCCTCTCAACTCTGATTCCCTACTATATTATACTTTCATTTTTCAGAAAAAAAATGAAAAATAAATTTCAATTCAGTATATCAAAAGATTCACCCAGCTGATATTAATTTATTTCCTTAACTTTAAGATGATTTGTGTGCTCTTTAAACCAGTCATCTCTTTTGTTTATATAATAGTACTGAATTTTCCTTACTTTAGATATACGTTTTTTGAATTGATATTAACACAACAATAATCCAATGAATTTGATTCTTATATCCTTACTAACCCTATTGATTGTAGGGGCTTTATCAGCAATAATTCTATTTTTTGTATCCAAAAAATTTGAAGTATTCGAAGACCCTAGAATTAATGTGGTGGAGGCAGCACTTCCTCTAGCCAACTGTGGTGCATGCGGTTTTCCGGGTTGCAGAGGTTTTGCCAATGCTTGTGTAAAAGCAGATACGCTAGAGAATTTGATTTGCCCGGTTGGTGGCAGGCCTACAATGGAAAAAGTAGCAGCCATTTTAGGTAAAACAGCTCCAGAGGTATCTCCATTAATTGCGGTGGTTCGTTGCGGTGGAACTTGTGAACTTCGTCCACGCTCCAACCAATATGATGGTGTAAGTTCTTGTGCTATAGCACATAATTTGTATGGAGGCGAAACGGGTTGCTCGTGGGGCTGTCTTGGATTGGGCGATTGTGTGGTGTCGTGTAAGTTTGATGCTATCTATATCAACCCCGAAACTTTGTTGCCCGAAGTGGATGAGGAAAAATGCACTTCGTGCGGCGCATGTGTTAAAGCATGCCCCAAATTAATTATTGAATTGCGAAAAAAGGGACCCGCATCACACCGAATATTTGTCAATTGCATCAATGAAGATAAAGGCGCAGTAAGTAAGAAAGCATGTAGCGTGTCATGCATTGGCTGTTCAAAATGCTCTAAAGAATGTGCTTTTGATGCCATTACTATAAAAAATAATTTGGCTTATATTGATTCTGAGAAATGTACATTGTGCGGTAAATGCGTTGATGTATGTCCTACAACTGCAATCGTGGAAATTAACAAGTAAATAAATCACGCTCAAAGGATTGATTTTAGTCATTAGACAAAAGTAATTATGAGAACATTCAAAATGGGTGGAATTCACCCAAAAGAAAATAAATTGTCCGCTGGTAAAAAAGCAGAAATTGCTTTAATACCTACACAAGCCATTATTCCTCTTGGACACTATTTGGGAGCCCCAAGTACAGCCTTGGTGGCCAAAGGCGATTTAGTTAAAGTAGGACAAATGATTGGACAGGCCAGTGGTTTTGTTTCAGCAAATGTACATTCTTCTGTTTCGGGGAAAGTACTTAAAATTGATGATTATATTGATGCTTCAGGCTATAAGCGTCCTGCCGTGTTTATAGATGTTGATGGAGATGAATGGCTGGAAACTATTGATAGAACTAATGAAATAAAGCGTGAATGCATGCTATCGGCAGCTGAAATAATTAAAAAAATTATCAGCGCAGGAATAGTTGGTTTGGGTGGTGCTACATTTCCAACACATATAAAACTTTTAATCCCCGATGGAAAAAAAGCAAATGTTTTGGTAATAAATGGTATTGAATGTGAACCATATTTAACTTGCGATCATCAATTAATGCTCGAAAAAGGGGAAGAAATTTTGGTTGGTGTTAGTATTTTGATGAAAGCAATTAATGTTACACGTGCCATTGTTGGTGTCGAAAACAACAAGAAAGATGCTATTTCTAATCTGCAAAAATTAGCTAAATCATTTTCAGGTATTGAAATAGCTCCATTGCAAATAAAATATCCGCAAGGAAGTGAAAAACAACTAGTTGAAGCTACTACTGGTCGACAAATACCAAGTGGATCACTGCCCTTAGAAGTGGGTGCAGTAGTACAAAATGTGGCCACTGCTTATGCTGTTTATGAAGCTGTACAAAAAAACAAACCATTATTTGAACGCATCATTACCATTACAGGAAAATCTATGATGCAACAGTCCAACTTCTGGGTGCGACTAGGTACGCCACTTGCCAATGTGGTAAATCAAGCAGGCGGAATTCCCGATGATACTGGCAAAATTGTAGCTGGTGGACCAATGATGGGTCGATCTTTGAGCACGCTGGAAGTGGCTGTGGCAAAAGGAACTGCTGGGGTTTTGTTTATTCCAACTTTTGAATCGGCTCGCAAAAAAATGCAAAATTGCATCCGTTGCGCTAAATGCGTCACAAACTGTCCAATGGGATTGGAACCTTATCTACTTATGAAACAGAGTGAAAACACTATGTGGACAGAGATGGAAATAAACCGTGTAATGGATTGCATCGAATGTGGCTGTTGCAGTTTCACATGCCCTTCAAACCGTCCTTTACTTGATCACATTCGTTTTGGGAAAATGACTGTTGGAAAAATCATTAGAAGCAGAAAGAACCCCTAGCCCCTCCCGTAAAAACGGGATAAATTGCGAGGGATGAGGCAAGTTTCTTTCAATAAAGCTATTACATAAAAACACATATTAAATCTAATAACATATAAATAGACATTAACTTAGTTCCTCTTTAGGGGGAAAGGGGTCATAAATATAAATCAATACTAAAATAGTTCCCCTTTAGGGGCTAGGTGTCATTCATTATGAATAAACTAATCATCTCACCATCACCACACGTACATAGCGGTGATACTATTTCCAAAAACATGCGGGGCGTACTTACTGCCTTGATGCCAGCCTATCTTGTCGGTTTGTATTTTTTTGGATTGGGTGCACTTATCGTAAGTTTAACAGCAGTGCTGTCATGCGTGCTTTTTGAATACTTAATTCAACGTTATCTTTTTAAAGAACCCATCACAATTAACGATGGTTCAGCAGCATTAACTGGTTTGTTGTTGGCTTTTAATTTGCCGTCAAATATTCCAATTTGGATGATTATTATCGGGGCGCTGGTTTCTATCGGCATTGGCAAAATGAGTTTTGGTGGATTGGGAAATAATCCTTTAAATCCCGCTTTGGTAGGTCGCGTATTTCTATTAATCTCATTTCCAGTAGCAATGACCAGTTGGCCACGTCCAATACCACTGAATATGAATTATACAGATGCCGTCACAGCTGCCACTCCATTGGCTGCGCTAAAGGGTCAGTTTGTTGAAATACCTAAAACCATGGATTTATTTCTTGGTAATATGGGTGGTTCCATAGGTGAAATTTCGGCATTGGCATTGCTGCTAGGCCTTGCATTTTTATTAATTAAGAAAATTATTACCTGGCATATTCCTATTAGCATTTTAATAACAGTTTTTGTTTTTACTGGAATTCTGAACCTAGTAAATCCCGAGCTATTCTTTAAGCCACCAATGTTCCATTTGTTAACTGGTGGTTTAATGCTGGGATCAATATTTATGGCCACAGATTATGCAACTTCTCCCATGACTACCCGCGGAATGTTAGTTTACGGAGTTGGCATTGGAATAATTACCGTAGTAATTCGCATTTTTGGTGTTTATCCCGAAGGTGTTTCATTTGCCATTTTGATTATGAATGCCTTTACACCGCTAATTAACAACTACATAAAACCAAAAAGATTCGGGGAGGCAAAGAAATAATGAAAAAGTTAGAATCGAATTTTAAAAATATGGCATTGGTGCTTTCAGGCATTACATTATTTGCTGCATTAATTTTATCATCTTTGTATTCTGTTACTAAAGAGCCCATTGCAAAATCAAAATTGGCAAAGGAACAAAATGCAATTAAGGAAGTTTTGCCGCCTTATCACCATTTCGACACTAAACCAATTGTGATAAATGATGGTGTAGAAACTATGAAAGTATATAGAGCGTACAATAAAGATAATGTATTTGTAGGTGCAGCTGTTGAAACAACTTCCAATAATGCATTCAGTGGAAATATCGACATCATGGTTGGTTTTGATAGTGTTGGTGTAATCTTAAACTATAAAGTTCTTGAACAACATGAAACACCAGGACTGGGAACTAAAATAGTGGATTGGTTTAAAACTGAAAAAAAGAATCAAAGTATTATCGGGAAAAATGCTGGAACAGCAAATTTGTCGGTGACTAAAAGTGGTGGCGAAATAGATGCGATTACTGCTGCCACCATAAGTTCAAGAGCATTTTTATTTGCCATTAGAAATGCCTATTATGCTTATTCTAAAAATATTGACAAATCTGAATTTAGTATTTCAAAAACAACCAACTTGAATCAAAGTATTACAACTGACTCATTATCAACAACCAATAATTCAAAATCGAAAGGAAAAAATAATGAATAATTCAAAAATGAAAATTATTTTAAATGGGCTAGTTACCGAAAATCCAACTTTCGTACTAATTTTGGGAATGTGCCCAACTTTGGCAACTACCTCATCGGCTGTAAACGGAATGAGTATGGGTTTGGCAACTTTATTTGTATTAATAGGTTCAAACATGGTCATTGCATTATTAAAAAACGTGATTCCCGATCAAGTTCGTATTCCTGCTTACGTGGTGGTTATTGCTACCTTTGTGAGCGTGGTAGAAATGACCATGCAAGCTTATTTACCTGCTTTATACGAAAGTTTAGGGATATTTATTCCTTTAATAGTTGTAAACTGTATAGTATTGGGAAGAGCTGAAGCATTTGCAGCCAAAAACACTGTATTCGATTCATTTCTTGATGGTTTGGGCATTGGACTTGGTTTTACTTTTGCACTCACTTTGTTGGGAGCAATACGCGAATTGTTGGGAACCGGAAAATCATTTGGACATATTATTTTTCCTGAAGAATACGGCATGCTGATTTTTGTATTAGCACCAGGTGCTTTTATTGCGCTTGGATATTTAATTGCGGTGTTTAATAAGTTGAGAGCCGCTAACCGCTAAAGAACCCCTAACCCATCCCGTGAAAAACGGGATAAATTGCTGGGAATGAAGCATGTTCATTTTACATAAAATACCACAAGAAAAGAGAAGAAAACTAATTCAATACTTAAAATATCAATACTAACATAGTTCCCCTTTAAGGGGCTAGTGGTCTAACTATCATCATTATGACTTTTATTCTAATTTTTATCAGCGCTGTATTTGTGAACAATATTGTATTGTCACAATTTTTAGGAATTTGTCCTTTTTTGGGTGTTTCAAAAAAAATTGAAACTGCTTTGGGCATGAGTGGAGCAGTAGCTTTTGTGATGACTATTGCCACCATTTTTACTTATATCATTCAAAAAACAGTATTAGATCCGTTCAATATCGGATTTTTGCAAACCATTACTTATATTTTAATCATTGCTGCACTGGTGCAAATGGTTGAAATAATCATGAAAAAAGTGTCTCCCCCACTCTATCAAGCTTTAGGAGTGTTTTTGCCACTTATCACCACTAATTGTACCATATTGGGCGTGGCTTTGTTGGTTATCAAAAAGGATTTCAATTTGATAGAAAGCGTTGTATTTGCCATTTCTACAGCCATTGGTTTTGGGTTAGCATTAATTCTGTTTGCCGGAATTCGTGAGCAGCTAAGCATGGTAAAAGTACCCAAAGCATTAGAAGGAGCACCAATTTCACTTATTACAGCCGGTCTATTGGCAATGGCGTTTATGGGATTTGCAGGAATGGTATAATAACCTTATAATTGCAGTTTATAACGTTAAGGGGTAATAGTTTGAATTCCCCGTTCCCCGTAGTGCAACCTGAGCTGTTTTAGTTTGGTGGTATGAATCTTTGCTTACGTTGCGGAGAGAAGGAAAGCTTGCCGCTAAATTGGCATGTACCACCCGATTTCCATTAGCAAGGTAGATGATACATACCGATTTTATTTGGCGTCCTTGCCTCCCTCCCACCCGACATAACGAAAGACACTATGCCGAACTACGCTACGCCGAACAGGGGTTCATACAAATCGACATAGTGCAGTTTATCCCGCTCATGCGGGGCAACTCATTTACTTGAATCCAAAATAAATCTCCGTTATATTCAAAGTTTGCTTTGTCATGCAAATAGTAAAACCACAGCCCCGATAGCTATTGGGTTATACACATTACTACAAAAGGGTTCGACCAGATAAAGAGTCCATTGGACAATTTGATAATATAAAAGCAAATATTTAGTAAAGTTTAAAAAAATTTATCTTTGCAAATCAATCTATTAAATGCATATCTGCAAAAAATACAAATTCCAATATGCGCTACTATATAAACAGAATATGTATTTGCTTTTTAGTAGATAAGGCGGAAATATGCGCTATTACACCTCGCATACAGGTATTTGAGTAGCGCATATATTGATGTTACCAAACATGCAAAAAAAAAGAAACAAGACGACCTATATGAACACAAGTTAATGCATTATTTCAGTCTTGAAGCGTAGTAGAGACTTAAATACGGAAACATGAGAAAGTAACATTTAAAGTGTTTTCGAGACGAAAAAACTGTTTGGAGTACGACTTTAACCCTGTATTCATTGAACCTATAGTTTGTTTGACAAGACAAATTAAATCTATGGAAACGTAAGTTTCAAACGACAACCATAACGGTTGTAATTACTTAAAAATTTATAAATCTGAATGCAACGAGAAGTTAAAACCTATCATCAATTCTAGGTTGCATTCGCAAAACAAGTATGTTTATGAAAAAACTATTTTATTTGATTACCCTCGTAGTATTTACACTGACTTCATGTGACAAAAATGAATTGGTTAAACAAGAAATTTCACAAGAAACCGAACAAAAAATAGACAATATTATTAGTGTTATGAATACTAACAGTAATGTTGCTAGTTCAATTAGAAGTTCAATTATCGGGCAACAGCAAAGAGTATCAGCAGATGGAGAAACGCCTACTTTAGACAACGAAACCCAAGCTGCTGTCGATGCCTTTGTAGAAAATCCTCGTGAAGTTCTAACAGAAATTGCCTTAGAAGAACAAGGTGCACAGAAAATTGACTTATTGGAAAGTGTATATATGCAGGAAGATAAAGATATTATCATGGAAAAACTGGAAACATTTGTTCCTGCGGACTCTTTAGCAATGATTGAATCATTAATGAATCAAAGTTCAAATGCGCCATTGAATATTAATTCAAATCCATTCTTTGCAAAGAATTTCACCCAAAATTCTAATGTTGCATTATTAAATGACACTAAACTACATATAATGGCGGGTGCAGCCGCAAGTATGGGAGCAGCCTCTTTAGTTTATGTTTTTGCTAAATGGTTTTCTTTCAAAGTAAAAGCTGCTGCAATTGTCGTTGTTGGAATTAGTGCAGCAGTACTTTTCGGGGCTGCAAAAGAACTATATGATTCTGTGAGTGGTGGTGGTGTTGAATGGCGTGATTTTTGGAATACTGTTATTGGTGGTGTTGGTGGAGCAACAGTTTCATGGGCTATTTTTGCTGTAATTAAATCACCTACAATTACAGGGGTAGTTACAGGAGCAGCTGCAATTATTATAGGAGTAACTCCTTTAAAAACGTTAATTTCTACAGTTAAAGAGAGAGGTTGATTATGAAAGCAAAATTAATGTTTATTCTGTTGGTTATATTTTCAAGTTGCGATATGCCTGATTTTGATATAGATACTGAAATGAAACTTAAAGAAGGGACACCATTTGTATATTCTACCTTTCTTGAACAGAAAATTATCAAAAAGACTGGAGGTGTTGCTTCAGAAATGCAAACATCAGATGCAAATTACTATTATCAATTCGACAATACCTCGGATAGACAGTTTATCATTAAATGCTTCCATTTGGACTGTAACGAAAGAATGGATGAAATAAAATGGAGTGTTAATGGTGATTATTTTACATTTTTCATTGATAAAAGCACTAGATATTTAAGTGGTAACAGACTAGTTCTTTTTAAAGTGTCAAATAAAACTGCAAATATTCTATTGGATATTCGTGACAAAAAAATTTCTAATTATTTTTTTGAAAATGATTTGTTTAAATTGAAATTTTTAAACACAAACGACACAGTAAAAATTAAACTGTAAAAATGATAGCACGTTTGGCATCTTAAACAATGTTTAATAACTGCCAAACGTGCTTTATAAAACTGATAATTATCTACATATAACTTACATTCACACTAGAACAGACGACAAATTCTTCATAACCAATGCACTTTTGGAGGTTCATCTCCCGCATTCACTTCATCGTAGTGCGACAGTTAAAGCTCCCGCCAATCGGCTACATGCCCATAGTCTCGGTCGTTACCAAACATGCAAAAAAAAGAAAAAAGACGACCATGACCACAAGTTAATGCACATTATTTCAGTCTCGAAGCATAGTAGAGACAGAAATACGGAAACACGAGAAATAAACATTGAAAGTGTTTTCGAGACAAAAAAAAACTTTTTGGAGTACGCCTTAACCTTGTACTCATTGGACACTTAAAAGTTTGTTTGACAATGACAATCTTAAATCTGTAGAAACGCAAGTTTCCAAAGACAACCATATTGGTTGTGATAACTAATAAGAAAAATAAATATGAATGCAACAAGATATTAAAAACTATCATAAATTCTATGTTGTATTCGCAAAAACAAGTATGTTTATGAAAAAACTATTTTATTTAATTGCCCTTGTGGCGTTTGCATTGGCTTCGTGCGACAAGAATGAAGAAACAGATAGAAATATTAGTAATACTGAAACATTGATTAGTGATATTGATGTTTCAAAACTTAATATTGAAGCAAAAAGGTACTATGGAAATATGGCGAAATTTATTAGCCTTACTACTCCGGACCTTAAAAGTGACCAGTTAATTAAAATTAAATCAGCAACAAACGATGACTCTGATAGCTTGTTGAATCCTATTGTTGAGGAATTTGCCAATTTGGATATAGTTGATGAATCGGGTACTAAAATTTCATTTTTTGATTTAACAGGAAAGCGAAAAAGAAATATTTTTAGACCAATGGTCTACCACAGGTGCTGATGCTATGACTCCAAAGCTGAACGACCAAGAAATAGGAAAAGAATTGGAGGAATATGTACAGATACAAAACGATGCTTTTGATGAAGTAATGGCGGAACTTGGCAATACTGGGAGAGCTAATATAAAAAGTTCAGTATCCAAATTATCACAGAACGAACTTTACGATAAAATTAGTTCAAGAGTTATTGAGCGAATAAAACAAAAGAGTGAAGTATATGCAAACGAACTTTTACAAAAAAACCCAGGATTGTCAAAAGTGAAGAAAAGTTCAAAAAGCGGTACTGACCATCCCGATTTTGTTCAACCAAGCAAAGTGCTAGAACAATTGCGGACACATGCGAATAGAGGGGATGTGTTGATAAACCTGCCAGGCACAGTATGGCTTTCTGCATATCTTTTCTATTATGACCCATTAGCTATTACAAAGTATATCGGAATAGGCAGATATCCACC
>JAIFKQ010000094.1 GCA_020049515.1 Paludibacter sp. | reverse complement strand
GAAAATTTAAAAGGAGTTGATTTTCGATTGGCAAAATGCTGCAACCCAATTTATGGCGACGATGTATTCGGATTTGTATCGGTAGTGGGTGGCATAAAAATACATAAAACCGACTGCCCCAACGCCCCGCAAATGATAGCCCGTTTTGGGTATAGGATAGTGAATGCCCGTTGGTCTGGAAAGTCTGTGGGCTCGCAATATCCCATTACCCTTCATATAGTTGGACACGATGATATAGGCATTGTTACCAACATAACTTCACTCATTTCTAAAGAGAAAAATATATCATTGAGGTCAATTTCTATTGACTCCAACGCCGGACTTTTTCAGGGAAACCTTACCATTATGGTAAACGATACGAAAGAATTGGAGGGTATTCTAAAAAAAATAAAACTAGTAAAAGGAGTGAAAAGTGCCTCCAGAAACTAAAACATTGACCATTTTATTCATTTACTATTTACCATTTTGTGACCAATGGAGTAAACAATTGAAAAAATGAAATAATGAAATAGTAAATAGCAAATGACTAAATAGTAAATAAACATTATGTTTTCAGGAATAATAGAAGAAGCGGCTCAAGTAGTTGCACTTGTCAAAGAACAAGAAAATTTGCATATCAGCATGTCATGTTCGTTTACCAACGAGCTGAAAATTGATCAAAGCGTGGCTCACAATGGCGTTTGCCTTACCGTGGTTTCTATTTCGGGCAATACTTATACAGTTACTGCCATTAAGGAAACCTTAGGCCTTACCAACCTTGGCTTGTTGAAGCCAGGCAGCAAGGTGAATTTGGAACGCAGCATGATGATGAATGGCCGACTCGACGGGCACATTGTGCAAGGTCATGTGGACCAAACTGCCACTTGCACCGAAGTGAAAGAAGCCGATGGCAGCTGGTACTACACTTTCGAGTACCCTTTTGATAAAACCATGGCCAAACGCGGCTATATGACTGTAGATAAGGGTTCTGTTACGGTAAATGGAGTTAGCTTAACAGTTTGTAATCCTACAGACTCAAGTTTTCAGGTGGCCATAATCCCTTACACCCACGAGCATACCAATTTTCATCAGATAGAAAAAGGAACTGTAGTAAACCTCGAATTTGATATTATTGGTAAATACGTAAGCAGAATGATGTCATTTTAAAAAAAGCATAAACACCTTTGCTTTAATAACATAGAAGGTCACAAAATGGAAATACGAATATATTTCCATTTTGTGACCTTCTTTTTGCGCCATTAAATATTTGAATGCTTGAGTCCACTCCAAAAGTTTTTAACTCAATCACTATAGCTATTAGGATACAAAGTCTCAAAGCCACTTCTCGAGATGCTCCAAACCTTCAAAACGGCAGGCCGGAATACTCCGTTAGCGTTCAAAAATAAATATTTTAGTTATCGGAGCAAATTCAACACTTCCATTATTGATATTAAAACAGCTTTTTCGGTCATTTATAAACTATAATCGATTATTGTTGTTAGTATTTCGATGATAAAGTTACACACTCATGAAGAAGCTTAGAAACCATATAAAAGAATCATTTTTTAACCCTATATTTCATTTTATACCACTGCTAATATTTATGGTAGTGGAAGACTATTATGGCTTGGGTATGGCTTGGAAGTGGTCACTTTCTGTGGCTTTTGTGTTATTGGGATATGTATTTTTCGCACACAAGCCTCTGTTTTATTGGCATTTATTATTCACTCTTTTCTTCTTCGCCTTAATTGCATTAACTTTTTTAGTACTTCTGCTGCCCATTCCTGATTATTTGCAACCACTTATATTTAAGTCTATTGTATTTTATTTCGTGGTGTTTGTTTTAATCCTTCGCAAGCAGGTAGAAAAAGCGATTTTTGGCATAATGTCCAAACTCATTCCCATGTCCAATAATTTCAACGAATTGTACCGGGTTATATGGGCGTTATTATTTGTTATATTAATGTATATTACTGCGTTTCTATTTATACATTTCTCTAGTCTTGAACCTAAGGAACAGTATTTTAGATTTCTAATTTATGTACATTCGGGTGTAATTTTGCTTTTGGTTGTTTTCGAATTAGTGAGAGTACAAATTATTAGAACTCATTTAGTGAAAGAGGAATGGTGGCCAATAGTGACCGAACAGGGTAAAATTATAGGAAGTATTGAGCATTCTACTAGTTTGACAGACACCAAAAAATACATTCACCCCATTGTGCGCGGGTTTATGATAGAAAAAGGCATGGTGTTTTTACAAAAAAACAAAGCTACCGATTTACTTTCTCCTGGACTTTGGGACACTGTAATTTCAAATCATTTGAGAATGGGAGAAAGCATTGATCAATGTGTAGAAAGGACAGCTTTGGAGGAGTATGGCATTGACAATTTCAAATACATTTATCTATCGAGCTATTTACACGAAAGCAAAAACGAAAAACAGTATGCGTTTATATTTGTAAGCTGCCAAAATTCGGAGCTAAATAAAAACTCTACCTCCAATTTGCAAACCAAATGGTGGACACAGCAACAAATAGAAGAAAACCTAGAAACAGGAATATTTTCGGATAATTTCAAAATAGAATTTGACTTACTTAAACGAAGTGGATTATTGGAAACAGGAAGATGTGAGTGTAGCTGCAAATTGAAAGAAGTAATTTACCAACAGACAGATGCATCAAAACAAGACATGTAATTTCACTTAATAACTTTCCTGATTTTTATTAATGCAAGAAAAATAGTGACAGCTACAGCCACAGTTAACAATAACAATTGAAGCCACAGTTTGTCTTTAGCCACATAAAATATTCCAAAAAGCATAGAAATCCAAAGCGTACTAATTGCCATAATTTTTGCTTGCAAGGGTATCGATTTGTCTTCGTGGTAGTTTCGTACATATTGTCCAAAAACATTGTGATTGATTATCCAGTTGTGCATTCTGCTGGAGCTTTTTGAAAATAAATAGGCAGATAGAAGCACAAATGGAATAGTGGGTAGTAATGGCAAAAAAATACCTATTACTCCCAATATTAAACTTATAACTCCTAAAACTGCCAATAATACTTTCATTGTTTGAAATTTTCTATTGTCAAAAAAGCCCCTGACAAGAAATAGGCAGAGATTAAAAATAACTGTACTGATTTGTATTAACCGTGCCTCAGCTCTCCCCCATTGCCTTTTTAAATATCTTCTGAGCTTGGGCGTAATCCACTTTTCCGCAAGGGCCTGAAATACAACCACCTTCGCAAGCCATTACTTCTATAAAATTACCTGGCGATTTACCTTTGGCATAAGCTTTTAATAGGTTAATGTTCTTTTTATTCAGATTTGAAACCTGCACTGGGCTCACTCCCAGCTGCGGATACATCCCTGCCACTGCCGAAATTACACCACCCGCGCGGGCAAAACCACGCCCAGCCAAGGGTGCACATTCAGTGCTGAAATCCACCTCCTTCATTTCGATGGATAAACCGGCAAAAAGTGTCTCTATCTCCTCAAATGTGAGCATGTAATCAACCTGTTCGCTGTCGGCTATTTCTTTGCGCTTGCCTACACAGGGTCCAATAAATACAAGTTTGGCATCGGGGTATTTTTCCTTTGCCATTTGGGCGGTATAATACATGGGCGATTGGGTGTGCGACACAAATGGCTTCATATCAACCAAGTGCTTGTTTACCAGCTCAATATACGACGGACAGCAGGAAGTAGTCATAAATTGTTGTCCACTTTCCAGTTTTTCGCTCAGCTCTTCACCCTCGCGCGCAGTAGTTTCCATGGCTCCATAAGCCACTTCTATAGCTTCTACAAACCCAATTTGACAAATCGCTTCGCCAATTTCATGAATAGAATTACTAAATTGCGACTGAATAGAAGGTGCCATCAAAGCCACCAGTTTTTCGCCACGCTCAATGGCTGTTAATATATCAAACAGCTGAGAAATTTCATAAATGGAGCCAAAAGGACAGGCATTTATGCATTTTCCACAGTAAATACATTTTAATTCATCAATCTGCTCAATGCCATTTTCATCTTTCTGAATGGCTTTTACGGGGCAAACTTCTTCGCAAGGTATAGGAATGTAAACAATAGTATGATACGGACAAGCCTCTTTGCAAATGCCGCAATTGATACATTTGGCATGGTCAATATGAGCTTGACCATTTTCCATAAAAGTGATAGCATCTTTGGGGCAATTCATGTAACATGGACGCCCAACGCAACCTTTACACAAATTGGTAACCACGTAATTCGTTTTTACACAGGCTGTGCAAGCTTCATCTACTACGGTTAAAATTGTTTTATTTGTTTGCCTACGGTCAAGTGCTTTTTGAGCGTAAACAGACAATGGAGTAAGTTCATCTTCTTCTTCTTTAACGCTAAACCCGAGTATTGGCAACATCTTGTATTTCAATACTGCCCGTTCTTTGTGGATGCAACAGCGACCTCGTGCATGGGCATTTTTGGGTGACAGAGTTAGTGGTAGTCGGTCAATTTCAGCAATTAACTTCCCATCTTTATGTAATTTTATGAGCCTCGACATTAAGTCTCGCCTTACAATCATGGTGTTATTTACAAATGCCATTCTTTAAATGTTGATTAATTGCTATTGTTTGCTTGTGAAATTGACCCAGCAGAATTGGGATGGGAAGCTAGTATTCAATGTTTCTTTTTGATTCCCATAAATACAAATTCTACTATGCTATCCTTGTTTTTATCAAATACGGAACTAATATTTTGTCGAATATAAGGTACTTCGAGCCCTTTAATGGCATAAAAAATAATAGTGGAAGATAAGTCCACATCCATGTGTTTAAAAATATTTTTCTCAATGCCTTCTGACACAATTGCCTTAATTAGAGCAATTTCCTTTATATCTACATTTCGTCTAATTCGCTCTACTTCATAAATATCATGAAAAAAATCGGCTCGCAAAGAACCGTTTCTAGTTACTAAATCTTTAACAGCATCTAAGTGACATAAAATTAAACGAGTAAGTTTTACATCTGGTTCCGCTTCTTGCGCAAAAACGATTTTAAGTCGATCCAAAACAGTATTTAACTCTATATCAATAATGGCCTTGTAAATTTCTTCTTTGTTGTTAAAATAAGTATATAATGTGCGACGCCCCTTTTTTGTAGCTTCGGCTATATCATTCATTGTCACTTCTTTTTTGCCATGTTTAGCAAACAGTTCACGAGCAACTTCAATAAGCATTTTTTTAGTATTCGACATGAGGTTTTTGTGTTTTGTATTTTGTGTTCCGTGGTTTGCGTTTTGCGTTTTGCGTTTTGGGTTTTGCGTTTTGCTATTTTTTTATTTTTTTAATCTTTTCAAACCTCTTACCGCCCAAACAACGGCAATAGCCATAATAAAACGCGGCGCTATAATCCATCCTGCTGGCACACCAATAGCAACAAATAGCAGCGTGTCTTCTAGCAACGAATGATTGATTGCAATGTGATAATTGAGCAAATTGGCGTCCGAAAGTCTAATCTCCTCCCGTTTTACGGCATCTATCATCACTGCAGAGCCATAAGTCAACCCAATGGTTTGAGCTACCAGCCACAAAAAAGAGCTGTGGTTGGATAAACCCATCAGGCGCATAACGGGCGCAAATAATTTTGAGAGGAGTGCCAACACTCTAAATTCCTTTAGAATGCTTTGCAACATCATAAGTCCAATGATTATCAACGTAATCTTGAGACTTAACCAGCCTGCATTAGTGAGCCAATTCATCAACATATCGCTAATATGCTCATTTACAATTACCTCCTGCAGAGCATAAGATTTGCCAATTTGGTCAGGCATTAGCAAGTTGAGTATAAAAGCACCCACAAACGAAGATACAATACGCAAAGAAAACATGGTAATAGGGGATGAGCCCGTTTTTCTTTGTATGGCGGTTTCTACTAATAAATTGTGGGATATGAGACACATAAGTGCCAAAATACTGATTTCACGCAAACTGAGTGAAAGCGTTGCAATAACCGCTATTGGTGCGTAAAGTGGTAAAAAGATACTGGAAATAAATACGATAGCCGATTCGCCAGGCAATCCAATAATAGAAAAGGCAGGTGCAAGAACAGATGCCATCACAGCAATAATACCCCAAAACTGCAGCAAACTTACTCCTAAGCTTATGGGTAGTATTATTTTAAGCAACCACCATACTGTTTTAGCAGATGTTGGTAACGAAACGAGAATGCTGCGGTATAATCGATTGGGATTATTTTTCATTAAATGGTGAGCCTGAATGGTAGGGTTTAAAAACAAGAAAGGTTGTCTCACGACAACCCAATCTTTTAAATTAACCTTAAATCTAATACCATGAAAAACACGGTGCAAAGATAATGCTAATTTTTATGTTGTACAACATGTTTATTGGGAATTTCGACTCAAATTAGTTTTATTTAACATATATTTGAGAGGAATGTACAAAAGACATAAAAAGAACAATTCAATTTACTTAAATCTAATCCAAGTTTGATTGCGCCCCACCATTCCAAATCTATCTAATGAACCGCGTACATTTAGTTTATCATCATTACCATCAATATTTATACTGCAATTATATACCTTTCCATTTTTTGGGTCAAGAATAGTACCTTCTGCAAGTTTTCCATCCTTATCTACTAAGTTTTCAACTATCATCATTCCTAGTATCGGCTTGTCCTTATTAGAGCCCTGACAATCAGTGCATTTCCGATCTTGCTCTTTAAATAATTTCACAATTTTGCCGTAATACTTTCCATTTGTTGCTTTAAAAATTTCTACAATTGATTTTGCACTACCATCCTTATCATCAATTGTTTTCCATTTTCCAATTATTTTATTGGCCTGTGCATATCCCGATAAAACGATGGACATAAATAGCATAATAGTAAAAAGTGTTTTCTTCATTTCTTGTTTTCTTGTTTGTAAATTAGGCAACAAAGATATTGTTTTTTTGCACAAATACAGTATATATGTGCAAAA
>JAIFKQ010000191.1 GCA_020049515.1 Paludibacter sp. | reverse complement strand
GTCACCTGCTGGCTGACCGCGTAAAGACGGGGCAAGATGTGCATTTCGGCGGTTTTGCTCCCGAATTCACCTTGTCGCAGTGCGACAGTGATGCGTCCGCATGCCGCCAATGCCCATAGGCTCGGTCGTTATGGGCATGCGGAAAAAAAAGAAAGAAAAAAAAAACGAACCACTATTCGACATTCAAATACTTATATCCTCGACAACTACACAAATTTACACGCTCTGAATGCTAACAATAGTATGTTGTATGCTTTGCATACTATAAATAGCTTTGCACATTGAAAATACCTCAATGGACAATAAAGAAATATTAATAAAATTCGGTGAAAGAGTGAGACTTTTGAGAAAAGAAAAAAAACTTTCTCAGGAAGAGCTTTCTTTTAGAGCAAATCTACACAGAACTTATATTGGTATGATAGAAAGAGCTGAAAAAAATATAACTCTTATCAACATTGAGAAGATTGCAACCGCTTTAAATGTTGACATAAAAGAGTTATTTAATGATAAGGTATAAGATCAATCAGACGTTTAATAAAAACTTGGGATTCCAAGTAGGGTATCAAGAAATTCTAAATGCAGCAGAAGCAGTTAATGAATTTTTATTAATACTTCCCCCTAATTTATATTACAACATTGACTTCAAAACGACTGGTTCGATGATTGGGGCGATTTTGTGTAATAAAATTGTTGAAAAGGTTGAAGGAACTGTTGTCAACCCAATTGAAAAAGGACACCCTGATATTATTCCAACTGCTGGACTAGGCTCAAGTGAAGAAATTCTAAGAAATTACCCAGAAGGACTTGAGATTAAGGGAACTATTGGAAACTTAAAAACTGGAACTAACCTGAAAGCTGGTAAATGCAGAATAAACGATTTGAGTGGAATCACATGGCAAGCGCACCACAGAGAAGTAAATTACCTGCTCGGCATTGTTTGGGATTTTGTAAATATCCATAATGAATTTAGCTACCCTGCAATAACTGGAGTATTTTTTTCTGATGAACTTACACCAAATGATTGGGGAAAAATTTCTGGTACTACTGGCAGAAATACGAAAGTTACTGGAATGTGCAAAAGTGGGAAAGATAAAATGGGGAAAGGTTGGGTTTTATTATACGACAACAAAGAGCATATTGATAAGTACACCAGATACTTAAAGATTCCAACTCTCAACCAGTGATAATTGTTTATTTACTTTGACTTCACTTTGATAAAATATAACTTCCTTATTAACTTTACCTGCAACTCCTTTTAAATCAATTAACGGTTTAAACGGAAGATAATCTCCATTTTTACCTTCACAAAATATAACTTCACCTTTCCGATTTTTAGCCCATAAAGCTAAATTTTCATAATTGATTAATTTACTGCTAAATCTATATCCCATTCCTGCATCTCCTTTGTAGGGTGGGTCAATAAACCATGTAGCTTCAATATTTGGAGCATCTGTAAAATCACCATTAATTATCGTCCAATGTTTGATTTTATATAAATTTTCAGCAAAGACACGCCGACTTATTTCCCAATTTCTTTCAAGTACTGGAGTTACCTTTATTGTTTTAAAATGAAAAGCCATTTTAGAGGCTGCATGAACGATATGAAGAAATTCGGAACTCTTTTCTCCAACTTTTAAATCAGGTAATTTATTAATTTCTTCAATTGTAGCAGAATTAATCAGCCAATCCCAAATTTGGGAAACTTTCTCATCTTTTTCAATTAGTATAATTTCCTTTTTCCAATTTGTACCAAACAAGGAATAAGCAGCAGCACCAGCAAACGGTTCTATGATTGTATCATAGTTTGGTGCAGGATAATGCTTTGCAATTTGTTTTTTTCGTCCGTAGTAATAAAACATAAGTTAGCTAATTATAGTATGCAAAAATACAATTATTTATTGAATAACACAAGTTCAAATAAGATTATTTACTATTTTTACCAATTGAAATTTTAAGTCAATAAAATATAGTAAGATTGTCATAATAAAAGACGCGAAAAGCAGAAAGAAAACTACTTTTTACAGTTTGGAACTATAACAACTCAGACGAGAATTCAGTTGATTGAATATCAAATATAATTTCATGAACAAACAATTACCAGTTCAAAGCAACCAACCGACTAGCTGCTAACATCATAGGCCTTAAACGCAACACCCCGAACGCAAAACCTCCCGTCCTACCGGATATACCTCTCATTCCTTAATCTAAAGCTGGACGCCGCGTTGTTGGGATTTATTTCTTTCCACGTGCAACGCCCATCTTTCGAACATTTAATCAATTATATATTCGGATGGACAAGGCATCATAAGCCTTAAACGCAACACCCCGAACGCAAACCTCCCATCCTACCGGATATACCTCTCATTCCTTAATCTAAAGCTGGACGCCGCGTTATTGGGATTTATTTCTATCCACGTGCAACGCCCATCTTTCGAACATTTAATCAATTATATATTCGGATGGACTAGGGAGCTGAAGTAACAGGAGTTTGCAGCACAGCAAATTTAGAAATGGTAAAAAATTTGGAGCTGATTATGTGATTGATTATACCAAGCAAAATTCTTTACCCAAAGGGGTGTATTATGATTTTATATTGGATTCTGTGGGAAAAGCAAAAACTTCAAAATTTAAAGAGGATTGTAAAAAAGCATTATCAGCAAATGGTAAATACACTTCAATTGATAATGGTGATTAAAAAAAACAGTTCGCAAAGATTGAATAGAATAAAAAGAGTATGCCGAATTAGGTTATATAAAACCTGTCTTGGATAAAATATATCCAATGGCCGAGATAGTTGAAGCACATAGATATGTAGAAAAAGGACATAAGAAAAGAGGAGTTGCAATTACTGTAAAAAAAATAACGACCCACCACACGAGGTATAAAAAATTGCCGGTTCAGTAGGTTGTTAAAGGGTTGTAGCTCGCTCCAACTTTTATGAATACTATTTAATGCCCCTGCTGCTCAATAATTCTTTTAATTCTTTGTTGGTATTTGACGGATTGCAAATATATTGTTCTAGAAATAACATGTTCATATATAACGGCAATGATATATTAGACGTAGAATTTTCTCTAATTCGATTAAATTCAATATTTATATCTTCTATTTTTGATATCTGTATTCCACTTTTATGTGAAACTTCAGCTTCATTTCCCTCTAAATCAACGTACTTATTTCCCAAAAATGTAATTCCTACAAATTCTGGTTTACCACACCTACTAACCCAACGGAAATATCCAAGTACAATTGTTTTTTCTATAATTACCTTATTTAAAATCATGTTTTCTTCTTTTAGTTCTCGTTCCATTCCATTACAGATCGTTTTAGATAATGAGTAATCATTGTCTAAATCCGAGAAATCGAGCGAACCACTTGCCGAAGGTACTAAACTGTCGTGGTCTTGAATGTTTCTTGAATTTTGTTTCCAAAAAACAATATAATTGTCACTCGTTAATGCCAACGTAGAAATACCTATATGATTATTTAGTAACGAATTAGAAATTTCCATTAGTTGGTAATTACTCCCTACCTTATTAACAGGAAAGTAGTGGAAGGCATCTACTAGTTTTCTATCAGATGAAACACTTGAAATTAAACATTTCCCATAACATTCATTTGTAAGAAAACTATCAAAATATGTGCCTTTGTGACACTTTATTTTTGTGGAATTAATTTCAAAATCGGAAGAAAGACAAAGTTTATCTTCGTTGATAAATTTTTGTCCTTTTAATTTTGTCCTTATTCTTTTATGTTTGAGTAGCGGCAGGAGTATGTGAGCTCGTTCCCTTATCATTTTTCTTACCTCCAAAAGATAATTATTGTGCAATTCAATCTTTACTTCAGAGGACTCTTGAAGTCGAGTGTTTATCTCATCCGAAAATAGGGCAGCATCAATCCAGTTGTTTTGTATAATTTTATAGGATTTATATCCGTTTTGTTTTTCCTTTTCACTTGGCAGAATAACCGAATAATTATCAAAACGACTTTTTGTTTTGGACAATTTGAAATCAATTTTCTGATAATTATTCTTTATAAACATGTACCCTCTATACAACAACCTTAATCCTGAAAAAATCAACAACCCTATAATTATAAGATTAAAATAATTGTGATTCTCAACAAACAATTCATTAACAAATAAAATTAAAGTAACAATAAACAACAACGAATCAACAAACATCAAAAATCTTTTTTCTGGTTGCAGCATAATTAAGTATTTCCAGTAATCGTACAATGACCTCATAATACTAAAATATTGATTATTGTTATATAACCCAAAAAACACATATTACCTGAATTTTAATTGTTTTTTATTTTCTCAACATTGAATGAATTTTCATTTTCCAGTCATCTGTAGTGTATCATTACTGCATTTTGTTGGGCTGAGCAATTCTAGTTCATCATAGCTAAGGGGATTGCAGCAGATAATAAGGCTTAAGCTTGATGTTTATTTTTTCAATATGCAAGACTGAGAACCTGCTATTAACAGAATCAACCCCCCGTCCGACCGGATATGCCCCTCATTTCTTATTCTAAAGGTGGATGCCTCGTTGTTGGAATTTGAATCCGCGATAGCCATCGGGACCAACTTTTGTATTCTTAGTCCCGATAGCTATCGGGATGCAATCCGTTCTTAAAAAAAACAGATTTGTTTATCGGATTACAAATCCTCATAGTATATAGGGTGGTCCCGATGGCTATCGTGGATAAAAAGAAAATCCCACCCACGTGCAACGCCCATCTTCTGTACATCTTATAAATTACATATCCGGTTGGACGGGGGAGAAGGAGTTCTTACTTCATCGTATTTTTCGAAAGTGTTGTAATGGAATATAAATGCTGCATTCGTATATCGATGTCTGAAATAATATTAGCACATTCTTTTAATTCCTGTGTAACAGCTTCAATTTTATCTTTGGGTAATTTGTATGACAACTCATGTTCAAGCGATGCCCAAAAATCCATTGCTATAGTCCGTATCTGAATTTCGACTTTTACAAGCTCCGAACTAGCTGACAGAAAAACAGGAACTGTAACAATCAGATGGAGACTACGGTAACCATTCTGCTTGGGATTTAAAATATAATCGGTAGTTCGTATTAATCCTACATCGTTTTGCGAAGTAAGTAGGTTTGCAATCATATAAATATCATCTAAATTAGAACATATCACCCTAATTCCGCCAATATCATTCAAATTTTCCTTTGCAGATTCAGCGCTAAGCTCATAGCCACGTTTCCCTAGCTTATCCATGATACTTTTAGGAGTTTTAATCCTAGATTTAATATGATGGATAGGGTTGCGGTCTTTTACATATTTAAATTCATCATTCAGATTTTCTAATTTTGTTACAATTTCCCTCGTTGCAGACGAAAAAAGATTTTGCATTACAATAAATGGATTAATAGCCAGAACTTTATCATCTGGCAGAATATAACATTTTAGCTCTTCAATAATATTAGCAACTTTTAAACGCTCAATATTTTCCATTTTATTATTTGACTTTTGCCCAGTTTTTATAGGAATTACCTTTTTGTGAATACTGTGAATTTACGCTCTTAATTTATTTATAAAAAATCACATTTCAAAATTTAAATTTATAACATTGTCTGGTGTAAATTTGTTCACTAAATTTCATTGTGTTTAATCCAAAAAATAAGTACAAGGTCAAACCACGTGCAACGCCCATCTTCTGAACATCTAATCAATTACATATCCGGTTGGACTGGGGTTTGACAGATTGAATACGTCGAAAAATAAAGAAGTATTACGATATATAAAAGTTTTCTCATATTATTTTATTTTATATATACAAATTACATTGTTATTCTCATCAAGAAACCCAATTGAGTTAACATCGGAGTTTATTCTCAATTTAAAATTTACCCCATCTTGCAAAAGGTTATCATGTTCTTTTAAATTTTTATCTACTTTATTGATATCGCTTGGATTGTGCAACCCAATGTAATAAAGTTTATTTTTAGTAGTCCTTCCTATTATATTATTATACAATAGTTCATTTTTTTGACTGCCGTCAGCTTCTTTAGTGAATTGCATTGTTGATTCTATAAGATCAATTGACATTTCATTTTTAACTAGAAGTATTGTAACATTATCCAGTTCTTGAAGAACTCCAATCTTATTATATTCAGAATCACTTAATGCTGCCATCACTTGTTTATTGTTTTCTACAATATCTATTTCCAAAGTTGGTGAATTTTTATTTCGTTTAAATTTTAAAAGTCTTACATTATAATCGTAAATAGATATCTCTCTAAGTTCTTTTCTTAATGAATCAAGATTTTCATAATTTGATATTCTGTTTATTTCGAACATATGATTTTCAATTACAGAATCTGATTGTAACTTTTCTTTACAGAATTTACCTCTTAACGTATTTATTTTATCAATAACTGTCTTGTTCATCAAGTTGGATTTATCTTGCTGAATACCTTTATTACACGCACTAAGTAAATTACTTGACAAGAAAAATAAAAAAACTATATGTATGTAAATAATATTTTTACTCATAATCTTTGTTTTGATTTATTGTTAGTATATTTTTATATTATCCTAAAAGTATAGGAGAAAAGCGAAACTAATTAGTTGACTATTTTGTCAATATCATTCGTTTCGTATCAATCACTTTTTCATCTACTATCAAAGCGTAAAGATACATACCTGCTTTGAATTCAGCACCTCGTTGTTCGTAGCGTACTCCTGCGCTCTTTTGTTCGGCGTATGGCTCTTTGCCTACGTCGCAGCTAGAAGGAAAGCTCACCGATCCCTCCGCGATAGCTATCGGGAAGCTATCGTGGACGAAAGACGCTATGCCGAACAAAAAGACCACCAAACTAAAAAATCTCCAATCTTTTATTCAAAATATAACCAATTAATTTTTTTTTGTTTTGATTTAGCTGTCTTTTTTTGTTTTTCTAACAATATATCCTGAGGTTGTTTCTCATAATTGAAAAATACTTTGTACGATATGCTAGGAATAATTGAAAAAAGACCCATTTTGTAAAGTTTTAGTGGACGATTGTAATAGGTTGCATTTTGTATATTGTTATCATTATCATAATAATAACTAAAAGGATTAATATGGTTATATGCGTTGTAAATGGAGTAAGTCCAAATGGCTTTATTGCCTCGTTTGGTAGTAATGGTATGGTTGAAACCCACATCCAATCGGTGGTAGGCTTGCATTCTGTCGGAGTTCTTTTGTCCATAAATAAACTCAATTCCTGTTTCACCTGTAAGGGTATTTAATGTGAAATACTTGCCCAGAGCTGGTGTGTAAGGATTGCCGCTTTGCAATATCCAAACGGCGCTAAAGTCCCAGTTTTTTGGTAGTTTGCGGTTAGCATTTAGGGTAAAACTATGAGGGCGGTTGTAATCAAATTCGTAGGTTTGTCCGTTATTGATATTTGCAAAAGTGCGGTTGCTGTACGACCAAGCATAACTCATCGAACCAGTCCATTTTCCGGTGTTTTTGCGCAGCATAAATTCAGCACCATAAGCCACACCTTTGCCTTCGGTTTCAATTTTATTTTCAACAGCCGTAATGTCTATCATGTTTTCGTAGCCTTCCTTAAGCGATACCAAATGCTCCATTTTTTTGTAATACACATTGCTTTCTGCGCTGAATTTTCCGTTCCCAAAACTGCCATTCCACGAAGCAGAATATTGGTTAGAAATTTCGGGAAGAAGGATGGAAGTGGCCGGAAGCCATACTTCACGCTTGAGCAACTCGGTTTGAGTAAATACCAAATGTGAGTTCTGACTTACCCGCATAAAGTTTAGGTTTACACTGTGATTGGTGCTTAGTTTATAGGATACATTCACACGTGGCTCCAATTCAAAAAAGTTTTCTCCATTATTCGAGAAATTTGTTACACGGAGTGATGGTTGAAACATCAGGGCAGACGAAAGTTTTATTTTATTATCGAAAAACACATCCGATTCAAAAGAATTGTATTTATTACTCAGTACGGGTGTGGTAGATGTGGAAAGGTAATTGTAATTGGGTTCGTACACCAAATAACCTGCATGAGCGCCAAATTCCGTGTTCCAGTTGGTCAACAGAGCGTATTTCCATGCCGAGCGTAACGAAAAATCGGTGACCGAAGCACGGTTCAAGGTTTCTGTTGACTTTGTAACTGCTTCTTCTTGGTAACTATAATTTTGTCCCGATTTATTGCGGTAGCGACTGAACGAAAGGATATTTTCGGCATACAGTTTTGAGCTGAAAACCTTGTTCCAGCGCCCCGAAACCAACCAATTACCCCACTGCTGATTGATATGACTGCGCTCGTCGTTCTTCATTTTCCATGGTTTTGTCCAGAAATTCATATAGTCGTCGCCCTGATAAAGATTAAATGCGAAGTTGTTACGCTCATTCGGTTTCCAGGTGAGTTTGGCATTAATATCATGAAAACCATAGGCAACAATGGCATAATTCTCGTCCATTACCGTTGACAATCCCGCCATCAAT
>JAIFKQ010000013.1 GCA_020049515.1 Paludibacter sp. | reverse complement strand
ATTTATCGTTTTTTCAATTCAAATAAATCCAGCCTTCTATCCTTTAGGTTTTTCACGCTACCAAAATTATGAAGTTCTCTAATGAGGTCTAAGTCAACGTCGGCAATCAAAATCATTTCGGTATTAGGCGTTGCTTCTGACTTAACCCCAGTAGTTGGAAATGCAAAATCGCAGGGTGTAAACACCATCGATTGAGCATATTGGATATCCATATTGTGGACTTTCGGCAAATTGCCCACGCTACCGGCAATGGCCACATAGCATTCGTTTTCGATGGCGCGCGCCTGCGCACAAAACCGAACCCTCGAATATCCATTTTGTGTATCGGTAAGAAAAGGCACAAACAAAATATCCATTCCTTCGTCGGCCAGCAATCGGCTTAGTTCGGGGAATTCAACATCGTAACAAATTAAAATTCCTATCTTACCGCAATCGGTATCGAAAGTCTGCAACACTTTTCCGCCTTTCATGCCCCACGATTTGTGCTCGTCTGGCGTAATGTGCAGCTTTTCGTAACGCTCCACCGACCCATTTCGTTTGCACAGATAACCAACATTATATAATGTATCGCCCACCAATTCGGGCATACTTCCGGTAATAATATTGATATTGTACGAAATGGACAGTTTTGAAAATTCATTCACTATGGGCGCAGTATATTCGGCCAATTTTCGCATGGCATCGGCCTCACTTAACATATTGTATTCGGCCATCAATGGCGCATTAAAAAATTCGGGGAACAAAGCAAAATCGCTTTTGTATGCACTCAAAGTGTCCACAAAGTATTCCGCTTGCTGCATTAGGTCGGTAATATCCTTGTAGGGACGCATCTGCCATTGCACCAAACCCAAGCGAACAAGGCTTTTCGTAATAGATATTATCCCATTTTAGCAAAACCGCATATTCATTCGAAGCCGAATCGCCCTCCAAATAACCCTTGAGCACTCGTACAGGATAAAAATCGTTTGACAACTGAAAATTCAGTACTGGGTCAAGAATCTTCTTCGATTTTACTCTTTCGATGTACGTTTTAGGACTCATTTTATCTTGATACTTATGATAGTTTGGAATCCTACCTCCAAATTCAATTCCCTTCAAGTTTAGTTTTTCGCACAATTCCTTCCTGAAATCATACAAACGTCTGCCCAACCTTAACCCCCTGAATTCTGGTTTGATAAACACATCAATGCCATATAAAGTATCGCCAGATTGCGTATGCGTGTCGAACGTAGAGTTGCCCGTAATTTCTTTGTAGGTGTGCTGGTCTTCAAACTGTTCGTGGTCGATGATAATCGACAATGCACAACCGGTAATATGACCGTTTACTTTAATTACAATTTGACCTTCGGGAAATTTTGAGAGCAAAGTCTGAATTTCCAATTCTTCCCAATAAGGATTTGGTATCGTTTTGTATGCAATAATCATGGCTCGCTTCAACTCTTGATAATCATCAATGGTCAAATAGGTGAGTTCGATATTTTTAATTTTCTGTTTCAAAGTGAATTGCTTTTTTTTCGATAAATAGTATCAGAGTGCAACAGAAATATTTTGTAAAGTGGGTACAAAAATTGGTCTATTTACGCTTCTTTAATTTATAGGTATGAATAATAAGGATTATAAAAACATGCGAATATACATACTTCGAAGAGAAATAGCACCAAAACAGTATTAATTATACAGATTAAAAACATATAAGTAATGCATAATTTATAATGCTAAATTCATAATTTACTAAAGATCTCTCATTGAGTTATTTGCGAAAATTCGAATCAGACATTAAATCTTTCCATTTACTTAGTATATGAAAATAAGATTGACTTTTTTAAAGATGTTAGATGCGTTAAATGCGTTTTTTACAATGAGTATTGGTTTTAGCTTTACAATATCATAAAAAAGTCCATAAAAAAAATGGAAGATAACATAAAAATCAACACTAACTCAATCCACCGCAATTTATCCCGCTCATTAGCTGAAGGGGCTAGGAGTTCTTTTTTATTTCTACCATATTCACGGTATATAAAATACCCTATCTTTGCGATTGTGGGGAATATTCAAACACAGTATCTTTGCATCAACAAATTCAACAAGTTCTCGATGAGAAAATTGATATGAATTATTAATTCTGAATTATTAATTATTAATTGAATATAGTCATGGCAAAAATTGCAAAAAACATCAACGAACTTATTGGGAACACTCCATTGGTTCAACTTTCTAATTATGCTGTAAATAAAGGCATTGTAGCCAATCTAATTGTAAAGTTAGAATTGTTCAATCCAGCAGGTTGCGTAAAAGAACGTATCGCCCTGGCCATGATTGAAGATGCCGAGAAAGCTGGTATTCTAAAACCCGGTATTGAAATCATTGAACCAACTAGTGGAAACACAGGTATCGGTTTGGCAATGGTATCCGCTGTAAAAGGCTACAAACTAACGCTTACCATGCCCGAAACCATGAGCGTGGAACGTCGTAATTTGCTCAAAGCATTTGGCGCGAACCTTGTATTAACGCCAGGTGCTACAGGTATGAAAGGTGCAATTGCTCGTGCTCAGGAACTCCACGCCGAAAACCCAAATTCATTCTTACCACAACAGTTTGAAAATGCTTCAAATCCAAACGTTCACAAACTTACTACAGGCGAAGAAATTTGGAACGATACCGACGGAAAAGTGGACATTTTTGTAGCTGGTGTGGGTACTGGCGGTACTATTAGTGGTGTAGGTGCAGCATTGAAAGCGCACGATTCACCAGTTATCTCTGGCGGAAATCCCGGGCCTCACAAAATTCAAGGAATTGGTGCTGGATTTATCCCAAAAAATTACAATCCAGCAGTGGTTGACGAAGTACTTCAGGTTACAAATGACCAAGCCATTCTTACTGCTCGTGAATTGGCACAACAAGAGGGCATGTTGGTAGGAATATCTTGCGGTGCAGCCACTTATGCAGCTACTCAAGTGGCTTTGCGTCCCGAAAACAAAGGTAAAAATATCGTGGTTTTATTGCCTGACACTGGCGAACGTTATTTATCAACTTTGCTTTACGCATTTGACGAATATCCTTTATAATTGAAAGTTGACAGTTGACAGTTGACAGTTGATAGTTTAAGACATTTCATTTACTACAAACTACTTACTACAAACTATAAACTACTCACTACTTACTATAAACTCTTTCAACTTTTCCAAAGTTTTGAACTTTGGAAAAGTTGATTTAAATAATAACACATATCATGGCTGATTTAAAATTTGAAACTTTACAAGTACACGCAGGACAGGTAGTTGACGGAACCACAAAGGCCCGTGCAGTGCCAATTTACCAAACAAGTTCTTATGTTTTTGACGATGCGGCGGATGGTGCCGACCTTTTTGCATTGCGCAAATTTGGTAATATCTATACCCGATTGATGAACCCAACAACGGATGTTTTCGAAAAACGTATTGCGGCATTGGAAGGTGGCGTTACTGCTTTGGCAACTTCGTCGGGACAATCGGCTCAGTTTTTGGCCATCAATAATATTGTGCAGGCTGGCGATAATTTCGTTTCTACTTCGCACTTGTATGGCGGAACTTACAACCAGTTCAAAAACCAATTTAAACGTTTGGGTGTGGAAGTAAAATTTACCCCAACAGATGCGCCAGCTGAATTTGAAAAATTGATTGACGAAAATACGAAATTAATTTATTTAGAAACCATTGGAAATCCTGATTTGAACATTCCTGATTTCGAGGCCATTGCTGCGGTTGCCGACAAACACGGCATTCCACTTATTGTTGACAACACTTTCGGAGCTGGTGGATACCTTTTCCGTCCGTTGGAACATGGCGCAAGCGTGGTGGTAGAAAGTGCTACCAAATGGATTGGTGGACATGGAACTTCATTAGGTGGCGTAATTGTGGACGGCGGTAAATTCAACTGGGGCAATGGCAAATTCCCTGCATTTACAGAACCTTCAGACAGTTATCACGGTTTGGTATTTTGGGATGTATTTGGAACCGACGGTCCTTTTGGAAACATTGCTTTCAATATCCGCGCTCGCGTAGAAGGTCTTCGCGATTGGGGTAATGCAGTGAGTCCGTTCAATTCTTTCTTGTTGCTTCAAGGATTGGAAACACTTTCATTGCGCATGGAACGTCACGTACAAAATGCGTTGGAACTGGCTACCTGGTTGGAAAAACATCCAGCAGTGGAGTATGTAAACTACCCTGGATTGGTAAGCAGTCCTTATCATGATTTGGCTAAAAAGTATTTGAAAAATGGTTTTGGTGGCGTACTTTCATTCAAACTGAAAGGCGATGCCGAAGATGCAGATACGCTTATCAATAACCTCAAATTGATTAGCCACTTAGCAAACGTGGGCGATGCAAAATCGTTGATTATTCACCCAGCTGCTACCACTCACGAGCAATTGTCGCCCGAAGATAAAATTTCGGCAGGAGTTTTCCCTGGATTGTTGCGTATCTCGGTAGGTATCGAAAATATATTGGATATAAAAGCGGACATTGCACAAGCACTAGAAGCCATAAAATAGACCAACTAATGCCCACAAAACGGTATGCACTTATAAGTTATAATTAGCAAAAATATAGTCAATCGAATCAATATCGGTTGACTATTTTTTTGTGATTTTGGGCAAATGTACAATTTATTGATAAATAAAATAGCAAAAAGCATTAACACTAAATTTCTTTTTCATACCTTTGGCATCTTATTAAGGCAAATAAAAAAAAAATCACATCAACACCTACCTTATGGATCAGCCAAAACTTGAAAGATTATTGCGTTTAATGAAACTGTTTACTGCCAATAAGACACAGACGGTATCAGATATTTCGTTGGAATTGGATATGTCTGTACGCACTATTTATAGATACATCGACACTTTCCGCGAAGCTGGTTTTGTGATAAAAAAAGAAGGCAAAATAATAAAATTCGACAAATCATCGTCTTATTTTAAGGACATTAGCCAGTTAGTTCATTTCACTGAAGAAGAATCGTACATACTTAAATGTGCCATAGAGAGCATTGATGAAAATAATTTAATGAAGCAGAATCTTAAAAAGAAACTCTATTCCGTTTATGATTACAAAATAATTACAGAAACCATAGTAAGTCGCAAAAACGCACAAAATGTAGAGGCCTTGGTGAATGCAATTCAAAACAAACAACAAGCTGTTTTGCGCAAATACTCCTCGGCACACGGAAAAGACGTAAGAGATAGGTGGGTAGAGCCGTTCGAATTCACCACTAATTACGTGCAGGTCTGGTGTTATTGTTCCGAAGAAAAAACGAATAAACTTTTTAAAGTTTCACGCATAGGGTTGGTGGATGTGCTCGATGAGAAATGGACAGAAGAGGAAAATCACAAATCAGGATTTATTGACATTTTTAGGATTAATAGTACTAACATATATCCATTAAAACTTAAAATGGGGCTGAGAGCTGCGAGCTTACTCACCGAAGAATATCCGTTGGCCAACCGCGACATCAGCAGAATATCCGACAATGAGTGGCTTCTGGACACCAAAGTTTGCACATACAATGGAGTAGCACGCTTTGTAATGGGGCTTTTGGAAGACATAGAAATTGTAGATTCTCCCGGATTTGAGGAGTTCATTCAAGCAAGAATAAAAAGACTGAACACGAAAATGGGAATTTGATAACTGAATTTTCACTTTGAATAAAAAGACAATAAAAGCATATTGATTATCAAAGGAATAATCTCATAAAGCATCAAAAAGCAGACTAATAAATCACTTATTTAGTCTGCTTTTATTATTGCCACGCCTCTCTGACAATACTCAATTTATCAACACAATATTTTCTGCGATTCTCACTTCTCTTTTCACCTTTCATGCTTAACTGGAATTTAAAATTCAGCATTTACTAGTCAGCAAAATAATATCTAAATTAATTCCCTACTCTAGTCTCTAAATTTAGAATAGAAATTTTGCTCTAATAAAAAAATCTCATTTTTTGTTTTAAAAGGAATCTACTCGACAAATAGAGAAAGAATGAAAGCCAAAACCAACCAATTAAAAAAACAACAACGGAATATCAAAATTGGCCACAAAGCCCAGAAACCGCATTTAACATAATAATATAGTTAAACAAAACTAATATATGTTTTGTGTCAAAAGCTGTCACAAACTTGTTGTTACTTTGCATCATAAAGTTTGAGAAGAAAATAAAAAGTTTAAAAAGAAGGAACAAGCTAGTTGCGGTACAGTTTTTTTCGATTAACGGCAGAGCAAAGCATTAACTATTCCGCAAATAAACAACTTACTTTTTTAATGCATTTCATTGTCGTGTTTGATGTAAATCGAAGCATCAACAAAAAGAATAATTACCTTAACCTGAAAATAAAAAGTGTTGTGTAAGTGAAGAAACTCCTCCTAAGATATTTTTAATCTTCGGGGGAGTTTACTTTTGAGATTAACGGGCAAATATCAACAATAAAATTATCAAAAACGTATTAGTATGTCTAAATTAGCACTAACAAATTATTTGGGTTGTTTTTTGGGTGGCGCCGTTGGCGATGCATTGGGTGCTCCAACCGAATTTTTGAGTTTAAATGAAATAAAACGAAAGTATGGATACGAAGGTGTAAGTAGATATGTTGAATTTGAAGACAATAGGGGTGAAATAACCGACGATACTCAAATGACATTGTTTACTGCAGAATCTCTTTTAGTCTCAAAAAGAGGCACAAATTGCACAGCTGAAGCAAGTATAAAATCTACATTTGAGGCTTATCAGCGCTGGTACGACACCCAAATGATGGATATTAAAACATCCGAAGTTAGCGATGCCAAAGAAAAGAACCGCTGTAATTTAGCGGGAAAAATTGAGATGTACAAGCGCAGAGCACCTGGGCTTAGCTGCTTATTATCATTAGAAAAATCCCGAACTGAGCAATGTGGAACTACCGAAAACCCAATAAATGACAGCAAAGGCTGCGGGGCAGTTATGCGCGTGTCGCCAATAGGATTAATGAATTACGATACTCCCGAAAAAGCATTTGAGCATGGAGTGCAAGCTGGCGCATTAACACATGGACATCCAGATGGTTATTTGCCAGCTGGGGTGCTGGCTACTATTATTGCTGGCATCAACGCCGGAAGCAATTTAATGAGTGCTATCGAAAAATCATTGATTGAGCTACGAAAACACAAACGTCATAATACGACCGAAAGTGCCATTGTAAATGCCATAAATTTGTATAAATCCCACGAGGCTACTTTCGAGAATGTAGAAAAACTAGGTGGCGGATGGGTTGGCGAAGAAGCTTTATCAATTGCCTTGTTTTGCGCACTCCATAATCAAGATAATTTCGAAAAAGGCATTATTCTAGCAATAAATCATTCTGGTGATACTGACAGCACTGGGAGTATTACTGGAAACATTTTGGGATTGTTACTGGGGGAAAAAGCAATACCATTGCACTGGATTACAAATTTGAATATGACCGATATTATAAGTGATATGGCTGTAAAATTGTACAATGAAACCAGATAATAACTAACGGGAAATACTGAAATCTATTTTTAGTCATGCGTCAAGAGTTTAATTTTTAACGTCATGCGTTTACTTTTGAAATCCCAATCAACCTAAATCAGTCAATCGTTGTTCTGCAAATTTGCAAAACTCTTCACTCAACTCATACCCAATAAAATTTCGTTGTAACATTTTAGAAGCCACCGCGGTACTGCCCGACCCCATAAAAGGGTCGAGTACCAAATCGTCTTGGTTACTACTAATTTCGATATAAGGGAGACAGACTTTTAGCGGTTTTTGCGTTTTGTGCTTTGTGCGTTCCTTGCCCATACAAATAGGAGTTTGAATAAAATTGGGCATCTCAGCCATATCGTTCTCATGCTGCTGATTATACTGTTCGGGTGAGTGAATAAAATTATGCATTTCATTAACCGATTTATGATTCCAAGTTTTAGGTATTCCTTTAGAAAAATGCACCATCATTTCCATGCTGTTAGAATACATTTTGCGGGTATAAATGGCTGGAAAAGGATTTGTTTTGTGCCAATGGATAACCTTTCGAAACTGGAAACCAACACGTTCGACAATTCGATTCAGATACGAAACAAAATCATCTCCACACCACAAATAGCCACTAGCTCCGGGTTTGCAAACGCGAAAGCACTCAGTTAACACATCTTCCAGAAATTGCAAATACTCATCCTCCGAATTAAAACCATCGAACTCAAATTCTGTTACCACATCCTTATGGTTCTTTAGTCCCTTTACATTTTGTGCACGATACTGATAATAAGGTGGATCGGTAAAAATTAAATCTATGCAAGCATCGGGGAGTTCTTTCAAACCGTCAAGGCAGGACTTATTATGAATGATATTTATTTCCATATTTTTTTAAAAGTTTAAGTGATTGATGATTTGATGATTTATTTTCACAAATTAATTGTTTGTAAATATTGAAAATGTAAATTTGGTGAAACATTGGCTATGAAACCCAGAAGCCCAGAATCTTCAAATCTTCATCCCGCTAGCTATCGTGACTTCAAATCTTCAAATCGTTTTAAAACTCTCCATTAAAGTATTTATCCAATAAGTTTTTAGCCGCAATAAAGGAGCTTATTTCGTTGGAAAGCACTTTCTTTTCGCTGTTAATCAATGTCTTTTGAATTTCGGGATTTTGATAAAAATTGGCCTTCAACTGTTCATTTATGGTTTCGTACATCCAGTATTTGGATTGTGCATTTCGTTTATATTCGAAATAATGATTTTCTTTTACAAATTGAATGTACCGCATCACCATGTCCCAAACTTCGGGTATTCCATTTTTGTCAATTGACGAACAAGTTATTGCTTCAGAAATCCAGCCCGAATCACTTTGCGGAAAAAGATGCAATGCATTCTGATACTGCACTTTGGCCACCTTTGCTTTATCGATATTCGATCCGTCACATTTATTAATCGCAATGCCATCAGCCATTTCCATAATGCCCCGTTTTATGCCTTGCAATTCGTCGCCTGCCCCAGTCAATTGTATAAGCAAAAAGAAATCGACCATAGAGTGTACGGCGGTTTCCGATTGTCCTACACCCACTGTTTCTACAAAAATAGTGTCGAAGCCTGCCGCTTCACAAAGCACAATACTTTCTCGGGTTTTGCGAGCTACACCGCCAAGCGAACCCGATGACGGCGATGGGCGTATAAAAGCATTTTTAGCCACCGAAAGATCTTCCATGCGGGTTTTATCACCCAGAATGCTTCCTTTAGATCGTTCGCTACTTGGGTCTATGGCCAGTACAGCCAATTTATGACCACCTCGCACAAGTTGCATCCCCAACGCTTCGATAAAAGTACTTTTGCCTGCGCCAGGAACTCCTGTAATGCCCAATCGGACAGATTTGCCCGAATATTGCAGGCATTTTTCAATTACTTCTTGAGCAATAATTTGATGTTCGGGCAATGAGCTTTCTACCAAAGTAACAGCCTGACTGAGCATGGAAATATCACCATTTAAAATGCCAGCTACATACTCGGAGGACGAAAATTGGCGACGTTTACCGGTTGATTTCCGATATGGATTAACAACAGGAACATCCCGTACGCCTTCGTTTACAGTGAGTGATTTGAAAACAGGATCATTTTCGGGATGTGTATTTTTGCTATGTTGCATAAAATTATAAAGCTAAAAAATCGAGCACTTGAACTGAATAATACGAATAAAAGATAAATAAAAACGCAGTATTTCTTATAAAAAAAAGCCAAGATTCCTTCCTAAATCTTGGCTATCTACTTACAAATATAAGGTATTGCGTTGAGCAAAACTATTTCTTCACAGTCCAATTTAACACTAAAATAACATAACTGTTGTCAGGGTCATTGGTTTGAATGGTAATTGATTTTTTATATTCCCCATCGGTGAGGTTCTTTGTATTCAATTCCAACACAATGTGAGCTGATTTACCACCTGCTATTGACATTTTACCGTGACGCACAGTCAGTTCTTTGTTGCTATTTATAATACTTCGAATTTCCAATGGACTTTGCCCTTTATTGTTGATAGTAAATTTACCAATACGTTTCGTCCCAATTTTAATGTCTCCTAACTGCAAAGTTCTAGCTGGAATTTCCAATATCGGCGCTTTTCTTTTTTGGTCTAAAGTCATCTTTCCAAAATCTTCAATAACATTACCAGCCAAAAGCAATTTAAACTCCTCTGAATAAATCTTTTTGCCATTTTGAATTACAAAAATATCGTCGGAAATTAAGCCCCATTGCGCACAATTTTTTGAATTAAACGTCAGGTTTATTTTACCCTCTTCGCCTGGATTAATGATTTCGGGAATAGCCGTTACAGTTAAATAGGGCGCCATATTATCAAAAGCCAATTTAATAGGAACTTTTGATGTATTCTGAAAATCGAGTGTGCGAGTTTGCTTATCCCCTTTGTTTACATTATTCAGTTGAACCACTTTCGCTTTCAATGAAATACCGCCCATTTTTACTGGATATGGGTCATTCTCGGTTGGCTGTTTGGCCTTTACGTCGCCTTTTATAAAAAGTACAACTTGCTCATCGGCCGAATTATTTTTTACTGTAATGGATTTATTGAAAATGCCTGGGCGTCCTGCAGGATTGTAAGTGACAGTAATAGAGCCTTTTTTGCCTGGTTCTACCGGAGCTTTAGTCCATGTAGGGGTAGTGCAACCACAAGATGCTTGTACTTGCGAAATCACTAACGGTGACATTCCTTTGTTTTCAAAATCAAAAACATAAGTAATTTTCCCATCCGCCTCATTTATTTTTCCAAAATCATGCTCTTTAACTTCAAAATAAATAACTGACTTTTGAGCAGAAGCAAACATAGATACCAATACACAAAACAATATTATGCTATACTTATTCATAATTGATGAATTAAAACACCATCAATTAATATAATATTAATTGATGGTGAGGAGAGAGTGGTGCGAGTGATTGAGATATTATTTTTTGATAGTTATTTTGTGCTTTAGGGTTTAGGAATAACCTCTCCCTTTATTACAAGAACCTGATTTAAAGTATCGTTACTAAAAACAGTTATCGTTTTAGCAAATACACCTGGGCGTCCTGAGGCGTTGTAAGTTACTGTAATGGCTCCCTTTTTGCCTGGCTCAATAGGCTCCTTAGTCCAAGTTGGCGTAGTACAACCGCAAGATGCTTGCACTCTACTAACTACCAAAGGAGACTTCCCTTTGTTTGAAAATTCGAAAATGTGAGTAACACTTCCATCGACTTCTTTTATTTTTCCAAAATCATAATCTTTTGTTGCAAAATTAATCACTGGTTTTTGTGCTATGGCAGCCAATGAAACCATAAAGCAGAATAAAAATACACTTAACTTTTTCATAAATTTTTTAATTAACGATATTATTTATTGTTTCAATTGCAATTTCAGTTTAAAAATTTGAATTGCAAATGTATTGAAAAATATCATTCGTTATCACTATAGTGACAAAATATAGTATATATTTTAGTTAACCCGTCCTAAATATTAGATTTATTATCATTCTGAAGTTATTTCATTAATTCCTAAGACAGTAATTGTAGCAGTCATTCTACTTTAGTAAAATGAAATAGCAGCCACTATATGGATATTTGAAAATAAAAAAAAACATGGATTAAAGAATGTATCACCCAAAAAAAGATGCTAGATGCTAAGACTTGACACGATGTAATGTTGTAAAATATAAATGCTACTGTTGTGAAAACACTTTCAAGTAGTATTTTAGAAACGGAAAACTTAAAAGGTTTATTTTATGCTTGAATACAGCAAAACAAGTATCTTTGCAAATTGGAAATACACTTAAGCAAAATAATATGAAGTCAAAAATACAACAGCTTATTACCCAAAACACTGATTATGTAACACATTGCTACCGTCATTTACACGCCCATCCCGAACTTTCCTTTCAAGAATTTAAAACAGCCAAATTCATTCAAAATGAACTGACAAAAATGGAAATTCCCTTCAGGGCCGGAATTGGAGGCAACGGGATATTGGGAAAGATACAAGGCAATAATCCAAGTAAAAAAGTGATTGCACTGCGAGCTGACATGGATGCTTTGCCGGTATGCGAGGTGGTAGATATTCCGTGGAAATCGACCAACGAAAACGTGATGCATGCCTGTGGTCACGATGCTCATACCGCTTGTTTATTGGGAGCAGCAAAAATACTGAACGAAATAAAGTTTGAATTTGAAGGAACCATTCTACTTATTTTTCAGCCGGGGGAAGAGCTAGCTCCTGGTGGCGCACATCTTATGCTCGAAGATGGTCTTTTCGATGAAATTGAGCCCGAATTAATTTTGGCTCAGCATGTTTCTGTGGATTATCCTACAGGAACAATGGGTTTTTTGGATGGGAAAATTATGGCGTCGGCCGACGAAATTCATTTAAAAATACACGGCAAAGGGGGTCATGGTGCCTTGCCGCATTTAGCAAACGACACCGTACTTGCAGCGGCCCAAACCATTGTTTCTCTACAACAAGTTAGCAGCAGACTCTGTCATCCCCTTGTGCCTATGGTGCTTACGTTTGGAAAATTTATTGCTAATGGCGCTACAAATGTAATTCCTCACGAGGTGCAACTTTCAGGGTCATTCCGAACAATGGATGAAAAGTGGCGAGAGGTAGGAATAAAACACATAGTCCGCATAATTAACGAAACCACAGCTGCCCATGGTTGTACTGCCGAAATAAATATTCCGAGTGGTTATCCGTGTGTTGTAAATGACAAAAAAGTAACTGAAAAAGCCCGACAATTTGCTGCCGAATGGATTGGCAACGAGAATATACGAAACTTGGAAA
>JAIFKQ010000076.1 GCA_020049515.1 Paludibacter sp. | reverse complement strand
CTATTATACATAACATGAAGTTATATTCGAGCCCTTGCCTGACGGCAAATCAATAGGGCTAAATATAACCTAATTATGTATAATAGCCGCAAAAAATCAACGCTTTGCCCCGCTGCACTGCCCGAAGACCACTGAATTCCCCTCCTCCCTTTCAGCGGTTGCAGAAAAATAAAAATATGTCGAGTTTGATAGTCAATATGCTTGCGGTATATGCAAACATTCCATTTCCATTGCGTTCCAGTTCCTCGTTTTCATTTCGCATACTCATTCACCTCGAAACCTACACTTCATTCCACTTTCATTTATTGCATGCACCTCAGCAACTACACGGCTTAAGTAGCTCACTCATTTCCACTCCGCTATGCTACGTTCATTCGGTCACTACCCAAGCCCTTTTCCAGCGCTAAACCAATGGTATATTTTTATTTTCTTCGACGAGTTAGCCCCATTAAACCCCTACGGGAGAGCGGTAAGTATTTTATTTCGCCAAACAATAGGCAGAAAGGAAAGAGAGATAGCACCTAAACGGTGAGAGTTCAGGCGTTCCGCCAACCCGAGAATAATGCCCCGAAAACCATATATAATTTTCATTGAAGGTTTATTTTAAGGTAGCAATAAAAATTATAAAAGGTTTTTTAAATATGGGGACAGTAGTCAAGCTCCTTTCAGCAGCTTGTTTTTGTTAAGCACTTCGTGCAAAAACCACAAAGACCCCACCACCCATTAGTTGTGCAGTCAATAAAATATGTCGAGTTGATTATCCTTGCGCTTGCGGTAAATGCGTTCCATTTCGTCGCCATTCGTTCTGGTCGGTTTCGTACCTCAACCCGAACCAACACTTCATTTTGCCTACATTGCAAGCATACACCTCAGCACCCCACAGCTTAGGCGAAATACTCATTTCCATTCCGCAAGCTACATTCATTCCGTTTTCCCCAAAGCCCTTTTCCAACGCTAACCCAATGGTATATTTTATTTCCTGCGGAGTGTTTGCCCCGATAAATACTACAAATCATTTGCAATAAAAAAATAAAGAAAGCATAATACGTTTTCCGCAAAAAAAAAATGAATATACAAAGATAGCCGTTTCGCTTACCGTCAGTAAAGGTCAAGCCCTACGGGTTTTTGGCATAATCTCCACACCTCGTTTCACTTCGGGTAGTATTTTGCCAAAAAACCTTGACAGCCGCCGCTGCTCTGGCTTTTGAAGAGTATATCCTTTTTTTTTCTTCTTTTCTTTTTTCTTTCTCTTTCTGGGGGTAAAATTATTTGCAGGGGTAGTCCCTCGTTTTATTCACCCTTTAATCGTTATTCAAATGTGTACCTATATTTTAAAGTCTTACAATCAGAAAGATGAAATCTCAAAACCTCATTTCTTTATCCTTAACAAAGGAAATAACAGTGGAAAGCCACTTTTGACCCCATGTCCAAATTGTTTTACAATCCAATTCAATAACACCGAAGACAAAGAACAAGTGTACTGGTTGCTTTTCTGTTTATGGCAGTCTAAAGCTTTTTATCCGTATTTGCGTGGTTCGGTAATTCCGTTTATCATTTTGCGGGATATAAAATCATGCATTCAAGAAAATCTGGACAAAGCAGCCATTAAACCAGAACAATTTGAAAAAATGATTGCAGCATTTCAGAGCGTGAACAAAATCGAAAACCAATTAAAGCAAAACCTTAAAACCATTGATGAAGCAAAAAAATTGATACTGTACAGCTTTTTGGCTTAGTTAGGGTAAGCCTACCATAAGCCCACCATAAGCTTACCATGAGTGCACCCTAATACACCTCAGTATATGAAAATCAAAAAATAGGACATAAAAAAAGCTCAACCAAATCGGCAGAGCTTTTTTCTAAAGTTTCTGAAATACTTTATCAGAAAATGTTTTTAATCTTCAAACTATTACCTACACTGAAAATGTAGTAGTTTGCACCAACTTTTTGATAAAATTCAATTCCAACACAACTGATCAAACTAACGTCGGCAGTCATTGTTGGATTGCCTGGCAAAGTACTAACAACCGAAAGTGGAGCAGCAACTGAACTTCCCAACTCAATATAATCCGAATAAGTGATTTTCGAAGTTTCGTTCAATGTTGGCTCAATAGGTTCGTAAACCTTTGTAGTTGCATTGTATGCGAAATCCGACAATACAGTAATTGCATTCACCAAACGGAAATGAGTTGCACCTGCTGGAGCATTCACATTGTTCATCGTGTTGAAGGGTTTCACATTCAGCGTTACCGAATCACGTTCGGCAGAAGCTAACATTTCAACTTCAGCACTGAAAAGACCTTCAAAACTTGAATGGCGATTGAAATTCAAACCCAATAAATACTGTGGTTGTACAGTAACCAAAATTGCACGATAACCTCTGGCCTCAGATTGATCTTCCAGATTAATCTTTTTCATGATTCCAGTCAAACGACCAGTTAATTGAGGGTCACTCATTTGTTTCATAATCTGGGCAAGCCCAGTTCTCAATGATTTACCAACATTTGCACAACCTGCAAACTCGTTCATATTTTCACGAGTACGCACAAATGCAGCATCATTTTTTATTTGGTCACCAGTTGCACCACCCTTCAGTCCTGCAAAGTTTCCGCTCAAGCCTTTAATCTTGAAATGACGAATACCACCTATAGTTCCGCCATAATTAACATGTCCTAATTGTCTAGCCATAATTGTTTGTTTTTTTTGTTTTAGATTATTTAATTATTTTACAATAAATATATATTTATAATTAAATAAAACACTAGTTAAACTAACGTAATATGACGCATTTCAACGTAAACGAGCACCGAATCATAAAAACAAACCTTAATTTGAGCAGGGTTGTTGATGGCGATGGCATAATTCTGAATAATTTGTTCAACAAATCAGAAGAAATAAGATTTTTGGGAATAGATGCTCCCGAATTAAAAAGATGTCGGAAATTATACCAGGATGAAAGAGAAACACATATCCCAGGTGAATTATTGATTCACTTGGGATGGTTATCTTTTAATTTTATGAAAGAACTTGTATTACCAGGAGCTAATATCACAATTGAATTAGAAAAAAATAATCATATAGATTTGTACGGACGTACGTTGGCATATGTGTACTTAAATGATGGTAGATGTCTGAATGAAATAATGGTTGCTGAAGGCTATGCGAAGCCTTTCAGCCGATACTCTTGCAGAGAACTAGCAAACTTTCAAGTTTTAAATATGAAGGCTAAGAACGAAAGAAAAGGATTGTACGGGATTGTGGAGAATTTTTGAGTTGAATTTGAAGAAAAAAAAGTACAAATATACTTTCATTTATGCATTTCTTACTTGTTTATTATAACATTATTATCTTCTCAACTTGTGCACATTTTGTGCACATGGCAAAAAACGCCCTGTTTTTGTGCACAAAAAAAGAGACTGAAATCAAGCCTAAATAGCTCGTTTTCAATCTCTTTCTTTCGTCGGGGTAGCGGGATTCGAACCCACGACCCCCTGCTCCCAAAGCAGGTGCGCTAACCGGACTGCGCTACACCCCGAAAAATATATAGTGTAAAATATTTCAATTATAATGATGGATTCTAATCCTCTACCTTTCCGTCTTAAAAACGGAATGCGCTTACTGGAATGCGCTACTCCTCGTACATATCATTTCTGAATTGCGAGTGCAAAGGTACGCTCTTTTTCCGATTATACAAACTTTTTGTTGTAATTTTGTCAAAAAAAATAGCAGAAAATGGTTGATGAGTGGTCAAACTACTGAATTATAAAAACTTAAAAATGGCAGGTATCTATATACATATTCCTTTTTGCAAAAAAAAATGTACTTATTGCGACTTTTTTACGGTTGTTTCGCCCAAATTTATACCTTCGCTGGTTGATTCTATAGTAAAAGAATGCTTCCTAAGGAAAGATTATTTGCAAAATGCGACAATTAACACTATCTATTTTGGTGGTGGGACACCAAGTATTTTGAATAATGAACAGTTTGAGCAAATTTTTGAAGCTATCTTCAAACTGTTTAACGTTGCCAAAAATGCTGAAATTACATTTGAGGCGAACCCTGATGATTTGACAGTTGATTTCTTCACATCCATCCAATCGCTTCCTTTCAATCGTATTAGTATTGGCATTCAGTCTTTTGATGATGATGATTTAATTCGCATTAATCGACGACATACTGGAAACGAGGCAATAAATGCAGTGAAAAATGCTCAACAAGCTGGATTTAACAATTTAAGTATTGATTTGATTTACGGTCTGCCGTTTCAAACCTTAGCTTCTTGGGAGCAACAAGTTGAAATAGCACTTAGCCTCCATGTACAACATATTTCGGCTTATGGCTTGACTTACGAGGAGGGGACACCACTGTGGAAGCAACGTGAAAAGGGATTGGTAAAGGCGGTTGACGATGAAATTATGAACGAAATGCACCTTCTGTTGGTTGACAAAATTAAGCAGAAAGGTTTTGAAGCCTACGAGATTTCAAACTTTGCACTTCCCAATTTTAGGTCGCGCCACAACACATCTTATTGGAAACAAGATGCTTATTTGGGTCTTGGTCCGTCGGCGCACTCCTACGATTTAAAATCTCGACAATGGAATGTGTCCTCAATCACCAAATACCTAAAAGCCGTTGATGAAAATTCTTCACTTTTTGAAAAGGAAGAATTGAGCCTTTTTGATCGATACAATGATTTTGTTATGGTTTCGTTGCGAACGTTGGACGGATTGGATGTAACTTTATTGGAACAAGAATTTGGTAGCGAGCTGAAATCTTATTGCCTACAAAATATAAAAAGTTTTATTGACAATAAAAAAGTTGAATATTCTGACGGAGTATTGCGTTTAACAACAGATGGAATTCAGATTTGTAATTTTATTTTAGTGCAATTAATGAGGGTATAAAGCAATTCATTATCAACATTTTCATTTATTTAAATGAAGCTATTTCAATTTTTTAAATTAATCAATATATTGGCACAATTAGCTATAAAAAAAAGTAGTACTTTTGTAGTTCTATTTTTGTAAAAAACATCATGGATAAAACAACAGAAAAAGGCGGATTACGCTCAAAATTTTTACGCATATTTTGGCAATTATTTGCCTTTGGAATACTTAGTATTGTTTTGATTTTAACATTTATCAATATTGGTTGGATAGGCTATTTACCTCCAATTGACGAATTGCAAAACCCCAAAAACAAATATGCAACTGAAATTTATTCGTCTGATTTACAACTGTTAGGACGTTATTTTTTTAGCAAACAAAATCGTGTGGGTGTTGTATATAGCGAAATTTCCAAAAATGTGGTAAATGCACTTGTAGCCACCGAGGATGTTCGATTTTATGACCATTCGGGCATTGATGGTAGAGCACTTACACGCGCAATTATTCTCACAGGTATTTTGCAGCGCAAAAGCTCTGGAGGAGGTAGTACTATTACGCAACAGCTTGCTAAACAGCTCTATTCACCCGAAGCCGACAATTTGATTGAACGGGCATTGCAGAAACCGATTGAATGGGTAATTTCGGTAAAACTGGAAAAATTGTACACCAAAGATGAGATTATGACCATGTATCTCAATCAGTTTGATTTTTTGAACAATGCTGTGGGCATAAAATCGGCTGCTCAAATTTATTTTAGCAAAGCACCCTCGAAACTTAAAATTGAAGAGGCGGCCACTTTAGTAGGAATGTGTAAAAATCCTTCATATTTTAACCCAGTGCGCTACAACGAGCGGACTTTTAACCGTAGGAATGTGGTGCTGAACCAAATGCGGAAAGCCGATTTTATTACTGACGAACAATATGATTCACTAAAAGTAATTCCACTTAAGCTCGATTATCAAAAGGTGGATCATAAACTTGGATTGGCGGCTTATTTTAGAGAATATTTACGAATTATGTTGTCGGCCAAAGAGCCAAGTAGAAGCAATTACTCCAGTTGGCAAGATGCAAAATACGAAGAAGATCAATGGATGTGGGATAACAACCCGCTGTATGGTTTTTGCACAAAGAACAGAAAACCAGACGGTTCACCTTATAATATTTATACAGATGGATTAAAAATATATACTACCATCGACTCACGTATGCAAAATTATGCCGAAGACGCAGTACAGGAGCATATACATTCATTACAAAAAACATTTTTCAAAGAAAAAAGAAATCGTAGTTATGCACCGTTTTCGCGCAACATAAAAAAAGAGGACATTGACATAATAATGAAGCGGGCGATGAAACAATCGGATAGGTATTTAAAAATGAAAGCTGCTGGCAGTAGTGACTCGGAAATTGATGCAGCTTTCAGAAGAAAAATCGAGATGCAAGTGTTTTCATACGGTGGTGATATTGACACCTTACTCTCCCCTATTGATTCCATTCGTTACCACAAACATTTTTTGCGATGTGGATTTATGTCAATTGACCCTCACAACGGCAACGTTAAAGCGTATGTCGGAGGCCCTGATTTTGGTCAATTTCAGTATGATATGGTGAACGTAGGAAAACGGCAAGTGGGTTCTACCGTAAAACCATATTTATATACTTTGGCAATGGAAGAAGGCATGTGGCCGTGCGATAAAACCATTTTGCAACCCATAACTTTAATTACGGGAACTGGTGAAAAATGGACACCTCGCAATGCATCAAAAGGACCAACGGGGCAACCAGTAACTTTACGATGGGGTTTGGCAAATTCAAACAACTGGATTTCGGGCTATTTAATGAGTCTTTTTACACCAGAATCGTTGGTAAAACTGATGCGTTCTTTTGGAATAAAAGGGCAACTTGACCCTGTGGTTTCATTGTGTTTGGGACCATGCGAAATTTCGGTAGCCGAAATGGTGGATGCATATACTGCTTTTGCAAACAAGGGAATTAGAGTTGAGCCGTTGTATGTAACTCGTATTGAGGATGCTAATGGAAATGTAATTTCAACATTTACTCCCCAAATGCATGAAATATTTAGTGAAACAACAGCATATAAAATGATTTATATGATGCGAGCCGTTGTGGATGGTGGAACTGGAAGTCGCATCCGTAATAAATACGGACTAAATATGCCAATGGGCGGAAAAACGGGAACAACTCAAAATAATTCGGATGGTTGGTTTATGGGCTTCACTCCGTCGTTGGTTTCTGGCGTTTGGGTTGGTGGCGAAGATCGATCCATTCACTTCGATAATATTGCCGAAGGGCAAGGGGCAAGTATGGCATTACCAATTTGGGCATTGTACATGAAAAAAGTATTGAACGACTCGCAATTGGGCTATTCGGCAAGTGACCAATTTGATATTCCAAGTTCGTTTAGTGCCACAGCGGGATGCGATGTGGAAGTGACGGAGTAGATTTGAACCGTTTTGGGTTTCGGGTTCCGTGTTTCGTTTTCCAGGTTTCTTGTTTCTTGTTTCTTGTTTCTTTTCATTTCCACTTATTGCTAGATTTCACAATAATCACTAATTTATATTTGTATTGAAAAAGCTTATTTTCATAGTTTTATATTTTGTAAGCCAGGTTGCGGCCATGGCTCAATGGAATACGGATAGGATTCTGACAATTGGTCAAAATGCTATGTATTTTGAAGACTATGTACTTTCTATTCAATACTTTAATCAGGTAATAAAAATAAAACCATATTTGGCGGAACCATACTTGTATAGAGCCATTGCTAAACTTCAACTCGGCGATTTTCAAAGTGCCGATAAGGATTGTACCGAGGCTATTGAGCGTAATCCATTTATGCCGCAAGCGTATTATGCTCGTGGATTTGCCCGCAGAAGTATGGAGTATTACACCGAAGCAACGGCCGATTTCACAAAAGCACTCGAATTTAGCCCCAATAGTTTGTACCTATTAATGAATAGAATGGACGCTCGTGAGCGCAATAAAGATTATGAAGGTGCCTTATCTGATTTAGAAACTTACCAAAGATTGAGCCCTAAAACAATTAGTTTATATTACGAAAAAGGCAGGTTACAATTGTCGTTGAAAGATACGATTGCAGCCACAAAAAGTTTCGATAAATACTTGGAAATGGATAGTACTAGCAGTTTGGGTTGGAGTGCTCGTGCTTTTTTAAAAATGCAGAAGAAAGACCATGACGGTGCATTACGCGATTATAATCAAGCCATTAAGCGAAATTCAACCTACGTGGGAGATTACATCAATCGGGGGATATTGAACGTAGGAAAAAAGAATTACAAACAGGCTTTGATAGATTATAACGGCGCCATAAAATTAGACAGCAAAAATGATTTAGCTTTTTACAACCGTGCTTTATTACGCGCCAATCTGGGGGATAATAACAATGCTTTGTCGGATTTAACAACGGTAATTCGTCTGGATTCTACTAATACTGAGGCTAGATTGAGCAAAGCTGAATTAGAAATTAAGCTCAAAAACTACAGAAATGCTATCATTGATTACAAAAAAATAATTGAGAAGTATCCCTATTTTATTCCAGCATATTTTGGACTTGCCGAGGCCGAAGATGGCTTGGGAAATCAGAAAGCAGCTTATAAATATCGACTTCAGGCAAACAATATTGAGAAAAACAAAGATTATATAAACCGTAAAACGAAAGAAACGATTGTAGCCAATAATAAAATGGCAACGAATACACAAAAAAGTATTTCTGGCAATAAAACAAATTTGTTTAACCGATTTGCAGCTCAAAATAATGAAGAAGCTGAAGCAGAATCGAAATATGCTGAAGCAACGCGTGGCGCAGTACAAGATAAATATACAGATGTAATAAACGAACGCAGTTTTGTGCTTAGCTACTATGCCAAAACGGATGAAACCCGTCAAACAAACCTATATCATTCTGTGCTGGACAAATACAATAAAGAAAAGAAACTCAACTCAATATTAAAAATTACAAACAATGAAATTCCGCTTACTGCCGAATTAATCAACAGTCATTTCGAAGCTATCAATTTAATATCCAACCAATTGACAAAAGACAATAACAATGCTGACATTTACTTTAATCGCGCATTAGAGTTTGCATTGGTACAAGATTTTGGGAGTTCAATAGAGGATTTGAATAAAGCGATTGCACTGCGTCCTACTTTTATGTTGGCCTATTTTTGCCGTGCAAGTTTAAAAAATAAATTGGTAGAGTTCAATAAAAGTACTGTTGACAAAGGAAATATCGTTTCTATAGAAATTCCTGAAAATGGAAAAGGAAACATGAAAATTTCAGCCGAAAAACAATCGATGTTTGATGTAGAAATGATTATGCGCGATTACGAAAAAGTGAATGAACTAACCCCCGATTTTTCTTTTGCATATTATAATAAAGCGAACATACTTTGTACGCAAAAAGATTTTAAAACTGCTATTTCAAATTATAGTAAATCAATTCAAATAGACCCAGATTTTGCCGAAGCATATTTCAATCGGGGGCTAACCTACTTGTTTATCGGTGAGGATACTAAAGGATTGGCGGATTTAAGTAAAGCTGGTGAATTGGGAATTTATAAAGTTTATAATCTTATTCAAAGATTTAAAAAGTAAAAAACACATCAACTCGTTTTAAAAATTAATTTTCTTTATCAAAAATAAGTGAATAGAAAACTGAATTTTAAGAAAAACAAATCGAAAACAAAGTTTCAATAAACAGCCAAATAACTAGCATACTAGCAAGAAAAATTAGGATTTTCAATTAATTTATAACTGCAATACCACTATTTCTTGTTGGATAAAAATTAAATCACTAAACTTTCAGTAGGCAGTATAATTTCAAGAACAAAAAAAAAGTATCCAGTGCGAACTTATTGGGTTACACACTGAATACTTCAAGCAAAAAAATTTAGTTCAAAAACATTTTCATATCATCATCCACACTTCCAATTGGCGCAATTCCAAAAGCATTTACCAAAACTGTGGCCACATTTGGCGACAGGAACGCTGGTAATGTCGGTCCTAAATGGATATTTTTTACACCCAAACTAAGCAAAGCTAGCAATACAATTACCGCTTTTTGTTCGTACCAAGCAATGTTGTAAGCAATTGGCAATTCGTTTACGTCGTTAAGTTCAAAGATTTCTTTCAATTTCAAAGCAATTACTACCAACGAATAACTGTCGTTACATTGTCCGGCATCGAGCACGCGAGGAATTCCACCAATGTCGCCCAACGGCAATTTATTGTAACGATATTTGGCACAACCAGCAGTTAAAATTACGGTATCGGTTGGCAGTTTTTCGGCAAATTCGGTGTAGTAATTACGGTCTTTCATGCGACCATCGCAACCCGCCATAACAAAGAATTTACGAATAGCACCCGTTTTTACGGCATCTACCACTTTGTCGGCCAAAGCAAAAACCTGAGCATGCGCAAATCCACCAACTATCTCACCAGTTTCAATTTCGGTAGGTGCAGCAAAAGTTTTGGCATGTTCTATCATAGCCGAAAAATCTTTAGGATTACCATCTTCGCGGTCGGCAATGTGCTTAAAAGCTGGATAACCGGAGGCTCCAGTTGTGTAAACCCGATTAACATAAGTGGCACTTTTAAGCGGTGGAACAATACAGTTAGTAGTAAAAAGCACCACGCCATTAAAAGTTTCAAAATCAGCAGTTTGATTCCACCAGGAGCCACCATAATTACCTACAAAATGTTTGTATTTTTTAAATGCTGGATAATAATTAGCGGGCAACATTTCGCTGTGTGTATAAACATCTACGCCCGTACCTTCGGTTTGTTTTAGCAATTCTTCCATGTCTTTTAAATCATGTCCGCTAATCAAAATTCCCGGGTTGTTTTTTACGCCCAAACTCACCGTAGTAATTTCCGGATTGCCATACGCAGTGGTGTTTGCTTTGTCCAAAAGTGCCATTACCTGCACACCCATTTTACCCGTTTCGAGTACCAATGCAGTTAATTCATCAGCACTCAAAGTATCATCTGTAGTAGCCACCAAAGCACGTTGCATAAAAGCATCAACTTCATTGTCGGTATGTCCCAAGTTAAACGCATGCTCGCCATAAGCGGCAATACCTTTCAAACCATAAATAGTCAATTCGCGCAAAGAGCGAACATCTTCATTTTCAGTTGCCATCACGCCTACTGATTGTGCTTTCTCTTCCATTTCTTTGGCATCATCAGTTTTCCAAGTCAAACAATCGCAAGAAAAAGTAGGTACTTCTCCCCCATTTGCTATTAACAAATCTTTTGCATTTTCACGCAATTCAAATCCTTCTTTAATTTTATTTACAAAGCGATCGTAATCGAAATTGGCATTGGTAATGGTCATAAACAAACTGTCGGTAACGAATTTGTTTACTTCCGGCATTTCAATTTCCAACGCTCGTAAACGGGTTGTGTATTGCGAGATACCTTTTAATTGATAAATAATTAAATCCTGAAGTCCAGAAACTTCTGGTGTTTTTCCACATACTCCAACCAGCGTACATCCTGTACCTTTTGAAGCTTCTTGACATTGATAACAAAACATGTTCATATTTTTATTGACAATTTTTACATTTACCATTTACTATTTATTAGTTTGGTAAATATGGTTGATAATTAATTTATTGACTATTTTTATATCGACCGATTACTATTTATATCGGCAGAAATTGTAAATGAATAAATTGTAAATTCTTCTACACCCACTCCTCTTTCAGAACATTGCCTCTTGTACCAATAACGATGAGTTTAACAGGAATTTTGCGACCCGATTCGTTTACAGCTTTTGTTGCCAACTGGATTAAACCTCCACAGCATGGCACCTCCATAATAATGACTGTAAGCGTATTGATAAATGAATTCTGAATCATGATTTTAATCTTCTCAATATATGATTCTTTGTTACTATCAAGTTTTGGACAAGCAATAGCAAGGGTTTTTCCGGCCAGAAAACGGTTGTGAAAATCGGCAAAACTGAAGGCCACACAATCTGCTGCAAGCACCACATCAGCTCCTTTAAAATATGCAGCTTCTGGATTTAGCAAATGTAATTGCACTGGCCAATGACGTAGTTGAGATGCATTTTCATTGACAGCGGACGCTGATGTTGAAGCCATACGAAAGGCAGGAATTTTTTCAGCAGCTGGAGTAAACGAAATTTCATCGCTTCCTGGACATGCACAAACGCTTGCAACTTTGGGCGCTGGAGCAGGTGCATTGTGTACAGATGCAAAATCAAGATTATAGTTATTTAGTTTTAACCACCTCACACCTTGCTTAAGAAGATCCAGTTCATCATGGTCTTTCAAATGTTTAAGATGTGCCAAAATGGTTTTTTCTCCTTTTGGAACAATACGTTGAATCACAGCGATTTCATCATAAGGCTCCGCTTCACGCTCTTCAAGTGTGATTGCACCCACTGGACAGTCGCCAATGCAAGCACCCAATCCGTCGCAAAAAAGTTCGCTTACCATACGTGCTTTTCCGTCAATCATCTGTAAAGCACCTTCGTGGCAACCTGTTACACACGCCTCGCAACCGTTGCAAAGCTCTTCGTCTATTTTAATTATTGTTCGTTTCATAAATTCAATTACTATTTATTCATTTACCATTTACTATTTTTCCAAGAAAATGGTAAATAGTAAATAATACAATGGTCAATCATTTAATCATTGTCAAAAGCATTTTAAATTTTTCGGTGGCCATTACCGAATGCCTCACATTTGCTGGCATAATAATGCTTTCACCTACTAATAAATGAAAAGATTTTCCATCAATAATCACTTCACATTTTCCATCAAGCACTTGTAATATTGCATCATAAGGTGCAGTATGTTCGCTTAAAAATTCGTCTTTATCAAATGCAAAAAGTGTTAGATTGCCTCTTTCATTGCGAATAATAATTTTACTTACTACAGAACCCTCTGCATAAGTAACTTTTTCGGTTAAATTAAAAACCTCTGAGGTTGGAAATATCTTATTTTCTTTTTTAGGTGCAAATTTGAAATCGCTCATATCTTTATTATTTACTGTTGATTAAATGTACCTGTATCATAACAAATTATATTTTTGTTTCTGATTAGAGTACAAAAGTACGGTTTACACAATAATAAAAGTGTAACAGTTGTTACACTGTAAATTATTTCTTTGTACTTTTGCAGAAAACATCAATGAAAACAATGGAAAAGGTAGATTTGTCGGATTGTCCGATTTGTAGCAGTTTGAGTATTGATGATAAAGAGGATTTTTTGTTGGATTTAAAATGTAGCATCAAGGCTTATCCCAAAAATGAATTGATTATTCGTCAGGGCGATGTTTGCGACGCCCTTTATATGCTCATGTCTGGTTCGGTAAAAACGGAAATGATTACCGAGAATGGAAGTTTACTGGGCATAGAAATCATTAAAGCTCCTCGCCCACTGGCTCCTGCCTTTTTGTTTTCGGACAATAATCACTTTCCGGTTGATGTAACTACCTTGCAGGAAGTGGAAATTATGCGCATTCCGAAAGAGGAAATTATACGGTTGATGATGACAAATCCTGATTTTATGAAGCAATTTTTGACTCATAATTCCAACAGAACTCAGTTTTTGACCAATCGGTTGCAATTACTTTCCATAAAAACCATTAAAGGGAAACTAGCTCATTTCTTATTGGAACAAGTTGCGGTCAATGAAAAAACTTTCACTATGAATAGAAATCAAACCGAGTTAGCCGATTTCTTTGGGGTTGCTCGACCATCATTGGCACGAAGCTTATCAGAAATGGTGAAGGAAGGAATTATTAGCATCAGTAAAAAAGAATTTACTATTTTGGACTTCAAACGATTAAGAGAGCAATTGGAATAAAAAATTATGATTAAAAAAAGCCTTTTCCATAATGGGAAAGGCTTTTTTAAGTCTAACAGTTATCTCTACCTTCATAAAAATTTATAAATGCAAGATTTACCATTCGCATTCCACCTGGAGTAGGATAATTTCCAGAAAAATACCAGTCGCCAGAATGATTTGGACAAGCTTCATGCAGTCCCTCGATGGTTTGATACACCAGTTCTACAGGACAATCCACTTCAGCCGGAGTTAGCATCGCAGCTATTTTTTTTGAAATTTCCTCTTGCGAAAACGGTTCGTAAATCTCCGTTACATAATTTATTATTTCCTCTTTGGGTAGAAACTCTTGTGCTTTTGATTTCTTATATACTTGATCAATAATACTTTGTTGGTCAGTTTCTTTCAATAATTCTATGGCAGCACGGAAAGCACAAAATTCATTCATACTCGCCATATCAATACCGTAATAATCGGGATAACGAATTTGTGGTGAAGAGGAAACAATCACGATTTTCTTCGGTTCTAAGCGATTTAGAATTTTCAAAATACTCTGTTTCAAAGTAGTTCCTCGTACAATAGAATCGTCAATTGCCACTAAATTATCCACTTTTCCACGACGAATGGAGCCGTAGGTAACATCGTAAACGTGCGTTGCCAAGTCATTTCGTTCATCATTAGCAGAAATAAAAGTTCGTAATTTTATATCTTTAATCAGGACTTTCTCCACTCTTGCTGTTAAGTTGCTAGCGGCTTTTATACCATCCATCATGCCGTAAAAAGCTACTTCAGCAGTATTTGGGATAAAAGAGAAAACAGTATTTTCAACATCATTCCCAATGGCCTTTAATATTGGTTGTGCCAAAGACGAACCCAATAGTTTTCGTTCTTTGTAGATGTCAACATCGCTTCCACGTGAAAAATAAATTCTTTCGAAAGAGCACTTAGTCAAATTATTAGATGCAGTTCGAATCGTTTCAAACTTTACAGTACCGTCCCTTTTTATAATCATTGCCTCACCGGGCATTAACTCTTTCACATCCTCCTCTTTGACATTCATAGCCGTCTGAATAACAGGGCGTTCGGAGGCTGTAACCACTATTTCATCGCTTATATAATAAAAAGCTGGCCGAATACCTTTATGGTCACGAAAAACAAATGAATCGCCATGGCCCAACATGCCACATATTGCATATCCACCGTCCCACATTTTTTCAGATTTTCGAATAATTGAAGCTATATCAAGATTATCCTCTATTTTTCGGGTAATAACTAAATCATTGGTATAGCGTTGTTTAATTCGATTGTATTCTTTTTGAACTTCTTTATCTAATTGAAATCCTAGCGATTCTAACATCAAAAAAGTATCGCCTTTGTCACGTGGATGCTGACCTTTTAAGGTTAAATGTTGAAACAATTCTTCAACATTTGTTAGATTAAAATTTCCAGCTAGCACCATCGTTCTATTTTTCCAATTATGACGGCGCAAAAAAGGATGTACATAAGACAAACCGCTTTTGCCTGTGGTACTATAACGAAGATGCCCCATATAAAGCTCGCCAGCAAAAGGTAGTTCTAATTTTGATTTTTCTACACAGTTATATACTTCCGATGTGGCTTTTGCCATTTTATTATTGATAGTAGCAAAAATATCTTGAATTGCATTTTTTCCCTCCACTCTTTCGCGCCAAATATATTCTTCACCTGGAGGCATGTCCAATTTTACAGTGGCCAATCCAGCTCCTTCTTGACCGCGATTGTGCTGTTTTTCCATGAGCAAATACATTTTATGCAATCCGTACTGCCATGTTCCATACTTCTCCTGATAAAAATCCAAAGGCTTTAACAGCCTAATCATTGCTATTCCGCACATAATAATTATAAGTCTAATGTCTAAAGATAAAGGTCAAAAGTCTTACGACCTTTGACCTTTGACAATTTGTTTTTTTTATTCTACTGTTACCGATTTGGCCAAATTACGGGGTTGATCTACATTACAGCCCTTGACCACTGCTATATGATATGCCAATAATTGTAACGGAATGGCGGCCAACAAAGGCACCAAGCACTCCTCTGTATCTGGAATGCAAATGGAATAATCAGAAAGGTTTTTTACCACTACATCCCCCTCTGTTACAATCGAAATTATTTTACCTTTACGGGCTTTAATTTCCTGTATATTGCTCACTACTTTTTCGTACATTCCAGCACTTGGGGCAATAACAACTACGGGCATTTCTTGACTTATCAGTGCAATAGGGCCGTGTTTCATTTCGGCTGCTGGATAACCCTCTGCATGAATGTATGAAATTTCCTTTAATTTCAAAGCCCCTTCAAGAGCTACAGGAAAGTTGTAACCCCGTCCTAAATAAATGAAATTTTGAGCATAGGTAAACGTTTTTGCAAATTCAGCAATGTTTGCATCTTGTTTGAGAATTTCCTTTATTTTTTCAGGAATTTGACCCAGCTCTTTTACAATCTGTAAATATCTTTCGTTTTCCAAAGTCCCTTTTTCTTTGCCTATCATCAATGCCAGCATTGTAAGCACTGTAACCTGGGCAGTAAATGCTTTGGTAGAAGCTACCCCAATCTCGGGGCCTGCATGTGTATAACAACCTGAGTGTGTGTTGCGTGGAATTGAAGAACCTACAACATTGCAAATACCAAAAATAAATGCATCATGCGATTTAGCTAGCTCTACAGCAGCCAATGTATCAGCGGTTTCGCCCGATTGGGAAATAGCAATTACCAAATCATCTGGATTAATAACTGGTTTGCGATACCTAAATTCTGAAGAGTATTCAACTTCTACTGGGATACGGGCAAACTCTTCTATGGCGTACTTTCCTATTAAAGCCGAATGCCATGAAGTACCGCAAGCCAAAATAATAATCCGTTTTGCACTCAAAAATTTCTCCTTATTATCAATAAACCCTGCCAAAGTGATATTATTTGCCTCTACATTTACACGGCCACGCATACTATCGCTCAATGTTTTAGGTTGTTCAAAAATTTCTTTGATCATAAAATGAGGATAACCCCCTTTTTCCAATTGACTCAAAGTCATTTCTAGTTCCTTTACTTCGTGAGTTTTTTCTACATTTGCTATAGTTGTAACTTTCAATCCCTTACCACGCTGTAACGTAACAATCTCTTCTTCACCAATATATACTACTTTATTGGTAAATTCTACTATTGGTGTAGCATCAGATGCCAAAAAGAATTCATCGTCGCCAATTCCAACTACAAGCGGACTTCCTTTACGGGCAGCAACAATTAAATCGGGTTGACCTTTTTCAATAACCGCTATTGCATAAGCACCAATAACCTGATTTAGAGCTAATTGAACAGCCGTAGTTAAATCGACATTGTTAGATTTTTTGATATATTCAATCAACTGAATTAACACTTCTGTGTCTGTTTCGCTCGAAAAAGTATATCCAAGTTCCTTTAAGCCTTCTTTCAATACAGCATAATTTTCAATAATACCATTGTGAATTAAAGCCAATTCTTCTGATTGCGAATAATGTGGGTGTGCATTTACTAGGTTTGGCTCTCCGTGTGTGGCCCAGCGTGTATGCGCAATGCCGATAGTACCTTGAATATCTTGTTGTTCGGCAAAATGCACCAAGTCAGAAACCTTACCTTTTGCTTTGTAAACATTTAGGTTGTCGTTGTGAAGCAACGCTATGCCAGCACTGTCATATCCTCTATATTCTAGTCTTTGAAGACCTTTAATTAAAATCGGATAAGCTTGCTTATTTCCGATGTAACCTACAATTCCACACATAATTAGCTATTTTTTTTTATGATGAGTATTTTTTTTATATTACACCTAGCCCCTAATTGGGAACTAGCTACATTTATTTCTTTTAAATTGAGTTTATTTAATCCTACAAAAGATTTTGAATACGATTCAATAATCTATCGTTTCAAAACACTGATTTAATGGTTTCAAATTTAATATTTCTCATTTTGAGACTTCGTATAACTACCTCGCTACCAACTACGTCCAAATCCCTTTCTTAATCTCGCCATGGCTTGTATTGTATCTTCCCTGCTACTAAAACCAGTAAATCGCATGTATCCTTCACCGGTATTTCCAAAAACAATTCCAGGAGTTCCAATCACGTTGTATTCGTACAATAATTGATGAAAAAATTTCCAAGACAATTGATTATCAGGTATTTTGAACCAAACATAGGGCGATGAAATACCACCATACACTTCAAATCCAAAAGATAATAACTCACTTCTAATAAGCGAAGAATTTGTTAGATAATAGTTTACCAATTCCGCCGTTTCAGTTTTTCCTTTTCGTGTATAAATGGCTTCAGCTGCCCGTTGCACAATATATGATACGCCATTTGTATAATTTGCAATTCTTCTACTCCATAATTTTATTAATGGTACTTCATCTCCAATTTTTGTGTAAACCATCAGCTCTGGCGGAAAAATAGTATATCCACAACGCAAACCGGTAAAACCTGCTGTTTTGGAATAAGTTCGAATTTCTACAGCTACTTTTTTTGCACCTTTAATTTCATATATACTTCTGGGCACATTGGGTTCATTTACATAAGCCTGATAGGCACCATCATACACAATAATACTATGATGTTCGATGGCATAATCAACCCAACGTTTTAGTTCGGTTTTTGTCAATACTGTACCAGTTGGATTATTTGGATTGCATAAATAAATAACATCTACTTTTTCGGTAGGCAATTCGGGTATAAAATCCGTTTCGGCTGTACAACGCAGATATACTATATTACTCCATTTTTGATCGTCATTCAACATTCCAGCACGGCCACTCATGATGGTTGCATTTTCGTAAACTGGGTAAACAGGATCAGCAATAGCAATAATATTATCACGTCCCAACACATGCCCAATATTTCCAATGTCAGACTTAGCACCATCGTTTACAAATATACTGTCTTTTTCTAGCACTACACCCAACGAACGATAATCTTTAAGTATTTTTTCTATCAAAAAATCATACCCTTGTGGTGGACTATAACCCCTAAATGTTTCAGGTTCACCCATTTCGTCTATAGCCTTGTGCATTGCCTGAACAACTTCAGTGGGTAATGGGCGAGTTACATCGCCCACGCCTAATCGAATAATTTTTGTTGTGGGATGAGTGATTTTAAAGGCGTTAACACGTTTCTCTATTTCGTCAAAACAATAGATTTCGGGAGTTTTCAAATAATTCTCGTTTGCTAATGCCATCCAGGAGAAGTGTTTATATTATGAAGATTAATACTTATGAGTAGAAAGAAAGTGCAAAATTGCAATTTTTTTTTGAGTTATGAAAATAATTTGCAATAAAAGAATTGAAAAAAACGAAGATTTTATGGTTGAAAAAATTCAATTTATCTGACTGAAATATGATAACAAAAACGGGTGAAAGAGAGTGTAAAAGAGATAAAAAGGGATGATTAAACTTACATGAATTATTTTGTTGAGATAAAAGAAAAACAAAGCTCGGTTTTCTTTTTTAAATCGAAGCAATGAATTATTTATTAACTAATCTTACGAATGCTTATAAAAAAAATATTTTTGATTGTAAGTTGTTTTTTGTTTTTTTCATTCGATTAATTCAATGTTTAATCATAAAATTTGACCCTACAAATACTTCTTGTTATCGCTCATATTTAAATAAATTCAACTAAAAAACAAAACCATACAACTAAAAAGGTGAACTTTAATTTCTATTATATAAACGTCAAAACGTGCTAAAAAGGGTAAACAACACAAAAGATAAAGTAATCAGCATATTATATTCAAATTCGACCAGTCTAACTTTGAAATTATCGAACTACCACATATTAACAATTGTCCTACCCTTCAATTTACCCAATAAAATGTTATCTACAGCGGTTTTTATATCATCAATCCCTATTTCAGTATATAATTCTAACAGATTTTGAAGTTTCCATTCTTTAGCAAGTTTATTCCAAATCTCAATTCTTGACTCCTTAGGATAATTTTGAGATGATACACCAACTAGTGAAACACCCCTCAGAATAAAGGGAAAAGCACTCAAATTGAGCTGAGTAGATGACACACTGCCACAAGTAGTAACTAAACCCAAGGGAAGAATCTGTTTAATAATATTTTCTAAAATGGAGCCACCCACTGTATCTATTCCACCTGCATATTGAGCCGAAAGCATTGGTCGCTTATCAACTTCTTGAAATTGATTTCTATCAATAATTTCTGAAACACCTAAATTACGCAAAAATGGATATTCTGCCTCTTTTCCCGAAATGGCTATAGTTTGGTAACCTAGCTTTTGAAGCAAAGCCAATGCTACCGAACCCACTCCGCCAGTAGCCCCCGAAACTATAATTTTTCCATCTTTAGGCTTTACTTTTTCCACCAACCTCATCATCGAAATTGCAGCCGTAAAACCCGCTGTACCTATTATCATAGATTCTTTAAGTGTAAGTCCAACAGGGAGTTTTACCACCCATTCTGCTGGCACACGTATAAATTGACCATACCCACCGGAGGTATTCATTCCCAAATCATAACCTGTTACAATTACCTTATCGCCTATTTTACATGCCTCATTATCAGAGTATTCAACCACTCCAGCTGCATCTATGCCAGGTGTATGTGGATAGTTTTTGGTAATTCCTTTATTGCCAGTTGCGGAAAGTGCATCCTTATAATTTATAGACGAATAATGCACACGAATTAAAACGTCTGCCATTGGCAAATAATTCGTCTGCAAAGGTTTTATACTTTGAGTACAAATCCCATCGATTTCTTCAACTACAAAAGCTTTATATTGAATGTTTGTCAAGATATTTTACGAATTAAATATTTAAGGAAATCGGAATATGATTTAGCAAAGCTAGCAAATGAAACTTAGTATCAAAAACTACTTTATACAAAAAAATACGAGTAAAAAAATTGTTATATTACTGTTTTACAGTGCCTAATTCAATATCGCGCATAGAACAAGCTCCATTAAAAACTGCATTAGGTTCGATAATTAGCACTTTAGTTTTTACGTCTCCAGTAATGAAAGCAGTAGCTCGTAGTGATAAAGTTTCTGTAACCACAATATCTCCTTCCACTGTTCCAATTATTTCGGCACTTACACATGAAATTGTGCCCTTCAAAAAACCCTTTTGTCCGATTACCACTTTACCTTTACAATTTATGTTACCTTCTACTTCCCCATCTATTCTAAAATCTGTATCTGCAAAAATTTGACCTACTATTTTACTTCCGTTTGTGAGAGCATTGTACATTGCACCGGCATTTGTTGCCACTTCTTTTGCCATAAATTTCATCTGTTATTTTTTTAGTGGTCAAAATTACTCTTTTTTTCTATTATAAAAAAATGATATATATAAAAAAAGCAATTCAAAGAATTGTAATTTCCAACAAAACTTCAATAGTAATAAATACAAATTATGAACGATTTTGTGTTGATTTATAACAAAAATCAATTACTTTTGTTTGATTAAGTTCAAAAAAATAACATGCAAATTAAGCATTTACAAAATAAATCTATCGATTATATACTTTGGGACAAATGTATTTCGGAGTCAATCAATCAATTAACTTATGCATTTAGTTGGTACTTAGATATTGTTTCACCCAATTGGGAAGCATTGGTAAGTGAAAATTACGAGTACATTATGCCAATTCCTATAAAACGAAAATTAAGAGTTCCATATATCGTTCAACCAAGTTTGGCTCAACAATTGGGCATTTTTTCCAAAACGAATATTGACGAAAAAATAACAACCGACTTTATTAAACAGTTACCTTCGTTGAGTTATGAATTAAATTTAAATTATCAGAATTTTCATTCCGATGGCATAAGTATTCCAAATTACATTCTGGAATTGAATAGAAATTACAACGAAATCTCTTCATATTATTCAAAAAATACGCAGCGAAATTTGGAGAAATCAATCAATTCTAATCTATTGGTAAAAAGTGATATTGCACTTCAAGATTTTTTATCATTTTACAAAGAAGTAAACAAAGATTTTATTTTTCCTCAACAGAATTTAATTAATCAGCTATTAGAAAAAGGAATATCGCAGGGAGCAATGACACTTTACGGCATTTACAAAGATGAGGTTTTGATTGCTGCTTTTTGCGCTTTATATTCTTCAAATAGAATAACTTACATTTTACCTGCATCAAACAAGGAGGGAAAATCCTGCTCAGC
>JAIFKQ010000100.1 GCA_020049515.1 Paludibacter sp. | reverse complement strand
CTGGAATGGTATTTATGGCTTTATTAGCTATGATGGTAACAGTATTTTTTTTCATCGCAGCTCATTGATTGATAGAAATATTCAACTCCTAGAAAAAGTATCATTTCAGATAGAAATAAACAAACACGGTATTCATGCTGGAAAAAAGGTTGCAACTTTTGTAAAACTTACTGGAGATATTGTTAATCTAAATGAATATATTCGATTTGTAGGCGTATTAAATAACTGGGATGAAAAAAGAGGCATAATAAAAATTCCAAATCAAGAAGAGCTAATCCATTTTTTTTCTACAAGAAAAATATATCACGATGACAAATTTAAGAATAATGATTTAGTTGTATTTCACCCTGTAAAATCAACAAGACATAAAAATGAACTTTTTGCTCTTTTTGCTTATAATATTAGCCGAGAGTGCGATATTATATTCCTCCAAAATCAGTATAAAGATTCTGGAATTGACCAAATTAACCAATATGTTGACCAATTAGCTAAAGTAAAAGAATTGAGCATTGATGAAAAATTTATTATTAAACTTAACAGGTTGCCTTATGTAGAAAATCAAGAACTATACAAACAGTTAGTATCATTACTCAAGGAGTATTATGGACTAAATCACAGCCTAGTGTTTGATGCATTGCGAAAAATATGTAGTGATACATATTTGATTCAATTATTTGAGACGGGGATTATTGAAAGCTATGACATTGAATTAATGAAAACATATTTTCATAATACTCTTGCAGATAATAAACGATATATTATAACAAAATTTCAAGAAACTGACAGAGAAATAGTTCTTAAATATCATATAGGTTTACTAAGAAGCAAAGGTCTGTTTGATTTTTTAAACGATGATATTAAAACAGTTTTAGATATTGTTGGTCGTAATCATCTAACAATGAATGACGGGATATATTCAGAGCTTAAAAATGAATTATCAAACAGACTTAATTCCGATGATTTAATCACACTTTGGTTGAGCGATTATATAGATATATTATCCGAAGCCTTCATAATTTCTAAGTTTGATATTAGAAATCCCAGGCTGTTAAAGAAGCTCATTGATAAAGATGGTGAAAAGTTTGAAACAGCACGAAAGAAGATATTTGAGAACTACTTTTTAAATTTTAAAAATAAATACTTCGAAAATGATTTAGGTTTGTTAATTCAGACTCTTCAAGAGTTTGAAAAGTCTTACCAGTCTAGATATGAAGAAATCATAGCAATTTACAATTCAACATTTGATAATTATCAGAAATTCTTACTTTGGATTTTCGGGGTAAAACAAATTGACTTCAATATCGGTGAAATTACGAATGGTCATCAATATATAAATGATTATTATAAGCTTAAATACATACTGCGTTGTCGTTCTGAAAAGAGATTTCAGGGTATTTCAAAATTTGAAGACGAAATAGATGTAGATGGACTAATTTTATTTATCAAAACAAATCCATGGAATGACTTTATTTATCCTGTAGCAAGCAAAGAAGAAGAATACTGGAACATTAACTCATTTCTGTCTGATATAGAGGACTTTTTCGATAATGGCTCTATTAATCTATTTCAAATGGCAAATGAGATTTTTGAATCTATGCCAAAATATAATACACATCATATCAGATTGTGGCTTCACAATTGGGTTGGTAATAATAAATATGATTATGTTGGATTTAGATACGGATTTAAGGACCTGACAAAAGAAGAGCAAAAAGAATTCAGATCACGTGGTACTGAACTCATTAAGGGCGAACTGGTTAACAAACTCTCAAATGAAGTAATACCTTGTGAAAACATAGTAGAAACTACCAGTTTGTATAAGGTTTATTCTGCTCATTTATATAATTTCTTTTTTGAAGAGGGGAAGTTAAGGTTTAGAATTGAAGATGGCTCGTTTACAAAGATTTATCAAGAAGGGTCATCAAGTAGTGCTTTTAATGATATTCCAGAAAATAGTAGTTTAAATAAACTAAATATCTCAGTAACAGTTGAAAATAAAAACAAAATTAAAAATATTGATGGAATCGATTTAATTTTCAATACCATTCATACAAAACAGATAGAAAAGGTATTGGGCATGCCTGTAGAGAACGAAAGCAATGGAATAACTAAAAGCAATAATTATGTAGAAGACTATAATCTTATTAAGAATATAAAAGATTACTTATATGCCTGTCAGGTTGATAACGTGGAAGTTATGTTGGTGAACGAGCCGAAAAACTTTTACAGGAGATTGGATGATAAGTCTGGAATAGATAAATATGAAGTGACAGCATTATTTACCCACAAATCACCTTATGATTTCGGTATTGTATGGGATAATGTGGATTACTCTCAAGACCGAGCTATTTATGTGTTTAAATCTAATTCCATAGAATTAGAAAACCAATTATTAAAATTATCTGAAGCTATTACAAAGACATCTCAGTTTAGGTCAACTCTTATTAGTTCCGCAGATGATAAAATGCATGAATTGTTTAGAGCCAACCTCGGTTATGTTGGTTCAATCAGAAAAAACAAGGGAGAAATTAATTCATTCGATAAATTTCAATCAAAATTAAACCATTTATTTGGAATGCCTACTCCTGTTATTCCCAGTACTGATGAGCAAGAGGCTTTGGAAACATGGGATCCTGAAACTCCTCATTCAGTAAGGGTTAAAGCTATTTCCAGTAGTACTTACAAGGCAAAACCAAGGCAAATGAAAGATTATGAAATAGGAACTGTAGATATTCCTTTTTTTGAAAAAACGGTTCAGATAGATGATAGAGTACAATATGAAAAAAAAATAACGATTTACAATTTGCTTAGGTCGTTTAACGCAGCAATGGATGAAATTTATACAATTGGATAATATGGAAAATTACAATGAAATGAGTATTGATTTGTTACTCAAACAAGAACTCGTGAAATTTAAAGGATTGATGGAACAAATTCGGGAAACAAATGAAAAATACGAAAATATAACCACCCGAGTAAAAACTATTGAAAGTAAATTTTCAGCGACGACCGACCTAAGTAATTATGTTGATTTAATAGATTATAAATCTGAAAGAGATATAATTGACAGTCAATTCGGACTAATAAAGAAAGCTCAAATAGACCTAAATAAACAGTTTTCAGAGTTCAACTATTTGTTTTCTAAACTAACTCCAAAGTTGGAAGAAAAATTTGATGCAAAAATTAGCCAGCTTGTTAGTATTGATTCTTTTGACAAAGGTATTGCCGAAATAGAGCATAAAATTGGGAATACAATTAATGATATAAATAAATACTACGAAAATTTAAATACTAAGATAACCGATTTTCAAAGCAAACTTTCTGAAGCACTTAAATTTGACGACTTTATAAAATTCGATGATTTTACAATTCACAGAAGTGAGTTTAATAATGAGATTATTGACATAAAAGAAAAGCAACTAATTATAAACAAGCAACTCACCGATTTTGAGAATAAGTTAGAGGAACAAAGTTTAAGTAATGAAAGCTCATTTGACAAAAAGATAAGCAAATTGGCTAGTATTGATTCTCTCGATAATGTGTTGTCGGATTTGGAGAAAAATATTGATAAAAAATTAAATGACTTTAGTGAGAAGATTGAAATTGATAATATAAAAAAATCTTTAGATATTGTCATAAAAGATGTGGGGGATATTTACAGACTTGCAGGAGAAATTGATAAAGAAAAGATTTCCAAATTAGAGGTAAAAACACATGAGGAGTTTAGAAAAATAAAATATCAAATGAATCAAATAGAACAAAAGTTGGAACTTCAAAAAGATGACAATAAGCAAATAAAAAATCGGCTTGCAAATTTCATAACATATTCTAAGTTGACAGAAATAGAGACAAAACTATTGGATAAAACTAATAAAATCAATCAATTAGAAAATGAAATTAATCAGAAGTACAACATTCTTAACAGAAGAAGTAGTTTTCAAAAGAGAATCAATATCGCCTATATTATTATAATTGCGGGTCTGTTTTTATTTAATATGATTGCTTTGAACAATGGTTTTCATTTTTTTTATAAAGCAGCAAAATCAGTCATTAGCAATTTTATAATATAAAGTATCAATCTCCTTTTAACGGAATATAAGCAGCCGTTTTAAGGTGAAATATAACAATGACATAATCAATTTTAAAATTTATAACAATGCAAAAGTATTCCGTAAATCAACATTTGATTGAAACCATTCTAGCCTGGGTAAATTCAGGTGAAATAGCAATTCCAGAAATACAACGACCATTTGTCTGGGACAGTTCAAAGGTTCGTGACTTGATGGACAGTTTGTATCAAGGCTATCCAATTGGATATGTTATTGCATGGAGAAATCCAAATGTAAGACTTAAAGATGGTAGTTTGAGTGAAGGCAAAAAAGTACTCATTGATGGGCAACAGCGTATTACTGCACTTACAGCTGCTGTACTTGGTCAATATGTTGTAAACAAAACTTATCAAAGGGTGAAAATTAAAATCGCTTTCAATCCTATTGACGAACGTTTTGAAGTTCAAAATCCAGCAATTCTGAAAGACAAAACATGGTTGCACGATATTTCGGATGTTATTAATGGAAGTGTGCTTAAAATTGTTAGAGAATATCTGAAACTCAATCCAGATTCAGATGAAGAGCTTGTTGAGAAAACAATTACAAAGCTTATAAATATTCCCAAAAAGCAAATTGGACTAATAGAACTTGCGCCAGACTTAGACATAGAAACTGTAACTGAAATTTTTATTCGTATAAACTCCAAAGGTGTGGTACTAAGTCAGGCTGACTTTGTTATGAGTAAAATTGCAGCTGACACTGATAATGAGGGAAATGAACTGCGAAAGGCGATTGACTATTTTTGTCATTTGGCTATAGCTCCCGAATTTTACAAGCATATTGTAGATAATGATTCTGAATTTGCTAAGACAGATTTTTTTTTAAAAATGAAGTGGCTAAAAACAGAAAACGAAGATCTTTACGACCCTGATTATAACGATTTAATACGTGTGGCATTTACTTCGCAGTTTAACAGAGGCCGACTTTCGGATTTAGTGAGTTTGCTTTCAGGCAGAAATTTTGAAACACGAACATACGAGTCAGAAATTGCACAAAAATCATTTGCAACACTTAAAATTGGGGTTCTAAATTTCACCAACGAAACTAACTTCAAGAGGTTTTTAATGATAATAAAATCAGCTGGATTTATTTCACCTGCACTGATTCGTTCACAAAATGCAATTAATTTTGCGTACATAGTTTATTTAAAGCTGAAAGACCTAGGAGTTAACTCGGTATCAATTGAGAGCTATGTTAAACGTTGGTTTGTTTATTCTGTCTTAACAGGTAGATACTCCGGTTCTCCTGAAAGTTCGTTTGATTATGACATCAAACAAATTTCACAAAAGCCATTCAATGAATATCTTAAAGAAAAAGAGGAAGGTGAATTATCCGATGCGTTTTGGAATGCTTCATTGCCACAAAGTTTGGATACTTCGGTAGCAAGTAGCCCATACTTCCATGTATTTCTTGCATCTCAAGTTAAAGCAAACGACAGAGGTTTTTTATCGAAAGACGTTTTGGTAGGTGACTTAATTTCACTCAGAGGTGACATCCACCATTTATTCCCGAAAGACTACCTTAAAAAGAATGGTTTAGACCGCAGTAAGTACAATCAAATTGCAAATTACGTTTACATGCAATCTGAGATAAATATAAAAGTAGGTAACAAACCACCAAAAGAATATTTTGGTTTAGTTATCTCACAGTTGGAAGACAACAACCAACAAGTGAGTGGAATATCAACAAATGAACATCTTCTTGACAACCTCAGAATGAATTGTGTTCCAATTGAAATTTTAGAAATGAACATTGACGATTATACTGAATTTTTAAATTTGAGAAGGAAGTTAATGGCAACGAAAATCAAAGAATACTATCAATCTTTATAACTCAATCATTCAAAACCCCCAATCCCAATGAAAACAAAAACAATCCTTTCCATTGCATTAATTGTAACGTCTTTGACATCATGTTCAACCGTCGAAAATTTTTATCAAGTGTACAAAACAACTGCTGATGCTAGCATGGCATTGAAAGACAACCTATTGGTATATGAAGATGGCAACTGCAAAGTGATTTATAATCAGTGGGTAGATGGTGGCGACATAGGCTTCCAAGTTTATAACAAAACGGAAACAAATATTTATCTTAACCTAGAAGAATGTTTTTTTATTAGTAATGGTATGGCATATAATTACTTTAAGAATAGAGTTTACACTTCATCGTCAAACATTGGTTCGGCACAATCAATAGGCAAAGCGGTAACTGGGGTTAACTATTTGCAATTGATTCAAACCAATAGTGCATCCGCAAATACGATGAGTTCGAGTGGTAAATCAGTGTCCTCAACCGAAGAAAAAACGGTCTGTATTCCGGCTTACAGTTCCAAGTATATAAAAGAATACAGCATCAAGGAATCACTTTACAGAGATTGCGATTTGTTTCTTCACCCAACCAAAAAGCAAATTAAAACCTTGACTTTTACCAATGCGAATAGCCCGCTAACATACAGCAACAGAATAGAATACAAAGTAGGACAAGCGGGAACGCCAATTAAGTTTGAAAACAAATTCTTTGTTTCAGAGATTACCAACTACCCACAATCCGAAATGACAGAAAAGAAACTGGATGATAATTGTGGGGAAGTAATTGGTGAGTATAACTTCAGAACTTTTACTGAGTACTTTAAAAATTCAACACCTGATAAATTTTACATTAAATATGCCAGAGCGGGTATGTTGAAGCATTAAGGTGACTTGGACAAAATTAAGTGGCTATTGATCGAGTAATTGATTAAGAGAGAATTGACAAAAAGATAGGCTGGTTTGATAATTGATAGTTATCGAAAAACGCAGTGCCCTTCTTCTTTTATCGGGGGAACCTTGCTTTATAGTCGCGAGTGTCCTAAAAGTCCCCCGAAAAAAAAGAAAAATAACAGATAAAACAAACAAAAAACACTATGGACAAGCAATACAACGAAGATGGCTTTATTCCCAAACATGGTGGTTACCATCGGTTGATAACTTACCAGAAATCGGAGATAATATACGATGGCACGTTCTATTTTGCCCATAAATACCTGAGTAAGTTCGACCGTACCATCGACCAAATGGTACAGTCGGCTCGCTCGTGCAAACAAAACATCGTGGAGGCAAGCATGGCATCGGGCACTTCCAAGGAAACGGAAATAAAACTCACCAATGTGGCACGTGCCTCACTCGAAGAACTGAAAGAAGATTTTGAGGATTATATCAGAACACGGAAATTGACCATTTGGAATAAGGCACATCCCTATTATGGAGCACTCACACAAAAACACAAAATCCCCGATGCCAACTACGAAACGTACCGAAAAGGGATAGAAAGTGCTGAGGCTGAAGTGTCGGCCAATGTATTGCTGAGCTTGGTAAATGTAACATCTTACTTATTGGCACAACAGATGAAAACCTTGGAAAAGGAGTTTTTGGAGCAGGGCGGATTGCGGGAGCGAATGACGCAAGCCCGGATTGATGTGCGACGAAAAGAGACACAAGCGTCAGAAAACAATAGACCAACATCCAATAAAATATTGGATGGCAAAACGGTTACGATGGAGCAGGTTGTGAAAATGGTGGAATGGGATAAAGAGCGGAAAACCCTGGAACATTGGCAATGGAACACCCTGAAATTAATTGCCGAAGGGAAATATCCGCTGGAAGGGAAATATATTTATGCTTGCTTGATGAATTTGGCAACGCTGAAAAAGGCTGGGTTTATTGAAACGGCTGTTGAATAGAAATGATACTGTAATTAAATAAAAGTTGAGAATGCTTTTGGTAGAGGCTAACTGGCTAAAAATGAATATTATATAGCTAGGGATAGTTAAACGTATGAAGAAGCAATTTCTTTTGAGGAAAGTAACTCCCCGCCAACTTGTAATCCTTACAAAAAAAAATAGAGAGAGTGAACAAATTAGCTGTTTTGGCGTTGAAAAAAAATAGAAACAAAAAGTACCAATTAGTAGATTGACCAATTTTTCTACTTGCATACATTTGAAACTCTATTAAAAACAAATCAATAAACAAAATTATTTATGAAAACAGCTTACATATATTACCACCATTGTATCTTATCAATGTTGTTTTTGTTTTCGTTTTCAATAAAAACGGAAGCTTTAAATTATAACATTACCTTTACCGGCAATCAGCCCCTCAGTAGTGTGGAAGTTCAAAACCTTACCAAAGGAACGAAAATAACAGTTCCATCTGGCGATGTGTTGGTATTGGTTGATGTACTGTCAGGTGTGAACCAGCCAGTGGGCACTGAAAATGACATTGCTATTTACCCTAATCCCATGCAAGAAAAGGCTACAGTATCATTCTTTGCGCCAAAAACTGGAACTGTGCAACTAAATGTGTTTGGGGTGGATGGTAGAAATGTTACTTCCGTTAACTCGCCTTTACTAGCGGGCTACAATTCTTTTCAGTTGTCGTTGGCGCCAGGTGCATACATACTTAAAGTAAATGGAGATGGTTATTCTTACGCTCAGCGGGTAATCAGTAAAGGTAGTGGAATCGAAAAACCATTCCTATCATTTATTAGCCACCAAAAGGCCACCAACTCTCAGCCTAATAAATCAAAAAGTAATGTGACTTCTATGCAGTACAGTGCTGGCGATCAGATACTTTACAGAGGTATATCAGGTAATAATAGTACCGTTGTTACCGACAAGCTTACCGAAAGTAAAACTATCAATTTCAATTTTGTGGAATGCAAAGATGCCGATGACAATCATTACTCGGTAGTAACCATTGGTACCCAAACTTGGATGGTAGAAAACCTGAAAACTACAAAATATCGGAATGGTGAATCTATTCCTAGCCCAGCAGGTCCTTGGAATCAGTTAACTACTGGTGCGCAAACAGCTTATGATAATAATGCAGCCAATGCAA
>JAIFKQ010000063.1 GCA_020049515.1 Paludibacter sp. | reverse complement strand
TTATGGCATTATTACTGCCTGAATCAGGTCTTTTGTTCTGGATGTTACTTTCATTCGGAATAGTCGTTTTTATACTTGTAAAATACGGTTTCCCAGTTATTATTAACATGGTTGAAAGTCGTAAATCGTATATTGACGAATCGCTTCTTGTTGCCAAAAAAGCACACGAAGAATTGGCTTCGGTTAAAATTGAAGGTCAAGCCATAGTGGATAATGCACGTCGCGAACAGGTAAATATCTTGAACGAAGCTACCAAAACGCGCGACTTGCTGATTAATGATGCCAAAGCCAAAGCCAATGTGGAAGCTGTAAAGTTGATTGACGAAGCCAGAAAGCAAATCACTATTGAAAAGGAAGATGCCATACGTGACATTCGTCGCCAGGTAGCCGAATTGTCAGTGGATATTGCCGAAAATGTGCTTCGTGCCAAGTTGGAAAAGAAAGGGGAACAGATGGATATGATTAACCGTTTGTTGGATGAAATCAACATTTCTAAATCCTAATCTGAGATGAACAACGGACTCATAGCCGCTAGATACGCTACCGCTTTAATGGAATTTGTTCCAGAAAAGGCATCGCGTACCAAGTTGTACACCGAAGCCAAATCAGTATCTAAAAGTTTCCTCCAATTCAACGAATTGCGCTCGGTACTTGAAAATCCTGTTATGGCCAAAGCCGACAAGCGCAAAGTGATAGATTTGGCAGCCGGTGGAAATTCAAGCAAGTCATTTGTGCGATTTGTGGATGTATTGCTTGACAACAACCGCGAGATTCACCTTCAATCCATCATGCTGAAATTTGTTGATTTATATCGTAAGTCAAACAATATTCATTCAGGGAAATTGACAACTGCCTCTCCAGTAGAAGCTATAGTTGAAAAGCGGCTATTGGACATGATACAAAAGAAAACAGGTGGAACAGTGGAAATTGAAAAGCTGATTGACCCATCCATTTTGGGCGGATTCCAATTTGAAGTAGATTTTGTACGTTGGGATGCTAGTCTTTCTGGACAATTGCAACGCATCAGAAGCGAATATATAGAACAAAACAAAAAAGTCTTATAAATCAATGCATAATGCATAATGCACAATTATTAATTAAGAATTATTGTTGTCCAATATCTTAATAAATACTGTATTCCAAGTGAATATATTAATTGTGAATTGAAGATGTCTGATAATATTAAGGTGAGCGAAGTATCCGAAATCCTACGGATGCAACTTGAAGGAATGGATACCAGCGTTCAGTTTGACGAAGTAGGTACTGTTTTGCAGGTAAGCGACGGTGTGGTTCGTATCTATGGTTTGAATAATGCCGAAGCCAATGAATTGTTGGTGTTTGAAAACGGTACCAAAGCCATCGTTATGAACTTGGAAGAAGACAATGTAGGAGCAGTTCTACTTGGTTCAACCAGTCAGGTGAAAGAAGGTTTTACCGTTAAACGTACCAAACGTGTAGCTTCCATTATGGTGGGCGAAGGTATGCTCGGTCGCGTTATCAATCCATTGGGCGAACCATTGGACGGAAAAGGCAAGGTGAGCGGTGAAATGCTCGAAATGCCATTGGAACGCAAAGCGCCGGGTGTTATTTTCAGACAACCGGTAAATCAACCTTTGCAAACTGGTTTGAAAGCCGTGGATGCCATGATTCCTATCGGTCGCGGACAACGTGAGCTGATTATTGGTGACCGTCAAACCGGAAAAACCAGCATTGCCATCGATGCTATTATCAATCAAAGAGCTAATTTTGAAGCAGGCGACCCTGTATATTGTATTTATGTTGCCATTGGACAAAAAGGTTCTACGGTAGCTTCTATCGTGAACACTTTGCAAGAAGCGGGCGCTATGGATTATACAGTAATTGTTGCTGCTAATGCTTCTGAACCAGCTGCATTACAATACTTTGCCCCATTTGCTGGTGCTGCCATTGGTGAGTATTTCAGAGACACCGGTCGTCATGCTTTAGTTGTTTATGATGATTTGTCGAAACAGGCAGTGGCTTACCGTGAGGTTTCGTTGATTCTTCGTCGTCCTTCTGGCCGCGAAGCATATCCGGGTGATATTTTCTACTTGCACTCTCGTTTGTTGGAGCGTTCGGCACGGGTTATTTCTCAACAAGAGGTAGCTGCGCAAATGAACGATTTACCAGAATGCTTGAAAGGTAAAGTAAAAGGTGGTGGTTCATTGACCGCTTTGCCAATTATCGAAACACAAGCAGGTGACGTTTCCGCTTATATTCCTACCAACGTAATTTCAATTACCGATGGACAGATATTCTTGGATACAGACTTGTTTAACCAAGGAAATCGTCCTGCTATCAACGTAGGTATTTCGGTTTCGCGTGTGGGTGGTAACGCACAAATTAAAGCCATGAAGAAAGTGGCTGGTACGCTTAAAATGGACCAGGCTCAATTCCGCGAATTGGAAGCTTTCAGTAAATTTGGTGGCGATATGGATCCTGTAACCGCCATGACCATTGATAAAGGACAGAAAAATACCCGCTTATTGGTACAACCGCTTCACCAGCCAATGCCAGTTGAAAATCAGGTAGCTGTGTTGTATTGTGGTACTAACGGATTGTTATCGAATGTTCCTCTCAATAAAGTACAAGATTTTGAAAAAGAATTCCTTATGGTGTTGGAATTATCACACCGTACAGATGTACTTGATGTACTTAAAAAGGGAATTGTTAACGATGAGGTAACTGCTATTATCGAAAAGATTGCTGCTGAAGTAGCGAAACGAGTTTCTTTGTAGTAAGTAGCTACTAGTTGGTAGTAAGTAGTTTGAAGTAGGTAGTAGAAAAAAATAGTAAATAGTAAATTGATAAATAGTCAATTGACATTATGGCTTCATTAAAGGAAATAAAAACACGCATACACTCGGTAAAGTCCACACAGAAGATAACATCTGCAATGAAGATGGTATCTTCGGCTAAGCTGCGTAAGGCGCAAAAGACCATTGAAAATCTTTTGCCTTATGAAGCACGTCTGAATCTTTTGCTTAATAATTTTTTAAGTTCGGACGAAGATGCAGCCTCATCCTATGCCGAGCAGCGTGACGTGAAACGGGTGGCCATTGTTGTTTTTTCGTCAAACTCAAGTTTGTGTGGTGGTTTTAATACCAATGTTGCCAAACGATTAACACTTAAAATTGCTAATTATCAAGCACTGGGCTACCAAAATATATTGGTGTTTCCAGTAGGTAAAAAGGTGACCAAAGTTTGTCGCAAGATAGGTATTGAGCCACAAGGTGATTTTGAAATGATGGCCGATAAACCAAGCTATTCATTGTCGCAAGAGTTAGCAGAACAAATAATCAATTTGTTCATTAGCAAAGAAGTGGACAAAGTGGAGTTAATATATCACCATTTCAAAAGTAAGAGTTCGCAAGTATTGACCGATGAAATTCTGTTACCGATTCCAGTAACTCCATCCGAAAAGGGGGCAATTGTACTCAACTATATCGTTGAACCAGATCAGTTTTCTATTTTAGATAGACTAATTCCTACCGTTTTACGACTTAAAATTTATACTGCGCTGTTAGATTCCAATGCCTCAGAACATGCTGCACGGACCATGGCTATGCAAATAGCCACTGATAATGCAGATGATATTTTGCAGGAATTGTCATTGTTATACAACAAATCACGCCAGCAAGCCATTACCAATGAACTGCTTGATATACTTGGAGGTTCATTTAAATAGAGCTTTTGCTTTTCTATAAGAAACAATAATTCCCAGTCGATGCATGTCGGTTGGGAATTTTTGTTTACTAGTCACTGATTCTGCAATTTGGAAAATAATGTTCGAAAAGGCCATAATATGTATAATGCCTTTGTAAAGATGGTTTTCTTTTATTGAAATCTCCTGCGCTAAACCATTCCTAACTTGTACAAGCCAGAACGAATAAAGAAATTGAACACTTACGGAGTATCTCGATTTACCGACTAGATGACGGTATAGCATAAATATTCGTAAACGAAATATTCCGATGGAGTATTTCGACATTCCGAGAATTGGAACCTGCCGAATTATAGGTTTAAAGAAAGATATTTATTTTGGGATTTATACTCCTCCTTATATAGCTGATATTATGAAAGATAGTAGAATGATGTGTGAAAAAAGAGCTAATTTGAAAGTTAATACGCTAATTGATATGTTATTTTAGTTTTTGCGCATACACCAATTCATATTTAGGTAAAATCTCAGGATGTAAAATGGCAATCACATCTGCCAGTAAAAAATCGGGGCGAGCAACGGCACTTTCCCAAAAATCGTTTGCGGTGGAGGCTAACAAACGTTTATTGAAATTATAAACCAGGTGTCGCTTTACTGGATTGAAAAAAGCATGTTTGCTATCAGCCTTTAGTAATTCGTCAATAGAATTGAAGCTACAATTGAGCCAAACATCTGATGTTGAGAAATTCTTCAATACCATTTCCACATTCAGCGGCAAACTTCCACTTGTAGTGTCGTTGGAAAAATAATACTGAGTGCCCGCGTCGGTAAATAGTTGTCCCATAAAACTCTTTCCAGCAGGCATATACCATGTACCACGAAAATTGGAGCCCGCCATCACTTTCGGCTTGGTGGTAACTGCTTTTGCTTTGTCGCGAATATCATTGTAGCGGTTTTCTATCAAATTGAAAAGACTGTCGGCTGTTTTCTCCTTGTTGTAGAATGTTGCCACAAATTTTATCCATTCTGCACGTGCCAAAAGCGATGTCTCCATCCATTCGTTATTAAAAAGGACGGGTATTCCAGCCTGTGTAATACGTTCAGCATAAGGGTCATTCTGATTGTAACCGCTCATCATCACAGCATTGGGTTTTAGTTGTAGTGTTTGCTCAACATTTATATTAAAAGCATCGCCCAGGTCGGTCATCTTTTTATCTGCAACTAATTTTTGAACTTCTTTGTTGTAAATTAGATGTGGAGAACACACTCCACGCAGGGTTTCAAGCTCACCCAACATGCTCAAAAATTCCAAATGAGTAACCGATGTGGATGCCAAGGTCTGCAATGGAATTTTTACTTTTTTGCCATCGATAGGTGTTTCAATTTCCATATCCGAAACCAAATAATAGCGTGCATACTTTGTGCCTTTAATCCATGGGCTATATACAATAACAGTCTTATAATTAGCATGATATTCTACCGAGAAACCTTCAGCATATTTCAACTCGAGCGAATCTATTTTTTGTGATGTAGCTTGTTCTGTTTTTTTATTGGTACAAGAAAAAAAAAAGGCTAAAGTGAGCAAATAGAGAATTGGAAAATGTTTCATGTTTTTTTAGTTTAATGAAAAAAACTGCAGGATTATTAATTCCCGCAGTTTCAGTTTTTTATTGCGGTATTTTTTATTTCCGCAAAGATACTAGTAAATAGTAAATGATAAAATAGTAACTGTTTTTTAATGTCCTCCCGAAGGCATATTTTGTTTAGTTCCTAATGATTCCGGCTCTTTCACAAACATCCAAAAAATGACAGAACAAGTCACCAATGCACCACAAAAAATATACAGCAGCTGATGATTTCCTGTATCTTTAATAATGTAAGCTACTCCATTGCTCATCATTTGGGGCAATACCACCGCCAAATTAAATACGCCCATAAACAACCCCATTTTTGACGGATTTACACGTTCGCTCATGATGGCAAATACGATGGAAATTACTGCCGACCAGCCAATTCCGATTAAAAACATGCCAATATAAAAATCAATTTCTACTCTGCTGAAAAAGGCAATATAGAAATATCCTATAGCTGAAAAGGACAAAGCGGCAATGTAAGTTTTTACCCGTCCAATATTTTTAGCAATAGATTGAAGAATAAGTGGAAAAATAGCCCCAATTAAATTAAGAATAAAAAAGCCCAACGATACGATATTGCCAATGGACGAAGCGGTGGTTTGTGCATTGCCAGTGAGTTTTTCGGCAAACCAGTTGGCTGTTACATCTGAGATGTTGATGTTCGGAAGTATTTGATTTTCAATAAAAAAGCCCGACATGATAAACATACTCTGAAAAGCTACCCAGGTAAAGGAGTGTGCCAACATAATTTTTTGAAACTCGTTTTTATTCGACGGATTTTTCAGCCCATTAATAATAATATAAATGCCAATAACAATGGAGTAGATCAGGGCGCCAATCAATACTGGATTGTGCCAAGCGGCCAGTTCCTCGGTAAAAAAATGGAAAATCAAACTAAAAATACCAAAAATTAGAAAGCCGTAAAGAGGAAATATTTCTTTCACAATTTGCCAAACTCCAAACTTCTCTTGGTTTTCGATGGCTTGTTCTGTTTCCTTTTTCTCTTGAATAAATAAAATGGGGAAAACAGCCGTTAAAAATACGATAACAGCAGCAATATAAAGCAGTGTTTCGTTGCCAAAAACCATCGAAAGGAAATAAGCAAATACCCCAAAGAAACCAGAAATAATTTGCATCCAAACAAATCCGGAAGTACGTACTTTTCCTTCGGGAGTTAAATCGGCAATGATAGAACGTGCAGGGTTGAAAGTTACATTTACCGATAAATCTAAAAATAATGCTATTACAGAGGCAATTAAAATAATATCAGTAATGCCAGTAATGTTGGAAATAGCACTTATATTGGGCAAAGCCAAAAAAGAAATGGTGCTAACTATCCCTCCAATAATTATAAATGGTCGTCGGCGTCCACCCATGTACCAAACGTTATCGCTCAACATACCAACTATTACCTGTCCAAAAATACCAGCAATAGGGCCAGCCAACCACACAAAAGCTACGTCGTGAATATCCAAACCGTATTTGTTGGATAAAATCCAGCTCAGTGCTGCAATTTGTGTAGATAATGCAAATCCTACAGCGGTGGCAGGCAGTCCTAGCAAAGCCAGAAAAGCATTGTTCATTTTCTTTTGAATGTTCAGCATGGTATTATTTTCTTTAATTATTGACTAAAAGTGATAGTTGTGATAAAAACGTACAATTTTATTAATTTAATTCCAATTGAATAAATTATTGAAAGCAAAAGTGCAATAATAACGGTGCAAACGTTTGTTGAAAATGAATTTAGAAGCTCATTAACTTCCAACTTTTCCAAAGTTCAAAACTTTGGAAAAGTTGGAAAATAAAATAGAATTGATGATTTTAAAACTTTACTTTGAGGATTAGATTTCTAAAATCTTACTTCAATAACTAGGCAATAAACATGATTGACAATGCTATCATAGTTCCCTTTCAGATTCCGATAGCTATCGGGATTGGGGTTCTCTCATTTCGCCTTTAGGGTCTAGGGGGCAGGTTAGGTATTTACAAACCCTTATTAATCAATTCAATATATCCAAGCACCTCTTCTTTTCCAAGATATTTTTCGGAAGAAGTAAGGAATATTGGTGGAAACTCCTCCCATTGTTCAGCCAGTTTTTCTTTGTAAGCACGAATTGCTTCAATGCCTTTTACGTGCGAAAGTTTGTCGAGTTTGGTAAATACAATCGAGAAGGGCACATCGCTTTCACCCAACCATTCCATAAACTCAAGGTCGATTTTTTGCGGTTCATGTCTGCAATCTATCAATACAAATAAGCAGGTAAGTTGCTCCCTGTTAAGTATGTAGTCTTCAATAATTATTTGCAAGTTCTCACGCATTTTTTTACCTGTGGTGGCGTAACCATACCCAGGTAAATCTACCAAATGCCAGTTGTTATTAATCAGAAAATGATTGATTAACAGTGTTTTTCCTGGCTTTGAGGAGGTCATTGCCAAATCTTTGCGGTTGCAAAGCATATTGATGAGCGACGATTTTCCTACGTTGGAGCGACCGATAAATGCATATTCCGGCAATTTACTGTCGGGGCATTTTAAGTAATCGGTGTTACTAATGATAAATTCTGCTGATTTGATATCCATATTTCTTTATGTTATTTTTCCTTCGTATTATTTTCTTCGTTTTATTTACAAATCTTTATTTTCTCTTGTGTGTTAAATTTAAATTGGTAATTCTACTTTACCAAAATAAAGAGTTAACCATCCCAGCTTGTCCCGATATTTCGGGAATTGTTATCCAAAGCAATAGTTTCACAATCAAATACTATTATCTGCATTTTAAACATTATATATTTTAAAATACCTATCGAAGATTGTGTTCTAAAATTTGTCTTCTCTTTGTTTTCTGTTGTGACTATCGTGGTTGTTTTTTTAAGTTTTGTTTTAGTAAAGTAGAACTTCTAACAACAAATAACACCCTAGGCAAATAACATTCTATTCACTCTTTCTCGTCATCCACATTCCGCCAAAGGTTAACAATCCATTGATCATAAGCAATTCATAACCAAATGAAAAGCCCCAGTAGTTTGTGCCTAAATAATTCAGCAATCCGCAAATAACGGGTGAAGCTATTGCAATGTAAGGCACTGCTTTATCGTTCGCTTTTAGTTTGGTAAATAGCCCAAAAATGTACATTCCGAGCAACGGGCCGTACGTATAAGATGCAATAATGTATATGGCATCAATTACGCTTTTGTTATTTATAACCTTAAAAGCCAGTATTATAAATATCATTAAAATTGAAATGCAAATATGAATTATCCGCCTGTTGCGAATTGCCCTTTTGTCTTCTTGATGTTGTACTCCCAAAATATCTACCGAAAATGAAGTCGTTAACGCTGTCAAAGCGGAATCGGCACTCGAAAAAGCGGCAGCAATAATTCCTATCACAAACAGCACCAATACCGTTTGCCCCAAATAAGTGGAAGCAAAAAGGGGCAAAATATTATCGGCTAGCGCGGGTAATGGTATATTGTTTTGTGTTGCCAGCATCAATAACATGGCTCCCAGTATTAAAAAGAGCAAATTTATTGGCACAAAAGAAATTCCATACCAATACATGTTTTTCTTGGCTTCACGCAGATTTTTGCAGCTCAGATTCTTTTGCATCATGTCTTGGTCCAGACCTGTCATTACTATGGCGATGAATATTCCACTGAAAAATTGCTTGAAAAAATTTTGTTTGCTTTGCCAATCATCAAAAACAAAAATGCGTGTTTTCTCGCTGTGAATTAAAGCGTTACTGAGTTCGGCCGCGCTAAAGTTCAATTGTTTGGAAACTTGCACAACCAACAGTATCAAGGCTGTGACCAGAATTATGGCTTGTAAAGAATCCGTCCAAACAATGGTTTTTATACCACTCTGATAAGTATATAACCATATCAAAAATATCGTGGCAATAACCGTTACTTCAAAAGGTATATTCCACTGATTGAAAACAATATTTTGGAGTAATAATGCCACTATGTACAAACGAGCCGCCGCGCCAATGGTTTTTGAAATAAGGAAAAATGAAGCACCGGTTTTGTAGGTTCGTTTCCCAAATCGTTGTTCCAAATAACTGTAAATACTTGTCAAGTTGAGCTTGTAATAGAGTGGGAGCAGCACGTTTGCAATTACCACGTAGCCAAAAAAGAACCCCAAAACAGTTTGCATATAAGTGAAATCGATGCCCCGCACCATTCCTGGCACCGACACAAAACTTACTCCCGAAATTGACGAGCCCACCATACCAATGGCCACCACCCACCAAGGAGATTTTTTATTTCCCAAAAAGAAAGCGGCATTATCGGTGTTTTTTCGGCTTACTACAAAAGATATGAGTAGTAGAATAGAAAAATAAACAGCTATAATAAGTAGAATTGAAATTCCTGACATAAGTTGACAAAAGATTTGCATTAAAAAACTTACAAAAATAGTCATAAATGGCCAAAATGAAATGGATTACAGAAAAATAGTTTTGAACCAGTTTTTTTTGTAATTTTGCAACCCAATAGAAAACGGAACATGAGCACCCAACAATTTTCATCTTCGCTACTAGAAAACGCTGTAAATGAGTTTTCTAAATTGCCGGGCATCGGGCGTAAAACTGCGCTCAGATTGGTGTTGCACCTGTTAAAGCAGACGGAGCACGATGTGGAAGTTTTTGGAAATGCATTTATTCAGTTGCGAAAGGAAATTATTTATTGCAAAGAATGCCATAATATTTCCGACACTGAAGTCTGCCGAATATGCAGCAATCCGTCTCGTGATCATCATACATTGTGCGTTGTGGAGAATATAAAGGACGTAATGTCTATAGAAAACACACAGCAGTTCAAGGGTTTATATCATGTGTTGGGCGGAATAATTTCACCCATGGACGGTATCGGGCCAAACGATTTGGAAATTGAAAGCTTAATTCAGCGTGTAAGTTCCGAAAACGTTAAAGAAGTTATTTTGGCTTTGAGTACCACCATGGAAGGCGATACCACCAACTTTTTTATTTTCAGAAAGTTGGCACCACTAAACATTAAAACAACTACCATAGCACGTGGAATTGCCATTGGCGACGAACTTGAATATGCCGACGAAGTAACGCTTGGAAGGTCTATTTTGAACCGCGTAGAATTTACCAATTCCTTTAAATAAAATGGAAGTTGCTTATTGCAAATGATG
>JAIFKQ010000032.1 GCA_020049515.1 Paludibacter sp. | reverse complement strand
ATTAACCATGTATGAAATGCATGGAAATGGTAATGCATGGATGATAAAAATCATGGCAATAATACATGTAAACGATATGCCACCCATCCCACAACCACAATGTGGTTGAATACAAATAGCTAGCGAATCACTGTTTTTGGGAACTTATTTAATCAAACCGAACTATCAATAATAATGCCTCATGCATATACCATAAACCTACCGTAAACCTACCGTAAATTTATATACCCTATATATACCCTATATATATCCTATATTATCTCTATATATATCCTATATTTTAATAGATATAGTATATGTAACCGTAAAGTATAGAAAATTTGTACTGTTTATGAAATGGATATAAGATTAAGATCGGACTACGATGATATTACGGGGCAGTAAGAAGTAGAAAGGACTTAAATTTAAGTTCGAAGCGGTGTTTACAAAATCGCACAAGCACCTTTTTAGCTTCGTTACTAAACTTAACCAGCGTCAGGACTTAAAAAAAAACACAAATTACAATTGTAGAAATAGTATCATAGATTGATAAAAAAACATGATTTCTTACAATATAGATGAAGTATTTTTGTGTCCAAATATATAATGTTCAAATTCTTTATTGCTAACCAATTAGCATCCATGTGGGATAAATTCCTTTTTGGTTTACACCTACTGATTTGAGAGATATAACGCAATAGTTAATTTTGAAAGTTTGCAAGCTCAAAGAGAAAGACTTGAAGGTGTTTGTAAATTAGTTTTGCTTTCATATCCAACTATATATTATTTCGGCGGCAACTTTACAGTAACTATTAGGTTTGATAAATCTAGCTAACAACACAAATTGATAATTTGAAATTAGCACAAAGCACTTAGCAACTGCTAAATAAAAGTTGACATTAAATAAAAGCAAATAGCGATAACGAGTCTTAATTAAACAGCTCACCAACAACAAAAAATTGCTTTATAGCCACAAACAGCAATTTAACGTTACATTAAAGAACAAATAAAACAAATACAATAATGCATCCATCAAAGCAATAAATTTGCCTTATAATGGATTAATAAAAAAAGAGCATGTCTGTGATGGTTGATTTAAAATGGGAATTGGGATATACACCCGAAAACAATGCGGTTATTAACAAGTGGCATACAGCCATAGTGCCAGGAGCTGTGCAGCTAGATTTAGCAAAAGCACTTAACTATGAACCTTATTACGTGGGTGAAAATTGGAAAGATTACGAATGGATGGAAGATCAATATTTCATTTATCGTAGTACTTTCAAGAAACCAATGTACCAAGAAAATGAACGCTGTTTTTTTGTTTCAAAAGGAATAGATTACGAATTTGAAATAATCTTGAATGAGGAGGTATTATTCTATCAAGAGGGGATGTTCACCGCTGTAAAATTAGACTTAACAGCGAAGTTAAAAGACGAGAACACACTCTTAGTTAAATTATATCCGATTCCAAAACTACACAAACTGCCTGCCGACAGGTCGCAATCGTCGCAATCGGTAAAACCCACTGTTAGCTACGGCTGGGATTGGCATCCACGCTTGGTGCCTGTAGGAATTTGGGACGAAACCGGACTACTTATTCAACATCAATCGGAGTTAAAAGAAATAGATGTCAATTACACGCTTGATACGGAATTGAAAACAGCCTCCGTAGTGGCTAAAGTATTGGGCAGCGATATCGAAAACTGCATTTGTTGTTGGAAAATTACCGACGCTGCCGGCAATATTGTGCTGGAACAAAAAACGAGCATAGATTCTGACACGATTATTTTTAGAGCGGAACTGAATGAAGTACAACTTTGGTGGCCACACGACCATGGTGTACCTTATTTATATACATCAACTTTTGAATTGGTAGATATTGCTGGTAATGTATTGCACGAGAAAATAAGTGAGATAGGATTCAGAAAAGTGCAACTTATTATGAATGAAGGAGCGTGGAATGAACCGAATGATTTTCCAAAATCTCAAAGCGTGCCACCTATTCAGCTCGAAATTAATGGACGCACAGTTTTTTGTAAGGGCACAAACTGGGTTAACCCCGAAATTTTCCCAGGCATCATTACATCTAATCAGTACGAGGAACTTATTGACAGAGCCATTGAGGCTAATTTTAACTTGCTGCGCGTTTGGGGTGGTGGAATTGTAAACAAAGATGCATTTTACGCCCTTTGCAGCCAAAAAGGATTGATGGTGTGGCAGGAATTTCCGTTGGCATGTAATAATTACGAAGGAACGCCTCACTATTTAAAAATTTTAGAGCAAGAGTCCGAGTCTATTATTAAGCGATTGAAAGTATATCCGTCTTTGGCAATGTGGTGCGGCGGCAACGAGTTATTTAACAATTGGAGTAAAATGACCGAACAGTCTTTGGCCATAAGATTACTAAACAGTCAATGTTTTAAACTGAACCCCACAACACCCTTTTTGGCCACATCGCCCGTAATGGGCATGGGGCATGGGCATTATTTGTTCCGCGATTTGGATAGTAAAAAGGAAGTATATGAATGGATGGCAAGTTCTACTTGTACCGCCTATACAGAATTTGGCATTCCTTCACCATCATCGGTAGAAGTGCTAAAAACGATAATTCCAGCAGCCGAACTTTGGCCGCCAAAGCGAGGCACCTCGTGGCAAAGTCACCATGCATTTAAAGCATGGGTGGATAATACCTGGTTGATGCCCGACATGATAAATGACTATTTTGGAGAAGCTAAATCACTGGAGGAGCTGGTGGACAATGGTCAATTAATTCAAGCTGAGGGATATAAATGCATTTACGAAGAAGCGCGCCGTCAGAAACCCTATTGTTCTATGGCTCTCAACTGGTGTTTTAACGAACCATGGCCTACTGCTGCCAACAATAGTTTAATTAATTGGCCTAATAAACCAAAACCAGCTTTTTATGCTGTAAAAAATGCCTGTCGTCCATTTTTAGCTTCCGCAAGGTTGAAGAAATTCAAATATACAGAAGGCGAAGAATTTACGGCGGATATTTGGGTGCTGAACGATTTAGCAAAGGCAACAAATGCGGGTAAAATAACCATTAAGTTAGTCAATAATCTACAGGAAATAAAACTGTTAGACTGGGAATACAATGTGTTAAAAGCAAATACAAATCTTGCAGGTCCGTCTGTACGATTCATTTTACCCAATTGGGATACCGACCGCTTTAAACTAGTACTGGAAGTGGACGGAAATTCGGATTATAATTCGGATTATACATTTTTGTACGAAACATTGAAACTAAAAAATACCGGTGAAAACTTATTGAATTTCTAAAGTAAAATTCTGCCTGTTACTTCTTTAATTGGAAGATTAAGATCAAAAAAAAACTTATAATTTATCATTGCTGCATAAAATCCAATATCCAATATGAAATATCCAAACATAAAATTATTTCGGTCGTACTGGCTAGTACTTATGCTGTTGCAAAGTCTAAATTTGTTTTCACAAAATTTTGTTATACCTTTGTATAATGGTTTAATACCTTATGCTAAAAATAATGGTACTAAAGAAGAAATAGAAAGAAAAGATATTACGGTTATTGCCAAGGTTCAAATACCTGATATTGCAATATTTCTACCATCCAATAGAATGGCCACCGGGCAGGCGGTAATTATCTGTCCTGGTGGAGGTTAAAGTATTTTAACTCTATTGGTGTAGCAGCTGTGGTCTTGAAATACCGATTGCCTACTACTGGCAACTCGCAAGTGCCCCATATCACTCCATTAATGGATGCACAACAGGCCATGCGATTGGTGCGTTTTAATGCAAAAAAATGGAACATTGCACCTAATAAAATTGGAATTATGGGTTTTTCGGCTGGCGGTCATTTGGCTTCTACATTAGGAACTCATTTTGATTACGGAGATAAAACAGCGAAAGACTCGATAGCGCAACAAAGTAGCCGTCCCGATTTTATGATATTGGCCTATCCTGTTATCTCATTTGTGGATTCGGCAGCACACAAAGGTTCGGCGGAAGCATTGTGCGGCAAAATTCCTTGCGAAGATTTACTTATAAACTACTCCAGCGAGCTGCAAGTAAAGGAAGACACGCCACCTGCATTTTTTGTACATGCCGATAACGACAGTGGTGTGCCCGTAGAAAATACTTTGTTGATGTACAAAGCATTACGAGCTAAAAAGATTTCGGCTGAGTTACACATACTTTCCGAAGGCGAACATGGGTTTGGTTTGGCAATAGGCAATGACCATATTAACTCATGGACAAATAGTTTAAAACTTTGGCTTAAATGGCTGAATACTAAAAAATAAAAGTACATTATAAATTTCCATTCAACAAGTCAAATTACTTAAAAAAAAAAATAATACAATGAAAAAAAATCAATTTCTAAGTGGAGTAATCTTACTCTTTATTGCAATTCTTTCTTTTGCTTGTAAGTCAACCAATGAAACCAAGTGGCAACTCGGCTCGCCCGACAGTAATATCCTCATTTCTATTGCTGTAGAGCAAAGCACTCCAGAAAAAACGGTACTGGTTTATAAAGTTGACAGAATAAATGGTACAGACACCTTGTCGGTTATTGAAACTTCCCCTTTAGGCATTAACAGAAAAGACCAGCAGTTTAGCGAAAACCTTTCATTTGTTTCCGCATCCGAAGTGAAAACCATCGACGAACAATACACGATGAAAATTGGCCGTCAAACCGAGTGTCGTAACAATGCCAAAGAACTGGAATTGACTTTCAAAAACGATAAAGGATCACTTATGCAAGTAGTTTTTAGAGCTTACAACGATGGCGCTGCATTCAAATATGTGTTCCCCGAAAAATCGGACAGCCTCTTTACTATCACCGAAGAATTGACTGGTTTTAAATTGCCATTGAATGGAAAAACATGGATTCAACCTTATGATAAACCAACCATGTACACACCGAGCTACGAAAAATACTACGAAAACGGCATTGCCATTGGCAGCGAATCTCCCAATGTAGAAGGTTGGGCATTTCCAGCACTTTTTGAAACCAACAAAAGTTGGGTGTTAATTTCGGAAGCCAATTTATATGCTAATTATTGTGGAGTACGTTTTGAGCAAAAAGCAGAAAATGGCTTATATAAAGTCCGTTTTCCTGACCCAAAAGATGGCGAAGGAACAGGCGAAGTGAATCCTAGTTCTACTTTGCCTTGGGTAATGCCTTGGCGCACCATTATTATTGGCGACAAAATTGCAAATATTGTAGAATCACAATTGATTAATAATGTAAGCGATGCTGCTATTGAGGGTGATTTTTCGTGGGTAAAACCAGGTCGTTCGTCGTGGAGCTGGTTGACTGAACCAAACAGCCCAAAAGATTATAATGCACTTAAAAACTTTGTAGATTTCTCGGCCGAAATGGGCTGGGAGTATTCGTTGGTAGATGCCAACTGGGATTTGATGCAAGGCGGTAACATCGAGCAATTGGTAAAATATGCCAATAGTAAAAATGTGGGTATCTTGATGTGGTACAATTCTGGTGGTCCAAACAACACCGTTACCGAACGTCCACGCGACATTATCAACAATGCCGAAAAACGCAAAGCCGAGTTTAAAAAACTACAAGCTTGGGGCGTAAAAGGTGTGAAAATTGATTTTTGGCAAAGCGACAAACAAAATATGATTGCGCAATACATTGATGTATTGAAAGATGCTGCCGAATACCAAATACTCGTAAATTTACATGGCTGTACTATTCCACGTGGTTGGTCGCGCACCTATCCAAACCTTGTTTCACTGGAATCAGTAAGAGGCGAGGAATGTTATATCTTTGATTCTACTTACATTGCCAATGCACCGATTCAGAATACCATTACCCCTTTTGCTCGCAATGTAATTGGTCCAATGGATTATACTCCCACCGTATTCTCAAGCATAAAAAATGCACATATTACTACCTTTGCACACGAGTTGGCATTGTCTTTACTCTACAATTCGGGTATTGTACATTTTGCCGATAACGTAACTATGTATCGTGCACAGCCACAATTTGTGAAAGATTTTATGAAATCGCTCCCTGTTGTATTTGATGAAACTCGCTATGTTTATGGCCAACCAGGCAAAGATGTGGTAATAGCTAGTCGCAAAGGAGATGTGTGGTATGTATCTGGTATCAATGGCGAAAAAACAGCCAAAGAGTTGAGCATCGAACTTCCTTTTATCGCTGCAGGAGATTATAAACTGAATGTTATTAAAGATGGTGCAAATGAAAAAACTTTTGCCAACGAACTGACATCATTCAAATCGGGCGATAAAATTCAAATCAACATCCCTAGTCTTGGGGGTTTTGTGGCTACTGTATCAAAATAATCATAGTTATAATTAGATATTTTAAGGTCCCTCTTAATTCTACTTTGCTAAAATAAAACTTGAAAATTCTTTAACCATCCTAGCTATTCCCGACATTCTGGGAGACGCTGGGATGGTTAAATCTTTAATTTGCTAAAGTAGAAGTAATAGTATTTTTTGAACGTAAATGGAACATCCCGAGAAGCGGGAGTCAATAAGTTGCAATGACGCAAAGAAGTATTTATTTAATATATCTATTTTTTGCGTCTTTGTATCTTAAGGTTTGAAATAAACAAATCGACTTATCGGGAGCAGACACACATCTTGAAACCAGCAAACAATTTTCAAATTATATATGAAAAATACAATTTTAATTCTCGTTCTTTCTTTTTATGCATTCACTTTTGCACAAACGGCAAAGTCTCCTGTTGTTGAAACTTACTCAGCTTCCTCTCGTGTACGAAGTGGTATAGCTATGGGCGGAATTGGTACGGGTAGTATCGAGTTACGCAAGGATGGCAATTTCTATAACTGGTCTATTTTCAATAATTCGCCACGCGGTACTGGTCCCATTTTTGAACTTCCCACAAAGCCAAAAACCTTTGAAGACCAAAGCTTTTTATTCTTTTTGGTGCGCTACCAAGTGGAAGGCGAAAAGCCACAATTGAAATTACTACAACTCAACAACAGCCTGCAAGAAGGTGCTCAGGAAGGAATTATTTATTACTATCCGTGGATGAGTGCGGTGGATAAAATTGAATATTCGGCGCGTTTTCCGTTTACAAATATGAAATTCACCGATGCCGAAATGCCTTTTGACATTGAATTGGAAGCATTCTCGCCTTTTATTCCTTTTGATGTAAAAAACTCTGCATTGCCAGGGGTGTATTTCAATTTCAATGTAAAATCGAAATCCAATAAAAACGTGGACGTTATGTTGTTGGGATCAATGCGCAATTTGGTGGGATATGACACTCATAATAAAGCATTTGAAGCTACGCTGGTAAACGAAAAAGGCTACACATTTTTTGCACAAACAGCATCGGGCATGGATGAAAAAACATCTACTTATGGTCAAATGGGCTTAGGTGTGATAGGTGGCGACGAAATATCGTATTACTTGGGCTGGGAACACAAACATCCGTATTACGAAAAACTATTGGTAGAAAATAAATTGGCTAACATAGATGATACACACAGTAGAAATTCAGTCAGTAAAGAAGGTAAAAAAATAGCCAACGGACGCAACGACCAACGCTGCTTTAGTTCCATTGCTGTTTCCAGAAAATTGAAATCGGGTGACCAATTTGCAAGCACCTTTTTTATGAACTGGAATTTCCCAAATAATTTTGGAGGTGTAGAAAATCACGATGCAAAAGACACTACAAAATGTATCGATGTGCGGAAACAAATTGGCGTGAAGCAAACGAAAAACAAAGGATTGTATTATCAAAATTATTTTGCAGATATAAATGCCACTTCCAAATACTTTGCCACGCAAGCTGCCACTTTATCAGCCCGCAGTCACCAATTTGTAAACGACATGTACTCGTCTGATATTGATCAGTTTGTACTCGACCAAGTGAACTCGCATCTCAACACCTTTGTTTCGTCTTCCACACTTACCAAGCAGGGTGAATTTGGCATTCGTGAAGGTTTAACACCCGCGGTGTCGTGGGGTCCTAATGTCACTTCGGATGTTTCGTTGTATGGCTCGCCGATGATTATCGGGCTGTTTCCCGAGCTCCAAAAAGCCAGTATGCGGTCACACGCCAAACTGCAAACCAAAGAAGGTGAAATAAATCACGGATTGGGCTACGATATGGATTTTAATCAGAATGGCACTTGGGGCGTTTACGACCGTGTAGATTTAGTTCCAAATTATATTCAAATGGTATTGCGCGACTTTTTGTGGACAAACGATAAGAATTATATCAAAGAAATGTGGCCCACTGTAAAATTAGGAATTAACTATATGCTTACCAAACGCGACAAAGATGGTGACCAAATGCCCGATATGAATGGTATTATGTGTAGTTACGACAATTTTCCGATGTATGGTTTGGCTTCCTATATTCAGAGTCAATGGATAAATGCACTCACCATGGCCGCCGAGGTAGCTGGCGAAATGGGCGAGCCAAAACTCCAGAAACAATATACTGAAATTGCCCAAAAGGGGTCTAAACTGATGGAGCAAAAACTTTGGAACGGGTCATACTATAATTTATCAAACGATTATTTGGGCAAAAAAGGAGTGGACAATGGCTGCCTTACCGATCAATTAATTGGTCAATGGGTAGCACACAATGCTGGCTTAGGATATATTTTTGACAAAGCGAATGTTCAAAAATCGCTCAAATCCATAATGGAAAAGTCGTTTATGAGCAATTCCTTTTTGCGCAACTGCTCTTGGCCGGCGCACCCTGAATTGTTCCCTATAGAAACTTCCGATTTGTGGGTGGACCAGGCCAATACACCGTGGACTGGCGTAGAGCTTGCCTTTGCTTCGTTTCTGATTTACGAAGACATGCTAGAAGATGGCTTAAAAGTAATAAAAGGCGTGGACGACCGTTATAGAAAAGCGGGTTTATATTTTGACCATCAAGAGTTTGGCGGTCATTATTATCGCCCCATGGCGGCATGGTCTATCATGACAGCTTATTTGGGTTATTCAGTTAATCTTGGCACGTATAGTTTTAACCCCAAAATTAAGAAACCGGTATTCAGCATGTTTTTCACAACTCCATCAGGAACGGCCATTTACAAAAAAGAATTGAATGCGGTTTCGATTGAAGTAAAAACAGGTGAGTTAACGTTTACTAAACTCGAATTTAAAAATTCAGGAATCGAAAACAAAAAGCCGTCGCTGTTTGTTGGAAAAGATAAAATTAAAGACGCAAAAATCAAATTTATTGATGGCAAATACTTGGTTACATTATCCAAGGAATATATAGCAAAAACGGGTACTAGTATTTTTTTAAAATAGTTTTAGTAAAAAAAGCAACTATCTGTTTACTCCGATAAGTTGCTTTTTTTTTGGAAAGTTATAACCCCAAATACGCAATCCCGATAGCTATCGGGATAGCGTTAAGAAAACGTTTTCGTTATTAACACAAATCACAACAAAAAACCCTTAAAGACAAAACAATGAATACTACTATTGGATTATCCCTCATTGCATTAGGAGCTATTGGTCATGCCAATTCGTATATGCCAATAAAAAAAGTAAATACCTGGTCGTGGGAGAGTTTCTGGCTCATTCAAGGCTTATTTGCATGGTTGCTCTTTCCGTATATTGGAGCGGTCATTGCAATGCCCACAGGAAGTTCGTTGATAGAACTTTACTTGGTTAATAGTTCTGTAATTCCCAAAATAATTCTGCTCGGGGCAGGCTGGGGAATAGGCGGTTTAATTTTTGGCTTGAGCTTGCGCTACCTAGGTGTGGCCGTTGGTCAGTCTATTGCATTGGGAACCTGCTCTGCTTTTGCCACACTATTGCCAGCAGTAATGATGGGCAATAAATTATTTACAGGTAACGGTCTCATATTACTTATTGCAGTAAGTATTGGTATTGCTGGCATTTGGGTCATTGGGTATGCCATAAGCCTAAAATCTAAGAAAAAACCCGATGCTAATGGTAAAAAAGAAGCCGAAGATTTTTCATTTGGGCAGGGAGTATTTATAGCCATTTTGGCCGGTTTAATGAGTGCGTGCTTTGGATTAGGGCTAGTAACTGCTGAACCAATAAGACTTTCGGCTATTGCAATGGGAGCAACACCATTATTGGCTGGCTTACCTTCTATACTCATCGTAACCATAGGAGGATTTATTGTTAATGCATTGTATTCTATTTCCCAAAACATTGCCCACAAAACAGGCAGCGAATATTTCAAAGTAACCTTTGGTACACTTTCCAAAAATGTATTTTATTGTGCAGTGGCTGGTGGGTTTTGGTACGCTCAATTTGTAGGATTAACCATGGGTAAAAGTTTCTTTGCAGAAGATAGCGTTATGTTTGCTTTTTCGTGGAGTATATTAATGGTTCTGAATGTTGCTTTCACTACCTTGTTAGCGGTTATTCTTAAAGAATGGAAAGGGCTAGGAACCAAAACTATTTTTATTATGGCATTAGGTATCCTTATTATAATTTTCTCTGTTATTTTTCCTGAATTAGCTCTATAACAAAGAATATCCTTTTGTGATTAGAATACTCCATAGAAAAAAAATGATTTGGTATAGGCGCTTAGAGCGCACTGATTTTATATTATTTACCTCCTGCGCCATTTATTCCGATTTGTCGGAAGCTGGAGGTGAATAGGATTAAATTAAGAAGGCTTTAGCCAAATTTGAGTGATTAACAACAACTTACAGCTATAACTTTTTGGGCTAAAGCCCTTTTATTCTTCATTTTTATCCTCCAGCTAAAGCTGGAGGCAATTTAA
>JAIFKQ010000088.1 GCA_020049515.1 Paludibacter sp. | reverse complement strand
GGCTTGATTTCAATCCCTTTTTTGTGCACAAAAAGTGGGTAGTTTTTCTTTCTATACATTTTTCTATCCTCAAAATGTGCACAAATATAAGATTAAAAGCGTGTATCGCAGTTGGTTAGTGTATCCCGTTCTCAGGCTGGAGGATTGTGGGTTTTAGTCCTGCTGAAATACATGAAAATAAGATACTTACAGTGAAATGTAGGAGGCTGATTTTTGTTTTACATACAATACACATACAATATACTTTTCTATGTTTGCCACACAAAGAAAATACTACCTCTGTTGTTAAAATTAAAATACAAACCTTTAAAAATATCAAAATTATATTCTATTATATCTTAAGATGTTAATTGCCAGGTGGATTCTCAATTTTCAAATCAATAAAACCTTGTTCTTTCAATACTTCCAGAAATTTTCCGGAAAATAATTCATTGTTTTTCTTAGAATAACGAATGTCTGTAAATACTTGTGCCAATGTTTCTTTGTTGTTTTCGGCTACAAAATCTTTGTAGAATTTGTTGTTTTCTTTTTCGGAATAAAGTTGGTCAATATCGGTGGATGAAAACTCATGATATGTTTCTGAGTGAACCACAGCAGCCAACGGTAACCTGTCAGTTTGTTCAGGTATTATTTCGGGATAACCCACTGTAATGGTGGTGATTGGAACTACTAATTTTGGCAACTTCAATATGTCGATAATTTCCTTGGCATTGTATGTTGTAGTACCCAAATAGCAAATACCCAAACCCACACTTTCGGCAGCAATGCAAAAAGTTTGAGCAGCTATCGTAGCATCGATGGCACCTGCCATAAACGACTGAAAATTATTATAACCAGGTTCGGCTTGTCGCTGCTCGCACCATTTTGTGAAGCGGTTGAAATCGGCGCAAAAAGTGAGTAAAATTGGTGCTTGGGTCACCATGGGTTGGTTGAAATGTGCTGGTGCCAATTGCTGTTTGATGGCCGCATCAGTTGTAACAACAATGCTATATGCCTGCATATTTCCAGTATTGGAGGCGCGACAAGTAGTTTCAATAATCTGGTCAAGTAACTCTGGGGCAATGGCTTGATTGCTGTATTTTCTGATTGTTCGGTGTTGGTTCATTGATTTGTTTGATAAAGCCCCCTAACCCCCGAAGGAGGAATCGAAGACCAAGTTTGTTGAATTTTTGATGTTGAATTTTAAGAGTCTTGTTTTTAAATTACAAAGGTACAAAAATAAAAATTTGTACATAATTTCATGGATGTTTTAAGTAATTATTAAAAAGAGAAACACTGAATCAACTCAATATTTTTTTTGAATAACATAAGTTAGTATTGCATTCAATTCCCACTTTGGGGGTTAGGGGGCTTTTTACACTATTCCTTGTGCCAACATAGCCCTAGCCACTTTCATAAATCCTGCAATATTTGCCCCTTTCATATAATTTATGTAACCATCGGCTTCTCGACCGTGTTTAACGCATTGGCTATGTATTTCGCTCATAATTTGATGTAATTTGGCATCCACTTCTTCGGCTGGCCAAGTCAAATGCATTGCGTTTTGCGACATTTCCAAGCCCGAGGTGGCCACTCCGCCAGCATTTACTGCTTTGCCTGGCCCGTACATTATTTTGTGCGAAAGTAATAATTCAATGGCTTCGGGCGTACATCCCATATTTGATATTTCACCTACACAAATCACTCCATTATCTATCAACTGTTTTGCATCTTCCTCATTCAGTTCATTTTGAGTGGCGCAAGGCAAAGCAATATCCACTTTTAATTCCCATGGGCGACGGTCAACTACGAATTTTGCTCCAAATTTTTCGGCATAAGGCTCCACAATATCATTGCAGGTGGCACGCAATTCGAGCATATATTCAATTTTGTCACCCGAAATGCCATTTTCATCATAAATATAACCATCGGGACCCGAAATAGACACCACTTTTGCTCCCATTTCTGTAGCTTTCATAGCTGCACCCCATGCCACATTTCCAAATCCAGATATTGCAATCGTTTTTCCCTGAATGCTCAAGCCTGCAGTTTCCAACATTTGTTTTACAAAATATAGACCACCAAAACCAGTTGCTTCGGGACGAACCAGCGAACCCCCAAATTCTAAGTTTTTGCCAGTCAATACCCCCGTATTTACTCGTGCCAATTTCCTATACATACCATATAAATAGCCAATTTCGCGGGCTCCTACTCCAATATCACCTGCAGGTACATCCGTGTCGGATCCAATGTGCTGCCAGAGTTCAGTCATAAAAGCCTGGCAGAATCGCATCACTTCAGAGTCCGATTTTCCACGCGGATTGAAATCAGAACCTCCCTTTGCACCCCCCATCGGTAGGGTTGTAAGCGCATTTTTGAATATCTGTTCAAATCCCAAAAATTTTAAAATGGACAAATTTACCGAAGCATGAAACCGCAAACCACCCTTGTATGGTCCAATAACGTTGTTGAACTGGATGCGGTAGCCAAGATTTACTTGCACTTCTCCGCGATCGTCAACCCATGGAATTTTGAATGTAAAAATCCTATCAGGTTCCACCAATCGTTCAGCTATCTTCGCCTTTTCAAACTCTGGATGCTCATTATAAACTCCTTCTATTGTACTCAAAACCTCACGTACTGCTTGCAAATACTCTTTTTCGCCAGGGTGTCTAGCCTCCAATACTTGCATTATTTTTTCAATTTTCATATTGTTCGTCTCTTTAAGGCATTATATCATTTTATACCGATGTTATTTAATCCTAGAACCCATCAGTATCGTATTTGACAATTGAATTTAGTTTTTTTTTAGATCTAAATTTGACAATTGACTTGTATGTATTGTCATTTTTCGATTAGAGTACAAGTTTAGAGTTTTTATTTCTAATAATCAAATATATTGAGCTGTATTTTTTTATTTTATTAAAAAAAGTGATGCTATGAATACTATTTAAGTGTCAATATGAATTAGCGTGTCGCTTGAGTTAATTTCAATGTGTAGTTGCATATATAATTTGCATATTTGAATGTAAAAAACTATCCCTTTTTGACGTTTTTGATCATTGTATGAATTGTTAATTTAGCCAATTTGTGATTGTGTTTTTATAACTTTAAGTGATTCTATAACGCCAATAAAATTTTGTATCTTTGTGCCCTAATTTGAAAGTACTTTTATTCAATAGTCTGAGTATAAAGTAATCTTAATATTGAAATGTTTTTTGTTTTGGTTGTTCTTAATAATGTCTTCTATTAGAGTAGTTTATCGATTCTGCTAAGTGTGATTCGCTAAAATTCAAACTCATATTTTGTGTAAATTATTAACTTTGTGAGAAAACTTATATATATATATATATTATTTATTTCAATGTTTTCTGTTTTTGGTCAAACCCAAGTATCCAAAAGCAAGTTTGTAAAAACATGGACTATTACCGACCGTTTTGCTGCGGTCGATTCTGTACCTGTCGATACCCTTCATGTTAATTATCAAGATGCAAACCTTATAGATCGGTTTAGTATTGCCAATTCGTACAACGGAAATTTAGGCTCGCCCATTCAATCGAAACTATATTTTGACAGGCCAGAAAATACGGATTTTATATTTTCAAATGCCTATTATCCCTATATAATGAATGTGAATAATGCTACATTTTACAATACCAAAACGCCATTTTCTAATTTGAATTATGTAACTGGAGGAACAAATTTTAGGGAAGAAGATCATGTAAAATTTTTATTTACTGCTAATGCCAACAAAAAACTGAATTTTGGTACCAAACTCGATTATATTTATGCAGGAGGCGAATATGGAAATCAATCAGTACAGCGATTTAGTGGATCCTTGTTCGGTTCCTATAATGGTACTCATTATTCAGCAATTGGATTATTAGCGACAAATAATTTAAGTAATTTTGAAAATGGAGGTATATCAAATTCTTCAAGTATAACCAATCCAGTAGGCATTGAAACCAAAGATTTACCAATAAACTTGGAGGGTTTTGCAAATTTTAAACAAAATCAATTGTACTTTAATCATCAATATAGTCTTGGTTTTGAACGTCCTATACGAGTTTCAGAAGATTCTGTACGTATGGAATATATTCCCGTTACTCGATTTGCACATACCTTAAAACTGAATGATGTGAGGAAGCGATATTTTGAATTAAACCCCGACACATCGTTTTATAGCTATACAAAATACTTAACGCAAACAAATGATACTGCTTCATTGCAAACATTTAGCAATAATTTTTCTATCAGTATGGAAGAAGAGTTTAATAAATGGATGAAATTTGGACTTACAGCATTTTTAGAAAACGAGGTGCAGCGTTATGCATTTTTGCAAGATACTGTGCTAAATAATAATTATCAGTCAACAACCAAAGTTGGTGGTGTTTTGTCGAAACAACGCGGGCAGAAATTTAAATACAATGTACTTGGCGAATTTAGCTTTCTTGGCTATAAAGCAGGTGATTTTTTGTTTGATGGTAATATTGGAGGCTTTTTCAAGTTGTGGAATGATAGTATTTCACTAGTAGCCAATGGATTTGTACGCAGTGATAAACCATCATATTTTCTTCAAAATTACCAATCCAATCATTTTATTTGGAATAATAATTTTGATAATATTTACCGAACGCATGTTGGTGGAACATTCTCAATTCCTACACGTTCATTTTCGTTAAATGTATCAGTCGAAAATGTAACTAAATATATCTATTTTAATGACGTTGCCCTGCCGACTCAATACGCTGGAAATATTCAAGTCATTTCTGCCAATTGGAAACAAGATTTTCATCTTGGAAGATTTACGTTGGAAAATAATGTGGTTTATCAACTTAGCTCCATGCCCAAAATTTTAGCCTTGCCCGACTTGACCCTTTTTCATAATCTGTATGTAACTACTAAATGGTTTAGTGTTTTGAGTATTCAGTTGGGTGCTAATGTTCGCTATCATACTGCTTATTATGCTCCAAATTATATGCCCGCTACTGGTCAATTCTTTTCACAATCGACCACAAAAATAGGTAATTATCCCGTAGTAAATACCTATCTTAATTTACATCTTAAACGGACACGTTTTTTTGTAGAGTATTATCATGTTAATAATTTATTTATGAACGGCGCTTATTTTTCTATGCCCAATTATCCAATAAATCCTGCAATGATAAAGACTGGTTTGTCCTGGAATTTTTACGATTAATTTGCCAATCAAAATATTTATCTGTTTGATAATTTGCTAATTAGATGTTTATAAAATCCAATAATAAGAGTTAGTTTATGAGCAATAAAATAAAAATAGTCATACTTATTAGTGTATTAGTATCTTTAGTTTTACTTGGATTTTGGTTTAGTTATTTCAAAAATAAAATTAACGATTTGCCAGATATTATAGCAGCTGGAAGAATTACTGTTGTTACAGACAGCACTTCATTGGGATTTTCAGTTGTGGGCGATAATGTTTCTGGGTTTCAATATGAAATAGTTAAGGCATTTGCTGATAGCTTAGGAGTAGAGCTTGTCATAGTAGAAGAAAGTGATTTAAAAGCCTCAATAGAAGGTCTTAAAAATAATGATTATCAATTAATTGCTGACTTTATTCCTGTTACAAGTGAGTGGAAAAACGAGATACTATTTACAATGCCGCTTCTTAGTTCGCATCAAATATTGGTACAACGCTATGTTAACGACTCTACAAAAGATATTTTAATCAAAAAGCAATTCCAGTTGGCAAATGATACCGTTTTTATTCCAATTCATTCACCCAATAAAATTATTTTAAAGCATCTTTCTGATCAAATTGCTGACTCGATAAGTATTATCGAAATGAATTTAAGTGTCGAACAAATAGTACGACAAGTAGCTACAAAGAAAGTAAAATATACAATATGTGGTGAATTATTTGCTCAGAGATTAAAGTTAAAATATCCAAATATTGATATTTCCTTGCCTATTGGTTTTGCACAACATCAGGCGTGGGCGGTAAACAATAAATCAACATTATTGCTTGAAAAACTAAATGAATTTTTAGGTGATTTTATTGGCAGTTCGGCTTATTGGAAAATATACAGAAAATACTATTGAAGCGAAAATCTTCAAATCTTCAAATCTTCAAACTCTTAAATTATGCCTTTAAATATACCATTCACTTTGCCCGCTGTAGATGTTCTTCGTGAAGAGAATATCTTTGTTATGGATTCTGAATGCGCTTCCAATCAGGAAATTCGTCCACTTAAAATTGTGATTTTGAACTTAATGCCAGTAAAAATTACTACCGAAACTGATTTGATTAGGTTGCTATCCAATTCACCACTTCAGATAGAAATTGATTTTCTGCATATCGAAAGTCATACATCCAAAAATACGCCTATTGAGCATCTAAATATGTATTATAGAAGTTTTGATGAAATACGTGGAAGTAATTATGACGGTATGATTATAACTGGTGCACCTATTGAACAGCTTGAATTTGAGGAAGTAACATATTGGTCGGAAATAACCGAGATTTTCGATTGGGCAAAAACACATGTCACTTCGTCGCTTTTTATTTGTTGGGCAGCACAAGCCGGATTGTATCATTATTATGGTATAAAAAAATATCCGTTAGATGCTAAAATGTTTGGCGTGTTTGAGCATATTACCCACGAACAGCAAAATCCAATTTTCCGAGGTTTTGATGACATTTTTTACGTTCCGCACAGTCGCCATACCGAAGTACGTGCCGCAGATATTCGTCGTGTGCCAGAACTAACTTTACTTTCCGAATCTCCAGAATCGGGAGTGTATATGGTTATGGCACGCAATGGTCGGGAACTTTTTATCACTGGACATTCTGAGTATTCACCAGGAACATTGGATGGTGAATATAAACGTGATGTGGCTAAAGGCTTGGAAATTAATATCCCGAAAAATTATTACCGCGATAACAACCCAAATAACGAGCCGCTGGTTCGATGGAGAAGTCATGCTAATTTGCTATTTACCAACTGGTTAAATTACTTTGTGTATCAAGAAACACCTTACGATTTAACGAAGATTCATTAAGAGAACCCCTAGCCCCTAAAGGGGAAAAAGAAAAGAGCCCCTAACCCCTCTCGTTAAAAAAAAAGGATAT
>JAIFKQ010000167.1 GCA_020049515.1 Paludibacter sp. | reverse complement strand
GTTGTAAAGGCCGAGAGTATCAATATAAGAAAAAGAAAGGCCACAATACTTTTGTTTAACACTTCGCTGTTACTATAAATTTCACCTATTCTTTTTAGAAATGGTTTGATAATAAATAGCATAACCACCACATACACAATGGAAAATGCAATGGTGTAAAGTGAGCTAACAAAACTGCCCGATTTTGCAATGGCAATTACTGCCGCCAAAAGACACCACGCCGTAACATCGTCGATGGCGGCGCTGGCTATAGATATAATTCCTAAATGAGTTTTCGACAATCCTTTTTCTTGAACTATTCTAGCCAGTACTGGGAAAGCGGTAATACTCATGGAAATGCCAATAAAAAGGGCAAATGAAAGAAAGTCGGTTTGTGAAGCCGCAAATTCTTGGTAAACAAAATATGCCAGCAACATGCCAAAAAAGTACGGTATAAAAATACTTGCGTGACTTATTACATATATTTTGCCCATTTTTTCTTTCAACTCGCCGATATTCAAATCCATACCTACGGTAAACATAAATAAAATTAGCCCTACTTGACTTAAAATATTTAAGTTGCCTAGTAATTTTGGGTCAAATAAAAAGTGAAAAGCCTCGGGGTAGAATAGACCCAAAAGTGAAGGCCCCAAAACAATTCCGGCCAAAATTTCACCTATCACGGTGGGTTGCCCTATTTTGGCAAACAAAAAGCCAAAGATACGAGACACAATAAGAATAGATATAATTTGAAGTAGTAGCATGGCCGATGGTTCGGCAATATTATGGAGTATAGAATTGACAAATACATCAAAACTACTGATTGAATTTTCCACTTGGTGGTGAAACCCAGATTTGACAAGTGAGCTGCTCGATTTTAAAGATTCTGCTTTTTGGAATAAAATATATGTAGAAATACTGAATAAAATCAGCATTATGCCGTAAAACGACCATGTTTTGGAGCTTTTATTTTTCATGCTGATAATCTTAACAATTTGTATTTTTTTCAATAATTTTTTTTTGCTCTTTAGGAAATTGATTTGAATTGATTTGAACAAGCAACTCGAATTTCAAAAACTTAAAAGCTGATTTTGACGACAAAGATAGTGATTTCTTTTTTTCTTTTTTATTAATTATTGTTACCCGAAAGCCTGTATTATAATTCTGTTGAAATATTATTGCATATCTGCGTTTTAAATTGTAATTTTGTCCTTTTAAAAAAATAGAGGATGTGTAGAATATTAATTTGCTAAAATAAAAAAAATGGTAGAAGGGATTTGGTATTGGGTTGGTTTTATTGTATTTGTACTAGTTATGTTGTTGCTCGATTTGGGGGTGTTTCATAAAAAAGATACAGTTGTGAAAGTGAAAGAGGCTATTTTGTGGAGTCTTTTTTGGATTACTTTGGCAATGATTTTTAATGTTGGGATATATTATTTTATAGATCACACAAAGGCGATTGAATTTTTCACGGGTTATTTGCTCGAAAAATCATTAAGTGTCGATAACTTATTTGTTTTTATTTTGATATTTGGGTTCTTCAAAATTGAACCAAAGTATCAGCATAAAGTCCTATTTTGGGGAATATTAGGTGCGTTGATAATGCGTGCCATTTTTATTTTTGCAGGTGTTGCTCTCATCGAACGTTTTGCCTGGATTATGTATGTATTTGGAGCATTTCTTATCTACACTGGTATTCACATGCTGCTTGAGAAAAAAGATGGAGACGATTTTGACCCGAACAAGAATATTCTAATACGTTGGTTTCGAAAAATAATGCCTGTTACTCAGGATATGTCTGTGCCACATTTTTTTGTCAGAAAAAATAATGTGCTTCATGCTACTCCCTTTTTTATAGCATTATTGCTTATTGAAGGTTCGGATGTTATATTTGCACTCGATTCTATTCCAGCAATTTTATCTGTTTCTAAAGATCCCTTCATTGTATTTACGTCAAATATATTTGCCATTTTAGGGCTGCGTTCATTGTATTTTGCCTTGAGTGGTATTATGGATTATTTTCATTACCTTAAATATGCCTTGGCTGGTATTTTGTCTTTTATAGGGGTTAAAATGTGTGTCAATGAATTTTCAAAACAGTTTGGATATGAATTTCATATCTCTAATTTTACATCCCTAGGTGTAATTGCAGGACTACTTACTATCTCTGTTTTGTTGTCAATCATGCTTAAGAAAAAGCAAACCGAATTAATTAAGGATTAGTTTTTCTTTTCTCTCAAGGCATTTACAGTTAAATGTTGATTTGCATAAACTCTTCGTAGTCAGTTAAATTTAAGGTCGATACCAGCGTGTCGACCTTTTTTAGTGCTCTTTTTTTGACGTGTCGAACAATTGTGTATGTACCCGCTTCATTATTGTTAGTTTGTATATTAGATATTCTGTTCCCTGTTTCATCCTCTATCTCTACGTTTGTTCTACTCCAACTTTTTAGAATAATCATAATACAATATATTATTTCTCAATACAGAATGATTTCTGGTTACCGAAGGAATCATCGTTTGATAATTTTCACTTAATGATAAGACACGATGGATAATGTCCTTTGATGAAAAAAAATCTCAAACAACCATTTTGTAATTTGCTTTTTTATATTCTCATTTCGTGAACTTATGTTTTCATTGACTCTTAAAAAACGATAGATGTAAGTCGCAGTTGCTATTTTTCAGTTAAAGTTTACGATTCTTGTAGTAAATGTTCCAAAATAATTGTAGGTTTGTGCTACGATTACAAATTTTTACTCTACTTTTGCCCTGTAATTATTCCATATACGACCTATCTGCTCTGGAGTAATAAATAAGTATGCAACACTTTACAAATTATATTATGATAAAAGTATTAATTGCTGACAATCATCAGCTCATCCGCGAAGGATTGAAAATGATTTTAAATGGGGATTCTGAAATAAGAGTAGTAGGCGAAGCTCAAAATGGAGACGAAACTCTCCAAAAGATTCAAACAAGAGATTGTGACATTGTACTAATGCATTTAAATATGCCAGGTACTAATGGGATTGAGTTAATTACAGACATTAAGAAATTAAAACCAAGTGTGCAAATACTAGTTATGAGTATGCAGCCTGAAGATAAATATGCTTTAAGGACTCTGAGAGCGGGTGCTTCTGGCTATTTATGCAAGGATAAAGCGTTGGAACATTTATTAGTTGCAGTAAGAAGAATATATGTTCATGGCAGGTATTTGAGCGAAGCCATGATTGACAAATTAGCCAGTGAGATTATGCCAGTAACGCCTATAATCTCTTACCGTCAGCTATCTACGCGTGAGCTACAAACAATGTTTATGTTGGCATCTGGTAAAAAAGTAAAAGAAATCGCCGAAGAATTAGCATTAAGTATAAGCACTGTTTTTACTTATAGGGTACGTATCTTTGAAAAGTTGAATATTAAAAGCATAGTTGAATTAACTCAATATGCTATAAACAATGAATTTGTTGACATTAAACGTTAGTTGGATTTTTTGCTGCAAGTTAGGTTATTTGCGACAGTCAACGTAGCAAATATTATTAGGCTTGTAATAAAAAAAATAAACTTTCTGAACAATTTGCTTTTTTATGTGTTTGGACTAAGAAATAATTCCAAATTTAAAATTATTGTAATCGCTAGCGTAACTATTACAAAATCATAAAAATGAAGCCATCAGCCAACAAATATGCAAAACTGAAACCAACGCTATTATTTATCGTTGGTATTTTTGTGTTGTTATTTTTGACGGTGAGTAATGCAAATGCGGCTGCTCGCACAGCTTCCGTTTCAGGTAATTGGGATGCTCCAGCTACATGGGGTGGGCAAGCAATGCCAACATCTGCTGATGCTGTAACAATTAATAGCGGAATAACTGTAACTGTAAATGTGGCGAGTGCTGCATGTAATACACTTACGTTTGCTGCTACTACCTCAAGTAATTTGTTGACTATTTCAGGAACAAATAGTTTGGCAGTAACTGGTTTAGTTTTTATGCCAAGACCTTCAAATGGAGCTACTTGTACAATCGCTGTTGGACAAGGTTCGCTTACGGCAGGTTCTCTTACAATGTCTGCCACAACTACTACCAGAAATAACATAATCTCAATTTCTACTGGTTCAGTTACAATCAATGGTGCAACAGCTACAGGGACAACAGGTTGCCAATTTAATTTTACTGATGCAGGAACTTTGGATTTTAAAGGCACAATAACTACTTCTCCCACAATAACTACATTTGCTGGCTCCACAGTAATTTATTCTAGGGCTGGAGTTCAGACTGTTAAGGTTACAACATATAGCAATCTTACATTATCGGGTTCAGGAGCTAAAACATTTGCAACCACCCCAACGGTGAATGGCGTTCTTTCATTAGAAGGTACAGCAACAGTTGTAGTAACAACTGGAGTTGTAACTTATGGAGCAAATGCTACACTTCAATATAATACTACAACTGGAAGAACATTTCATCTGAAGAATGGATTACTACTTTCGCAGCTACAGGAGGTGTTATTATTGGAAGTACTGGTACAATTACAATGAATGAAGCCAAGGTTTTCAATACTACCGCTCCACTTACCATTAATAGTGGAGCAACGCTAATCACCAATAATCTTCAACTGACTTTAGGAGGAAACTTTGTAAACAGTGGTGGTACATTTACCGCAGGCAGCTCACCTATTGTTATTGCAAATACAAAGGTTGCACAAAGCATAGATGCTTTTACAACTACAGGATTAGTTTCAGCAACAAAAGCTTCTGGTACAGCAACTTTACTTGGAAATGTAAATGGAGCAGGCTTAACAAAATCTGGAAATGGTACTTTAAATTTAGGCACAGGACGAACGCATACTTTTACAGGAGTGGTAACTCTTACAGCAGGTTCATTGAATGGAGGATCGAGTACGCTGAACGTAAATGCCACAAGTGCAACCGCCTGGAATGGTACTGGATCGGTATTTACCGCTGGTACAGGCACGGTGAATTTTGGTGGAGTGGCACAAACGCTTTCGGCTACCGCTACTACATTTAACAATCTCGCATTTTCAGGAGGTGGCGTAAAAACATTAGGTGCAACCACTACAGTAAACGAAACATTGACCCTGACAAATGGACTATTGACGCTGGGAGCAAATAATCTTATATTGGGGTCAGCTGCGCCAGCAGTAGCTGGTACATTTGGTGCAACTAATATGATTGTAACAAATAGTACAGGTGTAGTACAAAAAATATTTACGGCTAATGGGTCTTACCTGTTTCCAATAGGCGAAATAACGGGTACTACTCAATATTCTCCAGTTACATTGAATTTTGCATCGGGTACTTATGCCGGAGGTGCTTTTGTTTCTGCCAGAGTAATCAATGCAAAACATCCTAACAATGCAAGTGTTACAAATTTTTTGAACAGATATTGGTCAGTAAATCAATCTGGTATTACTGCCTTTTCGGCAACTGTTACTGCAACCTATCTTCCTGCTGATATAGCTGGTACCGAGGGAAGTCAGGTGGCTGGAAAATTCCTTACTGCACTGCCTTGGATAAAATATGCTGCTTTAGCTTCAAACACGCTTACGGCTACAGGATTGAGCAGTTTTGGAGATTTTACGGGTATTAATAATATCCCAACTATAACTACTTCTATATCTAGTTTGTCTGGTTTTAGTTATTCGCTTAATAATGGTCCATCTGCTCAACAATCATTTACTGTAAGTGGGACTGACCTTACAACTAATATTCAAGTAACGCCACCTACAAATTTTCAAATTTCGACAACTTCTGGTTCTGGGTTTCAATCTACTCCTTTATCTATAGCGGCTTCAGGTGGTAATGTAAATGCGGTAACTGTATATGTTCGCATGATAGCTGGTTTGCCACTGGGTGCGGTATCTGCCCAAAATGTTGTTTTTTCAGCTACTGGAGCTACATCAGCTAATGTTTCTTGTGCAGGTACAGTCACAGATCCGCCGGAGGTTACTACATCCGTTTCATCCCTAAGCGCGTTTGCTTATATGTTTACTGCTGGGCCTTCAGCTCAACAATCATTTACCGTGAGTGGCACAAATCTTATTGGAAATGTGATAGTTACTCCACCTTCTGAATGGGAAATATCTACAACTTCTGGTTCTGGTTTTGTAGCAACAGATATTGAATTGATACAATCGGGTGGTACGTTGGCAGCAAGAACAATATATACCCGCTTGAAATCTGGTTTAGGAGTTGGAAGTCATGCGCAAAGTATTGACGTTAATTCTACAGGTGCAACAACCAAAAGCGTAGCATGTACAGGAAATATCACTCCTGCGCCTACTATCATAACATCTACTTCTGCGCTAGCTGGATTTATTTATACTTTAGGTGCAGGCCCTTCAAATCAACAATCATTTACAGTAACTGGAGCTAATCTTTCGGCAAATGTGGTGGTTACGCCACCTGCAAATTATCAAATTTCTACTACTTCAGGTTCTGGATTTGCATCCACAGCAATAACATTAACTCAAAGTGGTGGAAATGTAAATTCTACCATTTATGTTCGTCTAGTTTCTGGATTAGTAGTTGGTACTTATGGTCCTGCAAATGCTGCATTGACATCTACCAGTGCTGTAGTTAAAAGTGTTTCGTTTTTAGGAAGGGTTGTGAATACTGCAACAATTCTTACTTCTAAATCTACCTTAACAGGTTTTGGTTATTTGTTTTCTGCTGGTGGACCGTCTTCTGAGCAATCATTCACTGTAAGTGGAAGCTCATTAACTTCAAATGTTTCAGTAACGCCACCTGCCAATTATGAAATATCAACTACTTCTGGTTCAGGATTTCAATCTACTCCTATTTCACTGGCACATTCTGCTGGAGTTGTTGGACCCTCCACTATATATGTTCGACTTAAATCGGGCTTATCTGCAGGTAATTATACTGCTGTAAATATTGCCTTGGCAGCAACAGGTGTAACTACTCAAAATATTTCATGTGTTGGAATTGTATTTGTTTCCCCATTAATTACCGCTGCTGGCGGTGGTACTATTTGTGAGGGTTCAAGCATAAATCTAACAAGTGTAGGTGCAGATATCTTAAATAGATATTGGCAAGGTCCAGCTGAATTTTATTCAAATCTACAGAATCCGACTATTACAAATGCCACTGCTGCTATGAGTGGTGCATATATAGTTACAGGAAATGTTACTGTAGGTGGAAATCTCATA
>JAIFKQ010000023.1 GCA_020049515.1 Paludibacter sp. | reverse complement strand
CAGCACTGGTACAAAAGCTAAATACCGAAGCCACCGAACAGTTGCAACGCTATGCCGCCGACCCAAGAATACTTTCTGCCAAAGGAAATACCACACTTCATTTGCTGCGGGTAATTTACTGCGGTTGGGAAATGGTGGAGTGCGAAGAGTTTTTTTGACGTTTAGTGTTTCGTGTTCCTAATTTGCATTTGTTGATTTCTTCGATTGATTCCTTCTGAATTCTAATTGTTACCTTATTTGATATAGTGGTGGAGGTAAACGGGAAAATTGAAATATTCCTCATGTTGTACATTTCCCCATTTAACTCATTTTTAGTACTTGAGTCTTTGATTTCTTCAAAAAATAGGTTCAACATTGATTGAACAAGTTTCTTTTAAACATCCACCAATAAATTACCATTATTGATTTTTTGACACTCAAGTAAAGTGATTTCATTCAATCATGAGGTAGTGGAAAGTACCCAAAGGGGTATAGGTGTCCTGGCTTTATAACCTTGCGACTCCCGCTTCTCGGGATGTTCCATATCGCCAAAAAGGCACTTTCTGCTTCTCCAAACCTGCCGATTTGTCGGCATAATGAAAGATAATTCTAGGATTATTATTCCACAATAAATACCTGATAATATGAAATACATTAGACTATTATGAAAAAATATCAATTTTATAGATAAGGTACTAAATAGGGTCTATTTTTTTGTTTTGATGAATTTGTATTTAGATTTAATGTTGTAGTGCTGAGTATAAGTGAGATTTTTTTTTGTACTTTTGCAATAGACTTTAGAAATACAGCCTAGACTTTAAATTTTTTGTACTTTACTATAATAAAATAAGATGGTTTTTTTTATATCCATGTAAAAAATATCTTGACCTAAAAATTAATCAAAAAAATAGAATTATTAACTTCAAATTAAAGTCAATATCATATTAAATTTAAATACGCAAACTTTTCTTTAATCACATACTTAATTTTCAATCTCATGAATCTGAAAAAACACTTCCTTTCGCTTGTTATAGCTTGTTTCTTACTTGTTTCCATAACTGCTAAAGCACAGTTAATAGTCTATGAACCTGCATCTGATGGTCAAGCGGGTGGTGCTAATTTAACTATCCCGACTTACACACTTGGGTTATTTAATTCTGACCCAGATGGTGGATTAAGTTCGGCATCTATTGGCAATGGCTTACCTGCGTCTAATACAGGTACACCTACAGGTACAAGCACAGGACTTCGAAATACTTGGGGTGCAGATGTAAAGGTAGTTACTGGACTAACTTATGCAAATAGTGGCGGTACACTTACTACCACTGGGAATGCACTAAGCAGTAACACAGCAAATACAACTTGGGGTGGGCAACCAGCCATTTATCGTTATATGACAACCGACCCATTTTTGAATTCAAGAATTGGGGGTGCAAATTCAGCCAACTTGGGTTATAATGCCGCAGGTTCAAACGTATTATATTTTAGCGTATTACTGAATACAAATGATATTGCAGCCTCGAGTCAATTTATGTTTAAGGGGCAATCTGATTTATCTTTCGATTTATCTAGCTCGCAATGGCGATTCGATGGTCAAAATCTTGGCGCGGCTGTTGTTAACACTACGGTTTATGTTGTAGTAAAATTTACTTTTACAGACGCTTCTAATACAATTATTGATGTTTGGTTTAATCCTACCTTGGGTGTTTCGCTTGGCACACCTACTAAAACAATTTCAAAAGCAGTCGGTAGCTCTATTTCGAGTTTACAATGGAGGTCTGGTCAGCTTAAATTGACAGTTGACGAAATTCGTCTTGGCCTTACACTTTCTGATGTAATGCCTTATACGCCAAATACATATTATATTAGCTCCACCGGAAATGATGCCAGTTCTGGCACTTCCATTCTCAATGCATGGGCAAGTATTTCAAAATTGAATACAATCAATATCAAACCAAGAGAATCTGTTCTTTTTGAAGGCGGTGCATCTTTTTCGGGTACAATAAACCTAGACGCAAGCGATGCCAACGACAAGAATAATCCAGTTTTAATATCATCTTATGGCACTGGCAAAGCTACTATCAATTCTACTGCGGAAGGCCTTATTGCTTATAATACACAGGGTTTTACGCTCTCTAATTTGATTTTTGTGGGCTCCGGTATCAATACAAGTACTTCGCGTGGAGTATGGGTTAAAGTAGATCCGTTGGGCGATGTACAATTTTATAATATCCTTATCAAAGACTTGGAAATTACACAGTATGGCACCACGGGTCTGGCTATTAATTCTATGCCTGCTTCCACTTCCAATACTGGATTTAACAATCTGGTGGTGGACGGTGTATATGTTCATCATGTTAAAGATAAAGGCATTGTGGTGTATGGCGACAAAGTAACCCAAAGCAGTGTAGGGCTTCCTCACCACAACATTACCATAAAGAATTGTAAACTTCACGATATGCCTGGCTATGCTGATGCCTCTAGCCATAGAGGAAGTGGCATTGTTCTGTCGCATGTAGATGGTGGATTGATTGAAAATTGTGTTAGTTACAACAATGGTTCAGCCAATACCCACATTGGAGGGCCAGGTGGTATTTGGGCTTGGGCTTGCAACAATATTGTAATTCAAAAATGTGAGAGTTATAATAATTCGAATGGTACAGGTATTGATGGTTTTGGCTTTGATTTTGACGGAGGGATTACCAATTCGAAATTTCAATACAATTATTCACACAACAATGCGGGTGCTGGATTCTTGTTTTGTCAGTTCGATAATGCTCGCCCTTGGGGCAATAATGTTATGCGCTATAATATTAGTGAAAATGATGGCCGAACCAATGCTGCCTCCATTGCATTTTACAAGGGTGCAAATACTACTTTTGAGGGATTAGAAATATATAATAACACCATTTACGCCACACCGTCGGCAACCAACAGCACCGAAGCAGCTTTTTATATGCAAAGTAGCGGAGGATATACCGGTATTAATGGCGTGAAGGTTTACAACAATATTTTTCAAACAACTGGTGGCACTCCATTGGTGAGTATTCCTGCTGGCTTTAGTGCTAAGTTTGAAGGTAATTTGTATTGGAGTACTGGAGGAAGTTTTAAGATACAATATCAGGGTGTTACCTATACAGATTTGGACTCTTGGCGCACGGCTACTTCCAATGAGAAAAATGGTGCTAAAGCCACAGGGATAGTTGCTAACCCATTACTCACCAACGTGGGGCTCAATGCCATTGTGTATCCAAACCCACCAAATTTGCTAGATGCTTATGCATTAGAAACTTCTTCGCCTGCTATAAACGCTGGCTTAGATTTGCTCTCACTTTATGGAATTAGCAACGGTGCACGTGACTTTTATAACAATACGGCACCACTCGGTAATGCTTATGATATTGGCGCTTTTGAGAGTATTATATCCTCAACGCCACCTTCAGCTTTGGTTGCCACGGTCATTAATAACAACACAATTAACGTGAATACAATGTCAAGTGCCAATATTAATGTATATGACATCGCAGGAAAATCTGTGATTACCTCAAGCAATTCTAATGTGCTAAATGTAAGCAATTTAAATCCTGGAATTTATATTGCTACTATCAAAACATCTGAAGGAATTCAGTTAGGAAGTATCCGTTTCGTTAAAAAGTAATTCGTGTTGTAATTTAGTAAATCTGGAATCGGGTGTTTGTACTCGAGTCCAGATTTTTTAATTTTTGGACCTTGCTATTTAACGCAAGCATCTATGTTCTCAGTTTATGCCGTTAATATATTCTACTGATGCTTTTCTGATAAATTGATGAGTTTTTTTTGCACGCAATTTAAATATATTTTTAATTCTTTTTAGTGTGCTGATATAAAGCATATTCTCACCTCTATAAATAAGGAAAGATCTGTTGTGTCGGTTCATTTTGACGACTAAGGAATCGTTGACAATTTGCTTGCTCATTTATTGCTTAAAACAAATCTGTTTTCAATACAATATTTTTTAACGTTAAGGCGCTATCCCAATAGCTATCGTGGATTGCGCTTTACTCTTATTTGTGGAAATCTTGTACTTGTCAAAAAAAATACTTAATCCAAAAATCACAAGGAATTAAATTTTTAGAATGAAGGATTGACATTTAAATTGAGTACATTATTTAATGATAATTCCTAAGGTTGTTATCCCCCAAAATGGGTTTATAAATCTTGAAAACCCTTATTTCATTTAAAATGCCCTGCAAACAGAATGATTATAACTCTTTAATTTCTTATAATTGTACCCGATAGTCATTGCAATCGAGTTCAACTACTTTGCAAATTGAATGTTGCAAATCTTTCCCCGATTGCTATCGCGGACACTGTAAACAAATGTAATATTCTTTATTCTGATTTATATTGGTAAGAGATTGTTTTATAAGTTAGAATATTGATTCTGAATGCTTGATTTTGAAAGTGCTGTGTTGTTTTAAGCTTGACACCTTACAATATATTGAATAAATTACATTTTTATTTACAAATCAAGTATTGGAATAGTTAAATGAGTTGTTATTGGCTACTAGAAGCGTTTTTTTTATGTACTTTTGTCGGGTTTTTTTAAATATATAATTAGATGAAGCAACATCACAAAGTGCCCTTTGGTATTATGGGCTTGTTTATGGCAATTGGTATCGTGTATGGAGATATAGGAACTTCGCCACTGTACGTAATGAAAGCCATTTTGAATGGATTGCCAGCGGGGCAAAAATCGAATCCTGATTATGTTATAGGTGCCATTTCATGTATCATTTGGACGCTGACATTTCAAACTACCGTAAAATATGTGCTAGTTACCCTTCGTGCTGACAACCGTGGTGAAGGTGGAATATTGTCACTTTTTGCATTAATTAGAAAGAAATATCGCTGGGCTTATGTTATTGCTGCCATTGGTGCGGCCACTTTATTGGCCGATGGAATTATTACGCCTGCCATTACCGTAATTTCTGCTGTAGAAGGGTTAAATGCATTAATTCCATCCATACCAATTATCCCCATAACAATAGCTATTATTGTATTCCTGTTTCTTATCCAACCTTTGGGAACAGCCCGTTTGGGGAAATCATTTGGTGGAATTATGTTCTTGTGGTTCACCATGATAGGCATCTTGGGAATTTTTGCGCTCATTCATTATCCTATTATTCTGAAAGCTTTTAATCCATATTATGCTCTATTGGTATTGAAAAATGTACCCAATGCACTTGTTATTTTGGGAGCAGTTTTTCTTTGTACTACAGGTGCCGAAGCCCTGTATTCCGATTTGGGGCATTGTGGATTGCATAATATTCGCATTTCGTGGATTTATGTAAAAATAACGCTGATACTGAATTATTTGGGTCAAGGTGCATGGATAATTAGTCACCCACAAATGATGGTCCGGGATGTGAATCCATTTTTTACCATCATGCCCGAGTGGTTTTCTTTTGTTGGTGTTATCATGGCTACTTTGGCAGCTATTATTGCCAGTCAGGCGCTTATAAGTGGTTCATTTACAATTATTAGTGAAGCTGTTTCTTTGGATTTATGGCCAAATATACAAATTAAATATCCCACCGAAATTAAAGGTCAAATGTATATTCCAGACGTTAATCATGCTCTGTTGTTTTTTTGCATAATTATAGTATTGGCATTTGGATCTTCTTCAAATATGGAGGCAGCCTACGGACTTTCTATCACTATTACCATGATGATGACCACTTTATTACTATTTATGTATTTGCAACACCTACGCAAACCATTGTGGATGAGTATTCCGTTGACTTCTTTTTTTATTACCGTTGAAGGATTTTTCTTTTTTGCAAATATGTTGAAGTTTGCTCACGGCGGTTTTGCTACCATACTTATTGCCGGTTTTTTGTTTATTATAATGATGATTTGGTACAATGGCCGACGGGTTAAAAATAGATGTGCTAATTATGAGCCTATTAAACCATTGGTAGATGCGCTAGATAGAATAAGTGTCGATGAAACTATACCAAAATTTGCAACCCATTTAGTATATGTAACCCGTGCCAAATACCCTAACGAAATGGATAGTAAAGTCATTTATTCATTGATAAAAAAGCAACCCAAAAGAGCTGATACTTATTGGTTTGTCTATCTGCACAGAAGTGATGAACCCTATCAATTTAAATACCATGTAAAGACTTATGTTGACAAAAAGATTTTTCGACTTGATGTTTACTCTGGATTCAAACAAGGGGCACACATGGATGCTTTTGTGCATTTAATTTGCAAAGAAATGGAGGAAAGAGGACAAGTTGACCTCATGAGTCGTTACCCATCCTTGCAAGAAAGCAACATTGAGGGCGATTTCCGTTTTGTGGTGGTTGAACGGATAAATCGAAATTTAGATTTGCCTGCTGTAAAGAAGACTATTTTATCACTTTATTATATGATTAAGAGATTCACAACATCCGATACCCAAATTCTAGATTTAGACCCATCGGTTGTAACGCTTGAATATGTACCTTTGAAATATACCAAGCCGTTAGATAAAAAAAGTAAGCAGTAATTTTATATTAATAAAGGGAAATAAGTGAGAACTTATTTCCCTTTTTTCGTTAATCGTGTTGAAATTTAATCGTGATGAATTTGATGATAATTTGAGTTCAAAAACTTTCAAGTTTTAAATCAATATCTCCCTTTCCAAAGCGTTCTCAGCCAATCGCCCAATTTACTTTCGGTAGGATTATTTTGCACTTTCCATATCTGCTCTTTCATAAGTTCAGTTGGCATAAACTGTTGTTCCACAAAATGATTCGGGAAATCGTGCGAATATTTGTAGTTTTTGCCATAGTTCAGTTCTTTCATCAATTTGGTGGGCGAATTGCGCAAATGAAGCGGTACAGGCAAATTTCCTGTTCGTTCTACCATTGCCAATGCATTGTCTATGGCCAAATAGGCTGAGTTGCTCTTGGGCGATGCGGCCAAATAAATGGTAGCTTCTGCCAGAATGATTCGACCTTCGGGCCAGCCAATTTTTTGCAACGCATCAAAGCAAGCATTGGCAAGCAATAATGCATTTGGGTTAGCCAATCCAATATCTTCGGCAGCAGCGCCACCAGCCACCATGCGTGCCAACCAATAAACGGCTGCATCGGGGTCGCTGCCACGGATAGATTTGATAAATGCTGAAATAATATCGTAATGCATTTCGCCATCTTTATCGTAGGCAGATGGGTTTTGTTGCAATCGTTCGGTTACAATTTCATTTGTGAATATCACCTTCTCATTTTCTTCCGCATTTACCACCAATTCCAATATATTCAGTAGTTTACGGGCATCTCCACCTGCATAGCGGAGCAATGATTCTGTTTCTTCCAGCACAATTTCACGATGCTTGAGTTCCGAGTCGGTGGTGATGGCATGATGCGCTAATTCCAGCAAATCTTCACTCTCTAAAGGCTTCAGCACATACACCTGGCAACGCGATAGGAGCGGAGTGATGACTTCAAAGGACGGATTTTCGGTAGTGGCACCAATCAGCGTTACCGTTCCATTTTCCACAGCGCCGAGCAAGGAGTCTTGTTGCGATTTGCTGAAACGGTGAATCTCGTCGATAAATAAAATGGGATTGCCGCCCTGCGAGAAAAAACGATTGGATTTGGCTTTTTCTATTACTTCACGCACATCTTTCACGCCCGAAGTTACAGCACTTAGCGTATAAAAGGGTCGGTCGAGTTTGTTGGCAATAATTTTGGCAAGGGTAGTTTTACCCACTCCCGGAGGACCCCAAAGAATAAATGAAGCTACCCGTCCCGACTCAATCATTTGGCGCAGAATAGCTTTTTCGCCTACCAAATGTTTTTGTCCTATGTAATTGTCAAGTGTTTGCGGGCGGAGGCGTTCGGCTAATGGTGGCATGGAATTGGTTTGATGATTCGAGTGTTTTTTTGTCTGAACGGTTGCGTTGTATCAATACGTTTAACAACAATTTTCTGTTTCACAAATGTATGAATAATTTCTCAAAGTTAGTCCAAATATGGATTAATAAAATGACAAACGGACAATTCTCTGTTGGGGAATTGTCCGTTTCTATGCTTCAATTTATTTTAAACTGCAACACCAATTTTAGTATTTTCTACTATTCAGCCTTTTTATTGTTGTTTATTTTAATTATAATATCAGCAATAGCAATTATAACTCCAGCGGCTATCAAACCATAGCTAATGTATTGGTTTTTTCCAAAAATTATACCTGTCAATACAAAAATGAATGCTAAAGTAGCTAACAAGGTCAATGAATTATGATGTGGATTGTTCGACAGAAATAGCCCAAGATAAATCAACAACATCAGTGCTAAAATAGCAATGAAGATGAAAATTAAAGGAGTTCCCATATTGTTTCCATTTTTATATATAACAAATCTGTATCAAGAGAGGTTTTGTTATTTTATAATAAATGAATGTGATAAAAAAACATCATATTTTCTTCAATCCCTTCATGTCTTCTTTTGTCGCTTTTTTTATGCTAATGGCTACACCGCCTCCTGGGGCAAGTTTTTGTTTCAATACCGATTTTGTATTTATCACCACCTTTTTGATTTGATAGGCCATTGGGTTTTCTTTCCAATCGGCATTGGCAGCATCGCCATAAATAGTGGCAACATACCACTGGTTA